>NZ_CP020042.1:4492767-4793975 GCF_002028425.1 Streptomyces katrae | reverse complement strand
GGACATGCCGGTGGAGAGGACGACCGTGCGGCCCGTGGCGCGCAGGGCGCGCAGCAGTTCGTCGTCGGTGAGGCAGGCGGAGGCCACCTTGTGGGCGGGGAGGTCGAACTTCTCCAGGAAGGCGACGGCCTCGGTGTCCCAGGGGGAGGCGAACCAGGCGATGCCGCGCTTGGCGCAGTGCTCGTCGATGGCGAGGTAGTCGGCCTCGCCGAACTCGACGCGGTGGCGGTAGTCGATGTAGGTCATCCGGCCCCAGGGGGTGTCGCGTTCGACGTCCCACTGGTCGCGGGGGGTGCACAGCTCGGGGGTGCGCTTCTGGAACTTGACGGCGTCGCATCCGGCTTCGGCGGCGGCGTCGATCAGGGCGAAGGCGGTGCCGAGGTCGCCGTTGTGGTTGATGCCGATCTCGCCGACGACGTAGACGGGGCGGCCGGGGCCGGCGATGCGCGGGCCGAGGGTGCGGAGGCGGGTGTTGAGGGGGGCGACGGTCATGGCGTCGGGCGTCCTTCGCTGGGGTGTCTGGGGCGTGTGGGGTGTGGGTGCCGGGTCGAGGAGGGGGGCGAGGAGGCGGGCGCGGGCGAGGTCGTGCGGGTCGTCGACCTCCAGGACCCGCGCCGGGTCGGCGGGGACGGGCAGGACCCTGCCGAAGAAGCGGTGCCGGGCGGCGCGCAGGCCGGCCGCGGTCATGGCGTAGGCGGCGCCGGTCTCCAGAAGTTCCTCGGGGCGGTCCTGGCGGCGCGGCCGGTACGAGGGGACGTGGTTGACCCCGCTCCCGGAGCCGTCGGGCCCGCGGCGCCAGAGGAAGCCGTGGAAGGGGGCGGCGGTCAGGGCGGAGTCGGCGTCGCCGCGGGCCACGGCTGCGGCGACGGACTCGACGTCGGCGGAGGTCAGGAAGGGGCTGGTGCACTGGACGAGGAGGACCACGTCCACCGTGAGGGAGTGCAGCTCCTCGAAGGTGTCCAGGGCGTGCAGGACGGCGGACTCGCTGCTCGCGGTGTCCCCGGAGAGGGCGGCGGGGCGGGCGAGGACGTGGGCGCCGGCGGCGCGGCCCGCGGCGGCGACGGTCTCGGAGTCGGTGGAGACGACCACGTCGGTGACGGTGGGCGCGGCCCGGCAGGCGCGCACGGCCCGGGCGACCAGCGGGACCCCGCCGACGCGCGCGGTGTTCTTGCCCGGGACCCCTCGGGAGCCGCCGCGGGCGGGGATCACCGCAAGGACCCGCCGCGGCGGGCGCCCCGGAGCGGGGCCCGCGGGGCCGGGGCGGGAGGCGGACGCGGCACCCGGAGCCGGTGCCGGTGCCGGGACGGGGGTTGCGGCGGGGCCGGTGGGGGCGGTCACAGTTCGCCCAGGCGGCGGATCGCGGGGGCCACGCGCTGCACCCCGTGCCGGTAGGCCCCCGGGCGGCCTCGCGCAGCCGCCCCCGCACCCACCGCCGCGCCGCCGACTCCCGGCCCCCGCGCGGCAGGGCGCCGGGGAGGGGGGTCCCGTCGGGGGCGAGGTGCTGCCGGGCGAGGATCCCGGGCAGGTAACCGGGGGCGGTCTCCAGGGTGTAGTACGGCGCCACGGGCGGCAGCAGCTCCTCCCCGAGCAGCCGCGCGACCCGCTCCCGGGCGGCGGCGTAGGGGTCGACCGGCCCCGCGTCCGCGGGGGCCCGGTGCGCCCCCGTGGGGGCGGCGGACGGGGGGCGGCGGGGGGCGGGACGCCGTGGGTTGCCAGCCAGGTCGGGTTTGCCTGGGGGAGCAGGCCCGCGTCCAGTTGGTCCCAGGAGGCCAGGCAGCCCGAGCCGAGGAAGTGCTGGTTGCCGAGGGACTCGCGGATGCCGAGGTCGGTCAGGACGGCGGTCGGGACGCCCCGGTGAAGGGCCTCCAGGGCGGCCGTGGAGGAGACGGTGACCAGCAGGTCGGTGGTGTCCAGGACCTCGCCCATGTGGCCGTAGACCAGCCGCAGGTTCGGCGGGAGGCCGCCCGGGAGGCGTTCGGCCAGGCGCTGGTAGGGGTGCTCCTCCAGGTGGGTGGTGTGCTCCCCCGGCCGGCTGCGGAGTTTGACCAGCACCTCGCGGTCCGGGTGCAGCCGTGCGTGCCCGGCGGCCCGGCCCAGCAGGTAGGCGCGGTCGGCACGGGCCTCGGGCACGGAGGGCTGCACGGCGAAGACCACCCGGTGGGTGCGGTTCCCGGCGGGCTCGTACGGGGCCCCGTCCAGGAACGGCAGGGCGGTCTCGGTGACGGCTCCGGGGTCGGCGCCCGCCCCCGCGTAGACGGCGCGGAAGCGCTCGGCGTCATGGCGGGAGTTGGCCAGGACCAGGTCGGCGCCGTGCCGCAGCAGCAGCCCGTCGGCCAGCTTCTCGTAGACCACGCCCACGTACCCGGTGACGAACACGGGCCGGGCGGCCGGCTCCGGCCACAGGGCGCGGGCCCCGTGCAGGACGGCCTGGACGGCCCCGCCGACGAGGGCGAGGACGACCACGTCGTACCGTTCGCGCCCGAGCTCCGCCAGGAACTCCGCGCAGGTCACCTCCGCCGGCGCGGCGTCCGCCCCCACCCCCGCCTCGCCGAGCTGGCGGGCTGTGGGGGTGGCGCGGCCGCGCAGGAGGTACCCGGTGATCCGGTGGCCCGGAGGGGCGTCGGAGGGCGCGAGGCGGCGGGCCGTGAGGGCGCCCCATTTCCATCGCGTATCGGAATCGGCGAGTACGGCGATCCGCTGATCGGCCCGGCTTCTGCTGATTGGCACTGGCACCCGGCAGAAGCTATTCCGCATTTCCGGTGGTCGGCCCAACGAGCGCACAACGGCGGGTTAACAACCCGTCGACGAAATGCGAAAGCGTCCTGGTTAACGCGACGGCCCCGCGTCGTTCACATGGAATACGCATCGGGGCCACGGTGAATGCCGGGCCGCGCCCTAAGGTCTCACGGGTGCTCAAGCTCTCTGTGGTCGTGCCGTTCTACAACGTGCAGACATACGCCCCGGACGCCCTGCGGAGCCTCGGACTCAACGCCCGCGAGGACTTCGAGTTCCTGCTCGTCGACGACCGTTCCACGGACGGCACGCCCGAGCTGCTGGAACGGGCCGCCGCGACCCTGCCGGGGGCGGTGCTGCTCAGACGGGAGCGCAACGGCGGGCTGGCGACCGCCCGCAACACCGGGCTGGACGCGGCGCGCGGGCGCTACATCGCCTTCCTGGACGGCGACGACTGGCTGGCGCCGGGCCACCTGGCCCGCACCCTGGCCGCCATCGAGGCCCTGAACTGCGATTTCGTCCGGACCGACCATGTGCAGGTGACGGGCCGGGAGCGGGTCGTGCAGCGGGTGCCGTACGGGCCGGACGCGGTGGTCGCCGATCCGCGGGCCGGGATCCTGCCGGCCTCGCGGGCCACCGCGGTGGACTACCCGTACGCCTGGGCCGGGATGTACCACCGGCGGCTGCTGGACCGCGGGCTGCTGCACTTCACCGACGGGCTGCGCACGGCGGAGGACCGGCCGTGGATCTGGCGGCTGCACCGGGAGGCGGAGTCGTTCGCGGCGGTGGGCCTGCCGGGGGTCTTCTACCGGCGCGGCATTTCCACCTCGTTGACGCAGATCGGTGACGAGCGCCAGCTCGATTTCATTCGGGCATTCGACCAGGTAATCGCAGAGACGGCCGCCGACCGGGAATCCGAACTCTTGATCCACAAAGCGGTCCGAACGTATTGCGCAATTATCGCGCACCATATCGGCTCGATCGAAAGGTTCGAACCGGGCGTGGCGAAAAAACTCCGGTCGATGGGTGCGGACGCGCTCGCCCGCATGCCCCGCGGGGTGCTGGAGCGGGCCCTGGACTCGATGGACGCCGAGCGTTCCGCGCTGCTGCGCAGGCTACGCCGCCGGACCGCCGCCGCCGCGGCCCCCGGGGCCGCGGCGTGAACGTGACGCAGGTCTTCCTCGCCTCCACCCTCTACGGCGCGGCCACCCTCGCCGCCGCCCTCGACGCCGGCTGCCTCCCGCCGGCCGGCCGCCGGATCCTGCTGACCAGCAACCACTCCCCCGCCCCCGAGGCGACCCCGGGCCTGGACGCCATGCCGGGGTTCGCCGCGCTGCGCACCCGCTTCGACGAGGTGATCGACTGGAACGCGGTCGTCGCCCCGCAGCACCCCGGCGTCTGGGCGCCGCGCCCGGAGGACGTCCCGCTGTGGGAGCGGCAGCTGCGGCAGCTGTGGGGGCTGGGCGGGGACCGGGTCGAGCTGGTCGTGGAATCGCTCCAGGTGCCGCCCGCGCAGAGCCTGTGCCGGCTGTTCCCGGGGGCGGCGATCGACGTCTACGCCGACGGGCTCATGTCGTACGGGCCCACCCGCTTCCGGCTCGACCCGCAGATCGGGATGCGGGTGCGGCGGGTGCTGCACCTGGACCTGGTGCCGGGGCTGGAGCCGCTGCTGCTGACGGAGTTCGGGGTGCGGGGGGAGCTGGTCCCGGCGCCCGCCGTGCTGAAGGTCTTCGCGGAGCTGGCGGACCTGGCGGAGCCGGCGGACCTGGCGGACCCGCTCGGACCGGCTCCCGGCACCGGCGCCGGAGGCGGTTCCGGCACCGGCGCCGGCACCGGCGCCGGGGAGGAGCCGCCCGCGCTGCTGCTGGGCCAGTACCTGTCCGCGCTGGAGCTGATGTCCCCGGACGAGGAGGAGGAGCTGCACGCCGCGATGGTGCGCGGCGCCCACGAGTGGGGCCACCGGGACCTGGTGTTCAAACCGCACCCGAGCGCCCCGGCCGCGTACGCGCGGCGGGCCCGGGCGGAGGCCGCCCGGCTGGGGGTGCGGCTGCGGGTGCTGGACGCGCCGGTGCTGGCCGAGATCCTGTACCAGCGGCTGCGGCCGGCGCTGGTCGTGGGCTGTTTCTCGACCGGGCTGCTGACGGCCCGGGCGCTGTACGGGATCCCGGTGGCGCGCACCGGGACCGCGGCCGTGCTGGGGCGGCTGGCCCCGTACCAGAACAGCAACCGGATCCCCCTGACCCTGGTGGACGCCCTGGTCCCGGACCTGGACGGGCCGCCGCAGGATCCACCTGCCGATCTGCCCGGGCTGGTCGCGGCGGTGGGCTTCACGATGCAGCCCCGGATCCTGCCGGACCGCCGCCCCGCGGCCGAGGCCTACCTGGCCCGGCACCTGGACCCGTACACCCGGCGCTACTTCGGCCGCCGCCGGCTGACCGCGCTGGGACTGCCCGGCGGGGTCCCGCGGCGGCTGGCGTTCCTGCCCCGCAACCGCGCCGTGCGGCGGGCGGCGCACCGGCTGCGCAGGCGGCTGGGCCGCCTGGGCTCGGGCTCCTGAGGCAGCCGGGCGGGCCCGCGCCCGGGTCGGCCGGCGTCAGCTGACGGCGAGCTTGGCGGCGAAGCCGAGGAAGATCACGCCCGCCGCCGAGGTCGCCCCCGCCGACAGCCGCTTGCGGCGGCGGAAGGCGGCCGACAGGCGGGTGCCGGTGAAGATCAGGGTGGACAGGTAGGCGAGGCTGACGAGCTGGGAGACGGTCCCGAGCAGCAGGAACGACAGCGCCGGGTGGGCGTATCCCGGGTCGACGAACTGCACGAAGAACGACAGCAGGAACAAGATGGCCTTCGGGTTGAGCAGGCTGACCAGCAGCGCCCGCCGGTACGGCCGCTCGGCCGCCCCCGCCGCCTCCGGCCCCGCTTCCCCGGGCTCCTCGTCACGCGTCCGCCGCGCCTGCCACATGGCCCACGCGGCCCGCATCATGCCCACGGCCAGCCAGCCCAGGTAGCCGGCCCCGAGCACCTTGACCACGCCGAACAGCACCGGGCTCGCCTGGAGCAGCGCGCCCGCGCCGACGGCCGTGAGCACCATCAGCACCGTGTCGCCGGTGAACACGCCGAAGGCGGCCCTGTAGCCCGCCTTCACGCCGCGGCGCGAGGCGACGGACAGGACGTAGAGGGAGTTCGGCCCCGGCAGCAGAACGATCAGCACCACCGCGGCGAGATAAGTAGGAAGATCTGTCACACCCAGCATGCGCAGGAGTGTCCCATAGGTACGCACCTGTCACGCCAGTGGGTTTCACGAACCGAGACCGGCGGGTTCGTACGTCCCCCAGACCTCCCTCAGCACCCCGCACACCTCGCCCACCGTGGCCCGCGCCCGCAGCGCCTCCTTCATCGGGTGCAGCACGTTCCCCTCCGTCCCGGCGGCCACCTCCCGCAGCTCCTCCAGCGTGCTGCGCACCGCCTCCGCGTCCCGCCCCGCGCGCAGCCGGGCCAGCGCCGCGCACTGCCGGGCCTCGACCGCGGGGTCGACGCGCAGCGGCTCGTACGGCTCCTCCCGCTCCAGCGCGAAGCGGTTGACCCCGACCACGACCCGCGCCCCGGCTTCCTGCTCCCGTGCGATCCGGTAGGCGTTGGCCTCGATCTCCCCCTTCTGGAAGCCCGCCTCGATCGCCGCGACCGCCCCGCCGAGGTCCTCGACCCGCCGCATCAGGGCCAGGGCCGCCTCCTCCAGCTCGTCCGTCATCCGCTCCACGGCGTAGGACCCGGCGAAGGGGTCGGCGGTGTGCGGCACGTCCGTCTCGTACGCGAGCACCTGCTGGGTCCGCAGCGCCAGCCGGGCCGCCTTCTCCGTGGGCAGGGCGATGGCCTCGTCGAAGGAGTTGGTGTGCAGCGACTGCGTCCCGCCGAGGACGGCGGCCAGGGCCTGCACCCCCACCCGGACGAGGTTCAGCTCGGGCTGCTGCGCCGTCAGCTGGACCCCGGCGGTCTGGGTGTGGAAGCGCAGCATCAGCGACTTGGGGTCCCTGGCCCCGAACTCCTCGCGCATGACGCGGGCCCAGATCCGGCGGGCCGCACGGAACTTGGCCACCTCCTCCAGGAGGGTGGTGCGGGCGACGAAGAAGAAGGAGAGGCGGGGGGCGAACTCGTCGACGGCCATCCCGGCGTCGATCGCGGTCCGGACGTAGGCGATCGCGTCGGCGAGGGTGAAGGCGATCTCCTGCACGGGCGAGGCCCCCGCCTCCGCCATGTGGTAGCCGGAGATCGAGATGGTGTTCCACCTGGGGATCTCCGTGCGGCAGTAGCGGAAGGTGTCGGCGGTCAGCCGCAGGGAGGGGCCGGGCGGGAAGATGTACGTGCCGCGCGCGATGTACTCCTTCAGGACATCGTTCTGGACGGTGCCGGTCAGCCGGGAGCCCGGGATGCCCTGTTCCTCCGCGACCAGCTGGTACATCAGGAGCAGCAGGGCGGCCGGGGCGTTGATCGTCATCGAGGTGGAGACCCGGTCCAGGGGGATGCCCTCCAGGAGCACCCGCATGTCCTCGACGGAGTCGACGGCGACGCCGACCTTGCCGACCTCCCCGGCGGCCAGGGGGGCGTCGGAGTCGTGGCCCATCTGGGTGGGCAGGTCGAAGGCCACGGACAGGCCGGTCCCGCCGCCCTCGATGAGCCGGCGGTAGCGGGCGTTGGACTCGGCGGCCGTGCCGAAGCCCGCGTACTGGCGCATGGTCCAGGGGCGGGCCGTGTACATCGTGGGGTGGATGCCGCGGGTGTACGGGTACTCCCCCGGCGCCCCGAGCCTGTCCCCCGGGTCCCAGCCCGCGAGGTCGTCCGGCCCGTAGACCGGTTCGATGGGGATTCCGCTCTCGGTGCGGGCCGTGGGACGGACCATGCCGTGGACCTCCGTGTCCGTGGAGCCGACCGGCCCGGGGCTGGTACAACCGTGCCCGCGACGACCGCTGGTCACAATGGCGCAACATCCCGGGACCGTCCGCAACTGTCCACGCCATGTGAGGCATCACCCAGATACACGACAATGAATTCGGGGGAACCGCGATGCACCGACAGAGAGCCCTCATCCGTACGTTCGGCCTCGCCACCGCCGTGGCCTTCGCCGCGGCCGCCTGCGGTCCGCAGCATTCCGGGTCCGCTCCGGCGGCGCCCTCCGCGCCGGTGGCTTCCCCCTCGGCATCCGCGTCCGGTCAGGACGACAAGCCCGGCACCCCCTCGCCCTCGCAGTCCGCTTCCCCCTCCGCTTCCCCCTCCGCCTCGCCCTCCGACGCGCCCTCCCGGCCGGCGGCACCCGTCGTGAAGCCGGTCATGGCCAACGGCGACGAGAACGACCAGGTCCGCGACCTCCAGGCCCGGCTGCGCCAGCTGAAGCTGATGGCCTCGGCGCCCACCGGCTTCTACGGCTCGAAGACGACCGCCGCCGTGAAGACCTTCCAGTCGCAGCACGGGCTCGGTGCCACCGGTGCGGTGGACGAGGCCACCTGGCAGAAGGTCCAGGGCCTCAGCAGGAAGCCCACCGAGGAGGAGCTGCGCCCGCCGACCACCAACGAGGTCGCCGCCCCGGACCCGCGGTGCATGCAGGGCCGGGTGCTGTGCATCAGCAAGGAGAGCCGCACCCTCGCCTGGATGATCGACGGCAAGGTGGTCTCGTCCATGGACGTGCGCTTCGGCTCGGAGAACACGCCCACCCGCGAGGGGCTGTTCCAGGTGGAGTGGAAGGCGAAGGACTGGACGTCGACGATCTACCACACGCCGATGCCGTACGCGATGTTCTTCAGTCAGGGCCAGGCCGTGCACTACTCGGCCGACTTCGCGGCCCGTGGCTACGCCGGCGCCTCGCACGGCTGCGTCAACGTCCGGGACAAGGCGAAGCTGTCGGCGCTGTTCGACCAGGTGAAGGTCGGCGACAAGGTCGTCGTCTACTGGTGACGCCCATTCGGTCGACCGACCGGGCGCGGCCGGGGGAGAGGAAGGGGCGCGGGCAGGGCCGGGGGAACGTGCCCCGCCCGCGCCGGGTGCGCAGAGCCCAGGGGTACGGGGGGAACCCCGGCTCTTGCGCGGCCGATGACCAGTCGGCTCGTTCTGTACTGCGCCGGCCGGTCGAAAAGTGTTACTGCCCTTCGCGCGGACTTTCGGTGAACCGTTTCCGCACCGGGTCGCGGGGCCCCGTCAGCGGGTGCGGAAGCCCAGCGGGCCGGCCGGGCTGAGGACCGGCGAGGGGACGACGACGCCGCCCTGGTCGGTGCTCCCGCCCTGCGGGGTGCCCGAGCGGGGCGCCTCCAGCAGGGTCGCGCAGAAGCGCGGGATCTTGGCGGGGCCGCCGGCGATCCGGGCGAGGTACTGCTTGCGGTCCTCGGCCAGCTTGTTCGCGGCGTGGTCCCGGCACAGGGTCTCGGGGCGGTCCGTGTCCTGCTGGTCGCGGTCCTTGCCGCCGGCACCGCCGTCCTTGGTGCCGTCGTTCTTGTCGGTGAGCGTGTTGCGGGTGCCGCCGTCCGTACCCGTCGTGCCGCCCCCCGTGGCGGGCGTCGTCACCGTGCCGGGCGGCAGCGAGCCGCCGGGGTCCAGGGGGGTGCGGCCCCGGCCGTCCGGCGGCAGCGAGAAGCCGGGGCCGAGCGAGGCGAGGCCGCCGCCGCCCTCCGGGGTGGGCCGCAGCTGCGGAAGGGAGGTGGGTCCGGCCGTCTCCGCGGCGGGCGTGCGCTCCGAGTCGGCACTGACCGACACCGCCGGCGCGGGACCCGCGGAGAGGCGGGCGTCCCGGTCCAGCAGGCCGGTGCCGGCGACGGCGGCGATCCCGCCGACCGCGACCCCGGCGAGCGCGGCCGCCAGCCCGAAGCGGGCGGGCGTGCCGTGGCGGCGCTGCGCGGGGATCCGTACGACGGGTATCGGGGCCAGGTCGATCAGGGGCTCGTCGGGGACGCCGGCCCCGGGCGCGCCGGAGCGGCCCGCCGCGGGGGCCGCGGTGGCCGGGGCGGCGGCGCGGGTGGCGTGCGCCGCGCGGAACGCGGCCAGGGCCGCGGCTTCGCCGGGCAGCTCGCCGCGGTCCGCGGTCCGCGGGGTCAGGGCGTCGAGGGCGGCGCGCAGCCGGGCGGCCTCGGCCCGGGCGCGCGGGTCGGCGCCGGGTCCGACCGGGGCGGCGGCCCGTCCGCGCAGCAGCTCTTCCGCCGTGGCTCCGTCCAGCCACGCCTTGTGCTCGTCGGCCATCACATGTCCTTCTGCGTCCGCCAACGTGAATGCGTCACACCGGTTTGTTCCACGAGGTCCTTCGCCCGTGCCCGCTGCGCCGGTACGGCGTCGAGGTCCCGGTCCCGCGCCAGGTCTCCGGCATTATGGCCGACCCGCGCCCTGGCCTCGGCCTCACCCGCGGCTCCGGGGTCGGCGTTCAGGAGCTCGGCGAGCTTCTTCAGGCCCCGGTGGGCGGCCGTGCGGACCGCGCCGGGGCGCTTGCCCAGGGTCTCGGCCGCGCTCTTGGCGTCGAGGCCGACGACCACCCGCAGGACGACGGCCTCGGCCTGGTCCTGCGGGAGCCGGGCGATGAGCGCCATGGTGCGGCCGGTGGACAGGGCCTCCATGGCCTCGCCGTAGGTGTCGGAGTCCGCGGCCCGGCCTGTGAGCTCGGTCTCGTCCCCGCCGACGGCGGGCCGGCGGCCGCGCATGCGGATGTGGTCGAGGGCCCGGTTGCGGGCGATGCGCGCCGCCCAGCCGCGGAAGCGGTCGGCGTCTCCCGTGAAGGAGGCGAGGTCGCGGGCGATCTGCAGCCAGGCCTCGGAGGTCACGTCCTCGGCGTCGCCGTCCCCGACGAGCGTCCGTACGTATCCGAGCAGGCGCGGGTGCACGGCGCGGTACACAGTCCGGAACGCGCTCTCGTCGCCGTCCTGTGCCGCGAGCACCGCGGCGGTCAGCTCCGCGTCGTCCCCCAGCAAAGTCCCCAACCCGTTCGACGTCCTGTACGTGTGGCGCAAATCCGCACGTTACGGCTTTCGCGTACCTCTCGTCCACGCGTTGTACAACCAGCGACGAAGCCTGCGCGGAGCGAGGTGTGACAGAAAACGCACTCCGGACGCTGACACAGATACGGGCTTGTCGCACGAGCCCGTGACGGATGGCGACCGGGGCCTCTCCTGTGGGGGGTGGCGGCCTCGGTCGCCCTCCCCTCTCTTCAGCCGGTTCAATCCGGCCCGGGTGTCATCCTTTCGGCTCACTTCCGGGTGAAATCCCCTTATGCATACGACACCCCCTCTCCGGGATCGCTAGCGTGGCGGTACACCCGCGCCGCGCCCCGAGGAGAACTCCGCTGTCCAGCCCCCTTCCGGCACAGGTCCGCGGCCCGGTCTCCACCCCGGGCACCGGGCTGGAGCGGTTCAACTCGCTGCCGCCCGAGCACGCCCGGACGGCCCTGCTGCACTGCTGCGGCAGCGTCCGCTGGGCCCAGCGGGTGGCCGACCACCGCCCCTATCCGGACACCGCCTCCCTGCTGGCGGCGGCCGACGAGGCCGCGTACGACATGTCCCAGGGCGACCTCACCGAGGCGCTGGCCCGGGAGTCCTCGGCGGAGCTGGGGCACGGGGCACCTTACGCGGCGCTGCTGGCGCTGGACGCGGCCCGGGCGGAGTACGAGCGCACCTTCGGGCACGCCTTCGTGATCTGCCTGGACGGCCATCCGCCCGAGGAGCAGATAAGCCAGCTGCTGGCGGCGATCCGCCGGAGGATGGGTCACGAGATCGACGAGGAACGCTCGATCGCGGCCGACGAACTGCGGATGGTGGCCCGCTCCCGGCTGCTGAGCCTGCTCGACCGGCTCGCGGGCGCGCACCGCGTTGATCCCGGTGACGGCCGGTCGACGGCCGATTTCGGGCTGTTCGCCCCTGTGGGATAGGCCGTCCGTGCCTGTTTGATCACACCAGCGGACCCCGCGCGAGGGAACCGACGAAGCGTCGCTACGATGTCCGGGGCCGGTGGACCGTACCCGGCCGGGCCCGACCGACAAAGAAGCCGGCTGGCCCCCGCCCCGCTTCCGGAGGGTTTTCCGTGCCGGCTGGAACGTTGTACCGCGGCCGGGAAGGAATGTGGTCCTGGGTGGCTCATCGAGTCACCGGCGTCCTCATTTTCTTCTTCCTGTTCGTACACGTCCTCGACACCGCACTCGTCCGCGTCTCCCCTGAGGCGTACGACGATGTCGTGTCTACCTACAAGACCCCGATCGTCGCGCTGCTGGAGTACGGCCTCGTCGCCGCCATCCTCTTCCACGCGCTCAACGGTCTCCGTGTGATCGCCGTGGACTTCTGGTCCAAGGGCCCCCGCTACCAGAAGCAGATGCTCTGGACCGTCGTGGGCGTCTGGATCGTGCTGATGGCCGGTGCCGTCCTCCCGGTCCTCGGCCACGCCTACCGCGTTCTGTTCGGGGAGTGACACGCATGTCTTCTGACACTTCTTCCGCCCAGGCGATCGGCTCCGTCGAGGGTGTGTCCCTCTACGACACCGACAACCCGGCGCCCTACATCGAGGCCCCGCGCAAGCGGACCGGCAAGACCCCGCGCTCGACCCGCGGCAACTTCGAGATGGCCGCGTGGCTCTTCATGCGCCTCTCGGGCATCGTGCTGGTCGTCCTGGTGATCGGCCACCTGCTGATCCAGCTCGTGCTGGACGGCGGCGTCTCGAAGGTCGGCTTCGCGTTCGTCGCCGGCCGCTGGGCTTCCCCGTTCTGGCAGGTCTGGGACCTGCTGATGCTGTGGCTGGCCATGCTGCACGGCGCCAACGGCCTGCGTACCGTGATCAACGACTACGCGGAGCGCGCCAACACGCGGCTGTGGCTGAAGGGCCTGCTCTACACCGCCACGGTGTTCACCATCCTTCTGGGCACGCTGGTGATCTTCACCTTCGACCCGAACATCCGCTAGGCAACGGGGCTGAGGCGAAACAAAATGAAGATCCACAAGTACGACACCGTGATCGTCGGCGCCGGTGGCGCGGGCATGCGCGCCGCCATCGAGGCGACGAAGCGCAGCCGCACCGCCGTGCTGACGAAGCTCTACCCCACCCGCTCCCACACGGGCGCCGCGCAGGGCGGCATGGCCGCCGCGCTGGCCAACGTGGAGGACGACAACTGGGAGTGGCACACCTTCGACACGGTCAAGGGCGGTGACTACCTGGTCGACCAGGACGCCGCCGAGATCCTGGCGAAGGAGGCCATCGACGCGGTCCTCGACCTCGAGAAGATGGGCCTGCCGTTCAACCGCACCCCGGACGGCACCATCGACCAGCGCCGCTTCGGCGGTCACTCCCGCAACCACGGCGAGGCGCCGGTCCGCCGGTCCTGCTACGCCGCGGACCGCACCGGCCACATGATCCTCCAGACGCTGTACCAGAACTGCGTCAAGGAGGGCGTGGAGTTCTTCAACGAGTTCTACGTCCTGGACCAGCTGCTGGTCGAGGTCGACGGTGTGAAGAAGTCCGCGGGTGTGGTCGCGTACGAGCTCGCCACCGGCGAGATCCACGTCTTCCAGGCCAAGTCGGTCATCTACGCCTCCGGCGGCACCGGCAAGTTCTTCAAGGTGACCTCCAACGCGCACACCCTGACGGGTGACGGCCAGGCGGCCTGCTACCGCCGCGGCCTGCCGCTGGAGGACATGGAGTTCTTCCAGTTCCACCCGACGGGCATCTGGCGCATGGGCATCCTGCTGACGGAGGGCGCCCGTGGTGAGGGCGGCATCCTCCGCAACAAGGACGGCGAGCGCTTCATGGAGAAGTACGCGCCGGTCATGAAGGACCTCGCGTCCCGTGACGTCGTCTCGCGCTCCATCTACACCGAGATCCGCGAGGGCCGCGGCTGCGGTCCGGCCGGTGACCACGTGTACCTGGACCTGACGCACCTCCCGCCGGAGCAGCTGGACGCGAAGCTCCCGGACATCACGGAGTTCGCGCGCACCTACCTCGGCATCGAGCCCTACACGGACCCGATCCCGATCCAGCCCACCGCGCACTACGCCATGGGCGGCATCCCGACCAACGTCGAGGGTGAGGTCCTGGCGGACAACACCACCGTCGTCCCGGGCCTGTACGCGGCCGGCGAGGTCGCCTGCGTGTCGGTGCACGGCGCCAACCGCCTGGGCACCAACTCGCTGCTGGACATCAACGTCTTCGGCAAGCGCTCCGGCATCGCCGCGGCCAAGTACGCGGCCGAGAACGACTACGTCGAGCTGCCGGAGAACCCGGCGCAGCAGGTCGCCGACCTGGTCGAGCAGCTGCGCAACTCCACGGGCACGGAGCGGGTCGCCGACCTGCGCCTGGAGCTCCAGGAGACGATGGACGCGAACGTGATGGTGTTCCGCACGGAGCAGACCATCAAGACCGCGGTCGAGAAGATCGCGGAGCTGCGCGAGCGCTACAAGAACGTGTCCGTCCAGGACAAGGGCAAGCGGTTCAACACGGACCTGCTGGAGGCCATCGAGCTGGGCAACCTGCTCGACCTGGCCGAGGTCATGGCCGTGTCCGCCCTGGCGCGCAAGGAGTCCCGCGGCGGTCACTACCGCGAGGACTACCCGAACCGCGACGACGTCAACTTCATGCGCCACACCATGGCGTACCGCGAGGTCGGCGCCGACGGCAAGGACTCCGTCCGCCTGGACTACAAGCCCGTCGTCGTCACCCGCTACCAGCCGATGGAGCGTAAGTACTGATGGCCACCCCGACCCTGGACAAGATGGAGGCGGCGGCCGCCGCCTCGCCGTACATCACGGTCACGTTCCGGATCCGCCGCTACAACCCCGAGGTCTCGGCCGAGGCGGAGTGGCAGGACTTCCAGATCGAGATCGACCCGAAGGAGCGCGTGCTCGACGGTCTCCACAAGATCAAGTGGGACCTCGACGGCACGCTGACCTTCCGTCGCTCGTGCGCGCACGGCATCTGCGGCTCCGACGCGATGCGGATCAACGGCAAGAACAGGCTCGCCTGCAAGACGCTGATCAAGGACATCAACCCGGAGAAGCCCATCACGGTCGAGGCCATCAAGGGCCTCACGGTGATGAAGGACCTCGTGGTCGACATGGAGCCCTTCTTCCAGGCGTACCGGGACGTCATGCCGTTCCTGGTCACCAAGGGCAACGAGCCGACGCGCGAGCGCCTGCAGTCCGCCGAGGACCGCGAGCGCTTCGACGACACCACCAAGTGCATCCTGTGCGCCGCGTGCACGTCCTCGTGCCCGGTGTTCTGGAACGACGGCCAGTACTTCGGCCCGGCGGCGATCGTCAACGCCCACCGCTTCATCTTCGACTCGCGTGACGAGGCCGGCGAGCAGCGGCTGGAGATCCTGAACGACAAGGACGGCGTGTGGCGCTGCCGCACGACCTTCAACTGCACCGACGCGTGCCCCCGTGGCATCGAGGTCACGAAGGCGATCCAGGAAGTCAAGCGCGCGCTGATCACGCGCCGCTTCTGACCGTCCCGGTCCCGCAGGTCGTACGAGGGCCCCGTCCCCCGGTGTTTCCACACCGGGGGACGGGGCCCTCGCCCGTTCGAGTGAGTGCGCGGGATCCCGCCCCGGGGCCCGCGGGCGCCCTACGATGATGCTCTCGACAGCAGCCCACGGGAGGCACGTGATGTCCGCAGCACCCGCTGAGCACCCCCCCAGCGAATGGCCGCTCCTCGACCTGGCCAACCGGCTCATGGAGCAGTACCCGGGCCACCGCGTCGAGATCATCGGAGGGCAGATCCTCGTTTCGCCACCAGCCGACCGCGCCCACGCCAGGGCCTTGACGGGCCTCATGCTGCCCTTCCTCGACGCAGGGCTGCACGGCGACGACGCAGAGGTGCTCCAGGCCATCGGTATCTGGCTGCCGGATGGCCGTGAGGACTACGCCATCCCGGACCTCTCCGTGGTCGACGCCGACCTGGAAGACCACCACATCGAGAACAACTGCTACGACCCCGTCGGCTTCCGGCTGGTCCTGGAAGTCACCTCCAGCAACTACCAGACCGACCTGCGGACCAAGGTCATCGCCTACGGCAACGCCAAGGTCCCCGTCTACGTGATCGTCGACCGCCGGCACAGCCGCGTGCACGTCCTCACCGACCCGGTCGCAGACGGCTACGAGACCCACCGCGTCCACGCCCCCGGCGAGCTCGTCACCCTCCCCGAGTCGATCGGCGCCAAGGTCACCCTCGACGTGGCCGAGGTGCTGCGCGCGGCCACGCCCGGGCCGAAGGCCGAGTAGGCCGGGGGCTCACTCCCCCGGCCGCTTCGGGCGCGCCGGGGCGGGAGTGCGGGGCTAGCGTGCGAGGAGGGGAGGGAAGCGCTCCGTTCCGCTGGGAGGCACCCGTGCGCCGTCGTCGTGTGAAGCCCGCGCTGTTGCTCCCGCTGGTGCTCGGGGCGTCCCTGTTGTCCGGCTGCGGGACCCCCGCGGCCGCCGGGGACCCGGCCGACTGCCCGGCCGGGCAGGTTTCCCGGGGCGGGGTCTGCCTGGCGGGGGACGCCGCCGCCTTCGCGCGGGCGCAGGTCCAGGGGTCGTTGGCGAAGTACAAGCTCACCGCCTCGATGGCGGAGGTGTGGACCGGCGGCGAGCGGGTCGCCTCCGTCGCCGCCGGGCAGTCCATGACCGGGATCCCCGCCACCCCCGACATGCGGTTCCGCAACGGGGCCGTCGTGATCCCGTACCTGACGTCCGCGCTGCTCAAGCTCGTCGACGAGGGCCGGGTCTCCCTGGACGACAGCATCTCCCGCTGGCGCCCCGACCTGCCGCACGCGGACGCGATCACGCTGCGGATGCTGGCCTCCACCACCTCCGGGTACGCCGACTACGTCCGGGACCCGAAGTTCCTCGCCGCCCTGTACGAGAACCCGTTCCGGCACTGGACGTCGCAGGAGCTCGTCCGGATCTCCGTGGACAAGCCCCTGGTGCGGGCGCCGGGTTCGGGGTTCGCCTACTCGCACGCCAACTGGCAGATCCTGGGCGACATCATCGGCAAAGTGCGGGGCCGGCCCCTGGCCGAGGTGATGCGCGAGGAGATCATCGGGCCGCTGGGGCTGACCGGGACCTCGAACCCGTCCACGGCCGAGATCCCCGCGCCGGTCCTGCACGCCTTCGACAACGAGCGCAAGGTGTTCGAGGACTCCACGTACTGGGACCCGTCGTGGACGATCGCGCCGGGGGCGGTGATGACGTCCACGATGGCGGACATGGCGAAGTCCTTCGCGGCGATCGGCGAGGGCAGGCTGCTGAGCCCGGAGTCCCACAAGGCGCAGCTCACGCCGGTGGCAACGGTGCAGCCGGGGGTCTCGTACGCCCTGGGGCTGGTCGTGGACGGTGACTGGATCCTGCAGAACCCTTCCTTCGCCGGATACGCGGCGACCGTGGCCTACCTGCCAGCCAAGAAGCTGGCGATCGCGACCGTGGCCACCCAGGGCAAGGGCAGCACGGTGCAGAACGCGAGCACGGAGGTCCTGATCGCCCTGGCGGCCCACCTCGCCCCGGACCACCCGCTGAAGCTCCGCTGATCCGGCCGCACGAAGGCTTGAACGTGTTCAAAAGAAGGTCTACAGTCGGAGACGTCAGCGGTTGAACACGTTCAAAGGGGCTGGGGCAATGGACCTCACCGTGGTCGCGTACGTCATCTACCTGCTCGTCAGCATCGGGCTCACCGTCTGGGTGGCCCGCACGCTCAGCCGCAACGGGCGGATCTTCATCGCCGACGTGCTCCAGGGCAACGAGAAGCTCGCCGACGCCGTCAACCACCTCCTGGTCGTCGGGTTCTACCTGGTGAACATCGGCTTCGTGACCCTCTACCTGCGGTCGGGCGACACGATCCTGGAGGCCCGCGGGCTCTTCGAGGCCCTGTCGGTGAAGCTCGGCGTCGTCCTGCTCGTGCTCGGCGTCATGCACCTGGGCAACGTGTGGGTGCTCAACCGGATGCGCCGCCGCGGGGTCATGGAGCGCCAGGCCGCGCAGCTGCCGCCGGTGCCGCCCGTCGCCCCGCAGGGGTGGACCGCTCCGGCCGGGGCCTGAGCCATGGCGGAGCAGGTGCCCGTCCGGTACCTGACCGTCCTCTACGACCGCGACTGCCCGGTGTGCGTGCACATCCGCAACTGGCTGGTCCGGCAGCGCCAGCTGGTCCCGCTACGGCTGGTCCCGGCCGCGTCCGCCCAGGCCTGGCGGCGGTTCCCCCAGCTCGCCCACGCCCAGACCCTCCGCGAGATCACCGTGGTCGGGGACCAGGGTCAGGTGTGGCGGGGGACGGACGCCTTCATCATGTGCCTGTGGGCACTGGCCGAGCACCGGGCCAGGGCCGGCTGGCTGGCCACCCCGGCCGGCCGGCCCTTCGCCAAGGCCGCGATGCACACGGCCGCCGCCGTCCGGCACGCGGTCCGTGCCAAGTCCGAAGCGGAGCCCGGGGAACCGGCCTGTGACGACCAGTGCCCGGCTCCCCGATAAGGTCGGACACCGTGACAGATCAGAAGGCTCCCAAGAGCGAGCAGACCCGCACGCTCATCCTCGAAACCGCGCTCCGCCTGTTCCAGGAACGCGGGTTCGACAAGACGACCATGCGGGCCATCGCCAAGGAGGCGGGGGTCTCGGTCGGCAACGCGTATTACTACTACGAATCGAAGGAACACCTGGTCCAGGGGTTCTACGACCGGATCAGCGCCGCCCACCAGGCGGCGGTCCGGCCGATCCTGGACCAGGAGACCGACCTCCAGAAGCGGCTCGCCGGGGTGCTGACGAGCTGGCTGGACATCGCGGCGCCGTACCACGAGTTCGCCTCCCAGTTCTTCAAGAACGCGGCGGATCCCGAGAGTCCGCTCAGCCCGTTCTCCCCGGAATCGGAACCGGCGCGGCAGGCGGCCATCGACATCCACCGCGAGGTGCTGGCCGGGGCGAAGACCAAGGTGCCGGCCGAGCTGGCCGACGTGCTGCCGGAGTTGATGTGGCTCTCGCAGATGGGCCTCGTCCTGTACTGGGTCTTCGACCGCTCCCCGGAGAGCGAGAAGACCCGGCGGCTCGCCGAGCGGGGCGCGCAGCTGACGACCCGCGGCATCGTCCTGGCCCGCTTCCGGGTGCTGCGGCCGCTGGTGCGGGAAGTGCACGAGCTGTTCGCGGACTTCCTGCCGGGCATGGCCCAGACCGCGGTGTCGCGGGGCGGCAAGCGGGCCTCGGACCCGGATCCCGCGGAGGGCTGAGCGGGGCGGCGGGAAGGGCCCCGCGGGTCCACGTCCGGCGGGCGGGGCCGGGACGAGGGACGGCGGAGCCGCGGTGGAGCGGCCGCTCGTCCCCGCGGGTGGTGGGTATGCCCCGGGGATGAGCAACGTAAGCCCCGGCAAGGGGTATTCACGCGACAGCCGCTACATCACCACCCGGATCACCGCGGACGGGCGCGACGGTTTTCCGGTGGAGCCCGGCCGCTACCGTCTCGTGGTGAGCCGTGCCTGCCCCTGGGCGCACCGCACGGTGATCTTCCGGCGGCTCCTGGGCCTGGAGAAGGCCCTGCCCATGGCGATAGCGGGGCCGACGCACGACAAGCGCAGCTGGACCTTCGACCTGGACCCGGGCGGCCGCGACCCGGTGCTGGGCATAGAGCGCCTCCAGGAGGCGTTCCTGGCCCGCGACCCCGAGTACGACCGGGGCATCACGGTGCCGGCGATCGTGGACGTGCCGAGCGGTGCGGTGGTCACCAACGACTACGCGCAGCTGACCCTCGACCTGGCGCTGGAGTGGGCGGCGTACCACCGCGACGGGGCGCCGGACCTGTACCCGGTCGCGCTGCGGCCTCAGATCGACGCGATCGGCGAGGAGATCTACGCGGACGTGAACGACGGTGTCTACCGCACCGGGTTCGCCAAGTCGCAGGAGGCGTACGAGGAGGCGTACGGGCGCCTCTTCGCCCGTCTCGACCGGCTCTCCGAGCGGCTGGAGCACTCCCGCTACCTGGTCGGCGAGACGATCACGGAGGCGGACGTGCGGCTGTTCACCTCGCTGGTGCGCTTCGACGCCGTCTACCACGGCCACTTCAAGTGCAACCGGCAGAAGCTGAGCGAGATGCCCGTGCTGTGGGCGTACGCGCGGGACCTGTTCCAGACGCCCGGCTTCGGCGACACGGTCGACTTCGGCCACATCAAGCAGCACTTCTACGTGGTCCACGGGCACATCAACCCGACCGGGATCGTCCCCGCCGGCCCCGACCCCTCGGGCTGGCTGGAACCGCACGGCCGTGAGGCGCTGGGCGGACGCCCCTTCGGGGACGGCACCCCGCCCGGGCCGCCCTCCCCCGCCGAGACCGTCCCGCCCCTGCACGCCGCGGCGCGGTCCTGAAACGGCCGCCGCGGGCGGGAGGCGGACCGGCCGCCTCCCGCCCGAGCGGCCGGCGCCGGGCTCAGGCGCCAAGGACGAGGAGGGTGGCGACCGCCGGGCCGAAGGCGCCGCCGAGCTGGTAGCAGAGGGTGAACAGGCCGATGGCGCTGGGCCGGTGGGCCTCGTCGGGGGCGGAGGCCACGGCGTGCGTCGACAGGACGGCGTTGGCGGCGCTGGCGGTGAAGACGCCGACCCCGGTGGCCACGACCAGCAGCGGACCGGAGGAGGCGAGGACCCCGGTGAGTGCGGCGGCGGCTCCGGCGGCGACGAGCACGCCGCGCACGGCCGCGCGGCCCATCCGGGCGGAGGCGGCGGCGAGCAGCCAGGACAGGGCGGAGCCGGCGAGCAGGGCGGCCAGCTGCCAGACCCCGGCGGAGGCGGCGTCCCATCCGGCGCGGTCGGCGAGCAGCCGGGGCACCGAGAAGAGCAGGGTGAAGTAGGAGGCCGACAGGGCCAGCGCGAGCAGCGCCGAGATCACGAAGACGGGCCGGCGCAGCAGCGCGGCGGGTACGAACCCGTCGGGGCGGCGGCGCACGTGCAGGGCGAGCAGGACGGCGACGGCGAGGGCGGCGCCCAGGGCGGCGAGCGGCTGGGTCGGCAGCAGGACGAGGGCGGTGGCGAACGCGGTCAGCAGGGCGGCGCCGCGGGCGTCGAAGCGGCCCGCGGGTGCGGGGGCGGCGTGTCCGGCGCGGCGCAGGACCACGGGCACCGCCAGCAGGGAGACCGCCTGGACGGCGAGGGCGAGGCGCCAGGAGGCGCCGTCCGCGAGGGTCCGGCCGAGGAGGGGTCCGGAGGCGCCGAGCATGCCGAACCCGGCGCTGATCACGCCCATCCGGCGGGCGGATCCGGCGAGGCTCACCGCCGCCGCGACGAATCCCGCGCCGCCGGCGGCCTGGGCGCAGCGGCCGAGGAGGGTGAGCGGCAGCCAGGGGGAGACGGCGACGAGCAGGGTGCCCGCCAGGACGAGGACGGTGGCCAGCCGGAGCACCGCCGCCAGGCCGCGGCGGCGCAGGAGTCCGGCGGTCAGGGGGGTGCCGACGGCCATGGCCCAGCCGAAGGCGGTGAGCAGCCAGGCGGCGGTGGCGTCGGCCACGCCGAGGGAGCGGGCCATGTCCGGGAGGATCAGCACGGGCGCGTTGGCCCCGGCGGCGATGGGCGTGGCGAGCAGGGCGAGCCAGAGGACCGGGACGGGGCCCGGGGCCGGCGCCGTGGCACTCCCCGTCGTCCTGCTGCTCTCGGTGGTGCCGGTGACCGTCATGGATGACCCACTCCCCTTCACGTCTCAACCTTGACAATCTCAACGTTGAGATAAAAACAGAGAGACTCCTTCAACGTCAAGTGTCTTAACGTTGAGGTATTATTGGGGCATGGAGCAGCCCGGAGAAGAACGAGACATGGTGGCCGGGGTCGTCGACCAGTGGCAGAGGGAGCGCCCGGACCTGGCGCAGGCCCTGTGGCCCGTCGAGGTACTGGCCCGGATCCAGCGCATGAACCGGATCATCGACAAGTACCTCAAGGCCTTCACCGCCGGACACGGCCTGGAGGTGGGAGAGCTCGACGTACTGCTCAGCCTGCGCCGGTCGGGTCCGCCCTACGCGCTGACCGCCGGGGCCCTGCTGCCGGCGGCCATGGTGACCTCAGGCGCGATCACCAACCGGATCGACCGCCTGGAGGCCAAGGGCCTGGTGGAACGGGTCCGCGACGGCGCCGACCGCCGCTCGGTGCGGATCCGCCTGACGGAGAAGGGCCACGCGCTGGCCGACTCCGTCATGGAGGACCACCTGGAGCACTACGCGGGCCTGCTCGCCCCGTTGGACCGCGCGCAGTGCGACGCGCTGGGCGCCGCCCTGCGCACGCTCCTGGTGGCCCACGGGGACACCCTCGGCCCGGCTACAGCCAGTTGAGCTCCCACAGGCGCCACACGCCCGTGCCGTCGGAGAGGTACTGAAGGCCGGTGACGGCCTCGCGGGAGAGGACGTAGTCCTTCTTCTGCCAGATCGGCAGCAGCGGGATCTGCTGGGAGACCACCCGCTGGAGCTCGTGGAAGTCGTTGGAGGCCTCACCGCGGTCCTGGTAGGACTGGGTCCGGGTGATGAGGTCCTCGACGGTCTTGTCCGAGAAGCCGTTGTTCATGCTGGAGTCCTTGCCGACCAGCGGGGCGAGGAAGTTGTCCGCGTCCGGGAAGTCGGCGATCCAGCCGATGGTGTAGGCGTCGAACTCGCCCGCCGCGTAGGCCTTCTGGAAGTCCGCCCAGGCCTCGACCGGCTTGACGTTCAGCTGGAACAGCCCGGTGGACTCCAGCTGCCGCTTGATCTCCTCGGCCTCGGCCAGGTTCGCGCCGCGCGTGTTGACCCCGAGGGTGAGGGAGACCGGCACGCTGACGCCCGCGTCCGTGAGGAGCTTGCGGGCGGTCGCGCCGCTGGGCGAGGGGTAGGTGTCGAAGAACGGCGTGCTGTGCCCGGCGATCCCGGCCGGGACCAGGGAGTACAGCGGGGTGACCGTGCCCTTGTAGACATCAGCGGCGATCTTGGACCGGTCCAGCGCGGCGGCGATGGCCTGGCGGACGGCCGGCTTCTGGACCGTGGAGCCGGGGCGGACGTTGAAGACCATGTGACGGGTCTCGGTGCCGCCGGAGGTCTGGTAGCGGGTGTCCTTCAGACCCGGGTTGAGGCCCGCGAGCACCGACGGGGGCATGTCGCGGTGCGCGACCTCGATCTGGTGGTCCTTCCAGGCCTGGTCCAGCTGGGCCGAGTCCTTGAAGTACCGGACGGTGACGGCCGTCTGGGCGGGCTTGGCCTGCCCCTTGTACGCCGGGTTGGGCTTGAGCTGGGCGGTCGAACCGGCCTTGTAGCCGGTCAGGGTGAACGGGCCCGAGCCGTCGGCCTTGCCGTCCGCGCGCAGCCCCTTCGCCGGGTACTGCTCCTTGTCCACGATCGAGGCGGCGCCCGTCGCGATCTTGAAGGGGAAGGTGGCGTCGGGGGCGGCCAGGTTGAAGATGACGCTGCGGCCCTCGGCCTTGACCGACTCCAGGGTGTTGAACAGCGGGGCCGGGCCCTGGTCGGAGTTGATCTGCTTGATGCGGTCGAAGGAGAACTTCACGTCCTCGGCGGTGACCTGGCGGCCCCTGCCGAAGGTGAGGTCGGAGCGCAGCTCGCACCGGTAGGTGGTCAGCTTCTGCCCGACGAAGGCACAGGAGGACGCGGCGTCCGGGACCGGGGTGTCGGAGCCGGGCTTCATCGTCAGCAGCGACTGGAAGAGGTTGCTGTACAGGGCCCAGGAGCCGGCGTCGTAGGCCCCGGCCGGGTCCAGGGCGGAGACGGCGTCGGTGGTCCCGACGCGGATGGCGCCGTGGCCCTCGCCGCCCATGGGCAGCAGCTGCCAGGCGGCCACCCCGCCCGCGGCGGCGAGGACCAGCCCGGCCGCGATGACCTTCGTGCGGACAGAGCCCATCGCCATCCCCAGCCCCTTGAATCCCCGTCATGCGAACGGCTCATCCGACTATCGGACGAACGTCAGCCAGCCAATCACGGAAATCCAGCCACGGGAAGGGGCGTTTTGTCCCGGTCGCCGGCCGTCAGGTGTGGTATGAGGCGAGTTCTACGACCGTGATGTCGGACGGCGCGCCGACCCGGACCGGCGGCCCCCAGGCGCCCGCGCCCCGGGACACGTACAGCTGGGTGTCCCCGTACCGCTCCAGGCCCGCGACGGTCGGGTTGGCGAGCTCGGCGAGGTAGTTGCCCGGCCAGAGCTGGCCGCCGTGGGTGTGGCCGGAGAGCTGGAGGTCCACGCCGTGGCGGACGGCGTCGTGGATGACGACCGGCTGGTGGGCGAGGAGCACGGAGGCGCGGGAGCGGTCGCGGTCGCCGAGGGCGGCCTGGAAGTCGGGACCGTTGCCCTCCTTCTCCCCCTGCACGTCGTTGACGCCGGCGAGGTCGAAGTGGGGCAGCTCGCGGCGGGCGTTCTCCAGCGGGGTCAGGCCGAGTTCGCGGACGTGGTCGACCCACTGCTGGGCGCCGGAGAAGTACTCGTGGTTGCCGGTGACGAAGAAGCTGCCGTGGCGGGAGCGCAGCGCGCGCAGGGGTTCGGCGGCGGGGCCGAGGTCGTGGACGTTGCCGTCGACGAGGTCCCCGACGACGGCGATGAGGTCGGGCTGGGTGCGGTTGACGGTGTCGACGATGCGCTGGGTGTGGGCGCGGCCGAGGACCGGGCCCAGGTGGACGTCGCTGACGACGGCGATCCGGAAGCCGTGGGCGGCGCGGGGCAGCCGGGCGAGGGGCACCTGCACCCGCTTGATGCGCGGCCCGCGCAGCACCCCGTACGTCCCGGTCCCGACGGTCACCCCGGCGGCGGCGACGGCCGCCCCGCCGAGGGTGCGCGCGACGAACACCCGCCGGGTGACCCCGCCGGCGACGGCAGCGGGCCCCGGGGCGCCGGCCCCTTCCCCGGCCGGGGCCGCCAGCGCCTCGGCCCGCTGCCCGGCCCGCGCCTCCGCCGCGGCCGGGGCCGCGGAGCCCGGGCCGGGGCGGGGGGCGGGTTCGTGCGTGGGGGCGGGCTCGCGCACCGGGGCGGCCGCAGGCGCCCCGGCCGCAGGCGCCGGGGTGCCGGACGGGCCGGCGGGCACCCCGGCGGGGTCCGGCCCCGCCGCGGCGGCGGCGTTCCGGCCGGTCCGGCGGAGCCATACGCGGCGGACGGGTTCCGCCACCAGCATCGCCAGCGTCAGGTACAGCAGCACCGCGAGCCACATGAAGCCCGGCCAGGCCACCAGCCGCTGGAACCAGAACGGGGCTCCGGCGCGGCCCGCGAGCAGGGCGGCCAGCGACAGCAGCGGCAGCGCGAACGCCAGGACCGTCCCGGCCCGCCGCGCGGGCCCGCCCGGGCGGGTGGTGTCACGGACCAGCCGCACCCACAGCCACCGATGGACCATCCCCAGCAGCGCGAGGACCGCGACGACCCCGACAATCACCACAAACACGGTCATCGTGATTCGCGTCGCAGTGCGAGGACGCTGCGCAACCCGATCACTCCGACGGCCGTCCCCAGGAGGAAGGACGTCACCGCGAGCAGGAGGTGGACCCAGAAGTAGGCAGTGGGCCGACCGTCATCGAAAGCCAGACCGCTGGCGTCATTGAAGAGGTTCTTGACGAACGTGGACCAGATCACCCAGGACCAAGCTCCGAACGCTGCGAGGAACCAGGACGCGGTGCGGCTGAGTTTCATGTCCCCAGTATCGGATTCGTCCCCAGGACGGACGCGGCGGGGTGGGCCGTACCGGGGGCGGTTCGCCCCGGTTGGCCGGTCCACGGCGCCGGGCAGCTCATCGGGATGTACGTTCACCTGCGTGTCTGCCAAGAAGACCGCGCTGACGGTCCTTTCCGCCGCACTGCTCGTTCCGGCGATGCTCGTCCCGCCCTCGACCGCGCATGCGGCGACGGTCCCGCCCGCGGACGGGAAGGGACGGCCGAAGCAGGCCCCGGCGGCGCCCGCACCGCCGCCTTCGATGTCCACGGTCGGCGGCCCCCGGCTCGGCCAGCCCGGCACCCAGGTGAACCTCCTGCCCGGCGCTCCCGCACTGCCCGCGAACCTCAGCGGCCGGTCCTGGATCGTGGCCGACGCCGAAACGGGCGAGGTCCTCGCGGCCCACAACGCCCACTGGCGGCTGCCCCCGGCGTCGACCCTGAAGATGCTCTTCGCGGACACCGTGCTGCCCACCCTGCCCAAGGACCAGGTGCACCACGTCACCGACCAGGACATGGACGGCGTCGGCCCGGGCAGCAGCCTGGTCGGGGTCAAGGAGGACCACGACTACACCGTCCACGACCTGTGGCTCGGGGTGTTCCTGCGCTCCGGCAACGACGCCGTGCACGTGCTTTCGGCCATGAACGGCGGCGTCGACAAGACCGTCAAGGACATGCAGGCGCACGCCGAGGAACTGCAGGCCCTGGACACGCACGTGGTCTCGCCCGACGGCTACGACGCCCCGGAACAGGTCTCCAGCGCCTACGACCTCACCCTCATCGCCCGCTCCGGACTCCAGAAGCAGGACTTCCGCGAGTACTGCGGCACCGCCGAGGCCAGGTTCCCGGGCCGCCAGGAGGCGGGCCGGCCGCGCGAGTACTTCGAGATCCAGAACACCAACCGGCTGATGACCGGCGCCGGCGGCGTCAGCCCGTACAAGGGCATCGCGGGGGTGAAGAACGGCAACACCACCATGGCCGGCTCCACCTTCACCGGCGCGGCCCAGCGCGGGAACAAGAAGCTGCTGGTCACGGTGATGAACCCGGACCACGGCGGGCTCAACTCGGTCTACGAGGAGACGGCCGACCTCTTCGACTGGGGTTTCGCGGCGATCGGCAAGGTCAAGCCGGTCGGCGCGCTGGTGCCGCCGAAGAACGCGGACACCAAGCCCTACGGCTCCCCCGCGAAGTCCCACGAGAACACCCCTGTGGCCGACGGCCCGCCGGCGGGCGGCGGCGGCCTCGGCACCGCGCTCGCCATCGCGGGCGGAGCGCTGGCCGTGGTCGCGGGCGGAGCCTTCGTGGTCAACCGCCGCTGGCCGCGCGGCCGCCGCGGCCAGGGCTCCTAGGAGCCGGACGCGGCCCCTTCGGCCTCCTTCTCCTCCGGGTCGCGGGCCGCGGTCCAGGCGGAGCAGAACAGGAGCAGCTTCGCCGTGAAGTTGATCCACAGGAGGAGGGCGATGGGCACGCCGAAGGCCCCGTACATGCTCTTGGCGGCGACCTCGCGCATATAGCCGCTGAGCAGCAGTTTCAGCAGTTCGAAGCCGGCCGCGCCGATCAGCGCGGCCTGCAGGAGGCGGGCGCGCGGCGGCTCGACGCCGGGCAGCAGGCTCAGCAGGTAGAGCAGGAGCAGGAAGGCCGCGAGGACGCCGACGAGGAAGGCCGCGGCCCGCAGCAGCATCCCGCCGGCGCCCTCGCGCGGGATGCCGAGGAGCTCCGCGAACTTGCCGACCGCGGTGGACCCGATGATCGAAGCGGCGGCCGAGGCCAGGGCCGCTCCGCCGAGACCGAGCAGGACGAGGGCGTCCTTGCCCTTGCGGACGAAGGGGTTGCCCTGGTCCTCGTCGTCCTTCTCCCACACGGCGCGCAGGCAGTCGCGCATCGAGGCGATCCAGCCGATGCCGGTGAACAGCAGGAGAGCGCCGGCGACGAGGCCGACCGTGCCGGCGTTGGCGACGAGGCCGGGGAGGTCGAGCTGGTCGGAGATGCCGGGGACCTGCTCCCCCAGGCTCTTCTGGAGCCGGTTCAGCTGCTCCTGGCTGAGCAGCGCGGCGCCGACGGCGGCCGCGACGGTGATCAGCGGGAAGAGTGCGAGGAAGCTGATGAAGGTGATCGCCGCGGCGAGCCGGGACCAGTGCACGCGGTCGAGGAGCTCGTAGGAACGCCAGGCGTGGGTCCGCATGAGGGCGGACACGATCGGCCCGATCACCGGGAGTTTCTTCAGCCAGTCCATGGGGGCCACCGTAAATGAGCTGCCGGAAATAGCCGGGATTGCCGCTTTCGGGCACTACGGTCGTCGTTTGTGACTTTTCGTCCCCAGTCGTCCCGACCGTTCCGCGCCCTGGTCCTGCGAAGGCTCCGGTTCCACGCCCTCCGCGTGTTCCGGGGCCCGCGGCCCTCGCGTCAGGACCGCCGTATGGCGGTGTCGGCGGAGGCCGGGCCCGACTGTGCGGGGATGGCCGTCGCGGCGGTGCCGAAGGGGTACTCGCGCAGTTTGCGCCAGACCCCGTCCGAGCCCTGCTCGTAGAGGGCGAAGCCCTGGCACTGCCAGCCGGCGGCGTAGTCGGCGAGCTCGGCGAAGGCCCGGTCCATCGCCTCCTCGGAGATCCCGTGGGCGACCGTGACGTGCGGGTGGTACGGGAAGGCCAGCTCGCGGTCGAGCGGGCCCTCGGGGTCGCGGATGCGGCCCTGGAGGCTGGTGCAGCCCTCGGCGCCCTCGGCGAGCCGGACGAAGACGACCGGCGAGAGGGGCCGGAAGGTTCCCGTCCCCTCCAGCCGCATCGCGAACGAGGGGAAGGACCGGGCGACCTCGGCGAGGTGCGCGCGGATCGCCGCCAGCCGGCCGGCCTCCACCTCGGTGGGCGGCACGAGGGTCACGTGCGTGGGGATGCCGTGCGCGGCGGCGTCCCCGAAGCCGGCGCGCAGCTGCTGGAGCTGGCTGCCGTACGGCTCCGGGACCGCGATCGAAACGCCGAGCGTTACGGTCCCCACGTGATCTCCTCCGCGCGTGTGTGGTGTGTGGTCACATCGAGTGGTCGGGTCGATGTGCTCGCATCGGGTGCTGCCGCCTCAGTGTGGCGCCAGCACCCCCTCGGCCGCCAGGGGCTCCGGTCCGTCAGTGCTTGGCGGGGACGAACCCGATGCGGTCGTAGGCCTGCGCCAGGGTCTCCGCGGCGACCGCCCGGGCCTTCTCCGCGCCCTTGGCCAGCACGGCGTCCAGGGTCTCCGGGTCGTCCAGGAACTCCTGGGTGCGCTGCTTGAAGGGTGTGACGAAGTCGACCATCACGCCGGCCAGGTCGGTCTTCAGCGCGCCGTAGCCCTTGCCCTCGTACGCGGCCTCCAGGGCGGGGATCGACTCGCCCGTGAGGGTGGAGTAGATCGTGAGCAGGTTGCTGACGCCGGGCTTCTTCTCGGCGTCGAAGCGGATCTCGGCCTCGGTGTCGGTGACCGCGCTCTTGATCTTCTTCTCGGTGGCCTTGGGCTCGTCGAGGAGGCTGATCAGGCCCTTGGGGGAGGACGCGGACTTAGACATCTTGATCGAGGGGTCCTGGAGGTCGTAGATCTTCGCGACCTCCTTGACGATGTGCGCGGCGGGCAGGGTGAAGGTCTGGCCGTAGCGGTGGTTGAACCGCTCGGCGAGGTCGCGGGTCAGCTCCACGTGCTGGCGCTGGTCCTCGCCGACGGGGACGGCGTTCGCCTGGTAGAGGAGGATGTCGGCGACCTGGAGGATCGGGTACGTGAACAGGCCGACGCTGGCGCTGTTGACCCCGCCCTTGGCGGACTTGTCCTTGAACTGGGTCATCCGGCTGGCCTCGCCGAAGCCGGTGATGCAGTTCATGACCCAGGCGAGCTGCGCGTGCTCCGGGACGTGGCTCTGGATGAAGAGCGTGCAGCGCTCGGGGTCCAGACCGGCGGCGAGGAGCTGCGCGGCGGAGAGGCGGGTGTTCGCGCGGAGGTCCTTGGGGTCCTGCGGCATGGTGATCGCGTGCAGGTCGACGACCATGTAGAACGCGTCGTGCGTCTCCTGGAGGGCGACGTACTGGCGGATCGCTCCGAGGTAGTTCCCGAGGTGGAACGAGCCGGAGGTGGGCTGGATGCCGGAGAGCGCGCGGGGACGGTCAGAAGCCATGCCGCCATTCTCTCAGGTACCGGCCCGCTCCCCGCCCCGCCCTTCACCCGTTCTCCGGGGCAAGCCCCGGACCCCCTGGGGGCTTCGCGCCCCCAGACCCTCCCCCAGCTACCGCTGGGGGTACCCCCAGCGCCTCAATCGCCGGCGGGGCTGTTTACAGCCCCGCCGGCGATTGAGGCGGAAACGGAGAAAGGGCGGGGCGGGGAGAACTACGCCACCGGGAGGCCCGGGGCCGGGAACGCGGCCAGGAGGTCGGCGACCTCGGACCGGATCTTCGCCAGGGCCGGCTCGTCACCCTTCGCGGCCGCGTCCACCGCACGGGAGATCCAGTCGGCGACCGCCGGCATGTGGTCCGCCGACAGGCCGCGCGACGTCAGCGACGGCGTACCGATCCGGATCCCCGACGGGTCGAACGGCTTGCGCGGGTCGAACGGCACCGTGTTGTAGTTGACCACGATCCCGGCCCGGTCCAGCGCCTTCGCCGCCACCTTCCCCGGCACGCCCCGCGAGGTGAGGTCCATCAGGATCAGGTGGTTGTCCGTACCGCCCGAGACCAGGTCGAAGCCCCGCTCCAGCAGCGCCGCGGCCAGCGCCTTCGCGTTGGCCACGACCGCGTGGGCGTAGGACGTGAAGGCCGGCTGGGCCGCCTCGTGCAGGGCCACCGCGATGCCCGCCGTCGTCTGGTTGTGCGGACCGCCCTGGAGGCCGGGGAAGACCGCCTTGTCGATGGCCTTCGCGTGCTCCTCCTTGCACATCAGCATGGCGCCCCGCGGCCCGCGCAGGGTCTTGTGGGTGGTCGTGGAGACCACGTCCGCGTAGGGGACCGGCGAGGGGTGGGCGCCGCCCGCGATCAGGCCGGCGATGTGGGCCACGTCCGCGACCAGGACCGAGCCCGCCTCCTTCGCGATCGACGCGAACGCCTCGAAGTCGATCGTGCGCGGCAGGGCCGTGCCCCCGCAGAACAGGATCTTCGGCCGCTCCGCCAGGGCGAGGTCGCGCACCGCGTCGTAGTCGATCAGGCCGTCCTCGGCCCGCACGCCGTACTGGACGCCGCGGAACCAGGAGCCCGTCGCCGAGACGCCCCAGCCGTGCGTCAGGTGGCCGCCCATCGGCAGGGCCATGCCCATCACCGTGTCGCCGGGCCGGGCGAAGGCCAGGTAGACGGCCAGGTTGGCCGGGGAGCCGGAGTAGGGCTGGACGTTGGCGTGCTCCACCCCGAACAGGCCCTTGGCGCGCTCGACCGCCAGCGCCTCGACGCGGTCGATGTTCTGCTGGCCCTCGTAGTAGCGGCGGCCCGGGTAGCCCTCGCTGTACTTGTTCTGCAGGACCGTCCCGGAGGCCTCCAGGACGGCCGCGGAGACGTAGTTCTCGCTGGGGATCAGCCGCAGCGTCTGCGCCTGGAGGGTTTCCTCGGCGGTGACGAGCGAGGCGAGTTCGGGGTCGGTGGCGAGCAGGGCGGGCTGGCGGTGCGCGGTCATCGCGGCTCCTCCGGGGTCGATGTCGTGTCTCGTCCCCGCGAGGCCCAGGCGAGCGGCCCTGTGTGCGGTAGTGCGCGCACGACTCCCCCGGAGTTGGTTCCCCGTACGCCAGTCGCCGTGCGTACCGAGCACCTTAGCGGGCGAAGCACCCGGGAGGTTTCCGCGTCCACGATCCGAGCGACGATACAAAGGACGCCACCCATGTCACCCGCGTCACCAGCAGACGGACGATCGGAGACCCCGTGTCGAGAACAGCTGATGCCATCCGCTCCGCCGACGAACACAGCGCGCACAACTACCATCCCCTCCCGGTCGTCGTGGCCTCGGCGGAGGGCGCGTGGATGACCGACGTGGAGGGGCGGCGCTACCTCGACATGCTCGCCGGGTACTCGGCGCTCAACTTCGGCCACGGCAACCGGCGCCTGATCGACGCGGCCAAGGCCCAGCTGGAGCGGGTCACCCTCACCTCCCGGGCCTTCCACCACGACCGCTTCGCCGAGTTCTGCACCGAACTCGCCGCCCTGTGCGGCAAGGAGATGGTGCTGCCCATGAACACGGGCGCGGAGGCCGTGGAGACGGCGGTCAAGACGGCCCGCAAGTGGGGGTACGAGGTCAAGGGAGTCCCGGACGGCCAGGCCAAGATCGTCGTCGCGGCCGACAACTTCCACGGCCGGACGACGACCATCGTCAGCTTCTCCACCGACCACGACGCCCGCGACCACTTCGGCCCCTACACGCCGGGCTTCGAGATCGTCCCGTACGGGGACCTCACCGCGCTCTCCCGCGCCGTCACCGCCAACACCGTCGCCGTGCTGCTGGAGCCGATCCAGGGCGAGGCGGGCGTCCTGGTCCCGCCGCCCGGATACCTGGCCGGCGTACGGGAGCTGACGCGCGAGCGGAACGTGCTGTTCATGGCGGACGAGATCCAGTCGGGTCTCGGCCGCACGGGCAGGACCTTCGCGTGCGAGCACGAGGACGTCGTCCCGGACGTGTACGTGCTGGGGAAGGCGCTCGGCGGCGGTGTCGTGCCCGTGTCCGCCGTGGTCGCCGACCGCGACGTGCTCGGCGTGTTCCGGCCCGGGGAGCACGGCTCCACCTTCGGCGGGAACCCGCTCGCCTGCGCCGTCGCCCTGGAGGTGATCGCGATGCTGCGCACCGGCGAGTACCAGCAGCGCGCCACGGAACTCGGCGACCACCTGCACCGGGAGCTGAACCTGCTGGCCGGAGGCGGCGCGGTGACCGCCGTGCGCGGGCGCGGGCTGTGGGCGGGCGTCGACATCGACCCGGCGCGCGGCACGGGCCGGGAGGTCTCCGAGAAGCTGATGGGGCGCGGGGTCCTGGTGAAGGACACGCACGGGTCGACGATCCGGATCGCGCCGCCGCTGGTGATCTCCAAGGAGGACCTGGACTGGGGTCTGGAGCAGCTGCGCGCGGTCCTCGCCGCCGGCTGACGAGGGGCGGGGGTGCCCTGCCGGGCACCCCCGGGAGGATCAGAGGATGACGTGGGGCAGGAAGCGGGCGTACTCGTCCGTGACCGGGCCCGCGGACTCGCGGATGCCGAGTCCGGCCGCCTCCTCCTCGACCACCCACGCGCCGAGGACCACGCGGTTCCCGTCGAAGTCGGGCAGCGGGGCCAGCGCCTGGAAGACGTACGTCTCCCCCTCGGCCGGTACGAACGGCTCGCCGCCCGGCTCGTGCAGGCTGACCCCGGCGCCCTCCCGGCCCAGCAGGGGCTTGGCGGCGTAGCCGCCGGACCCGGCCAGCTCGCGCGGGCCGTCGAGGTAGGCGGGCAGCAGGTTCGGGTGCTCGGGGAAGAGCTCCCAGAGGATCGCCAGCAGCGCCTTGTTGGCCAGCAGCATCTTCCACAGGGGCTCGATCCAGGCGGTGGTGCCGGTGCCGCCGCCGTGGTCGTAGGTGCCCAGGACGTGCGGGCCGAACTCGTCCTCGACCAGCCACTCCCACGGGTAGAGCTTGAAGCAGGCCCGGATGAAGCGGAGCCGGTCGTCCACGAACCGGTTCGAGAGGCCGTCCCAGCCGATGGTCTCCACGGACAGGGCGTGGGTCTCGATCCCGGCCTGCTCGGCGGTCTCCTGGAGGTAGGCGACCGTCATCAGGTCCTCGCCGAGCTCGTCGGTCTCGGAGTGCGCGAAGTGCAGCGGGCCGGGCGGCAGGAGTTCGGCCTGCCGGCGCCAGGCGTCGACCAGCCGCTCGTGCAGGGAGTTCCACTGGTCGGCGCCGGGGAAGCGCTCCTCCATCCAGAACCACTGCGGGCTCGCCGCCTCCACCAGGGAGGTGGGGGTGTCGGCGTTGTACTCCAGCAGCTTGGCGGGGCTGCCGGAGCCGTCGTAGCGCAGGTCGAAGCGGCCGTAGAGGGAGGGCTGCTCGGCGCGCCTGCGCCAGGACTCGGCGATGAGCGCCGCGACCTTCGGGTCGGTGATGCCGAGGTCGGCGAAGCGGTCGTGCTCCACGATGTGGGCGGCCGCCGCCAGGCACATGGCGTGCAGTTCCTCGACCACGTTCTCCAGCGCCTCCACCTCGGGGAGGGAGAAGGAGTAGTACGCGCTCTCGTCCCAGTAGGGGCGCAGGGAGTCGTCGGGGAAGCGGGTGAGGGGGTAGATCAGGCCCTGCTCCTCGACGGTCTTCTGCCAGTCGGGGCGGGGTTCGATGGTGTGGCGCTCCACAGGGCCTCAGCCGCCGGAGGAGCTGGAGTGGCTGCCGCCGATGCCGCCGCGGGTGACGGCCGACTTCTCGAAGCTGCCGCCGGTCACCTTGCCGTTGCTGACGGTGCCGCCGTAGTAGTACGAGCCGCGGCCGCCGCTCTTGCAGTCCTTCATGTTGAGGTGTTCCAGCGTGGAGCGGGACGCGCAGCGCTTGTCGGGCTCGTCGCCGCCGGCGCAGGCCACGAGGGTGGCGGCGAGCAGGCCCATGCCGCCGAGGGCGACCGCGCCGGAGCGCATGCGTCGTCGGGTGGTGTCGCTGGTGTCCATGGCGAGCACCTTAGATCGGCCGGACGCGGGGATGGAATCCGGCCGTCGTCACACCCTTGTCACGGCGGCGGCCCTAGAGTCGGCTTTCGTGCTGATCGGAATGGTTTGCGCGCTGGGCGCGGCGGTGTGTTTCGGTACGGCCTCGGTCCTCCAGGCGATGGCGGCCCGGGCGGCGGCCCGGCCGGAGGGGGCGGCGGGCTCGGGGGTGGACGCCGCCCTGTTCCTGCGGGCGGTGCGGCAGTGGCGGTACGTGGCGGGGCTGGGGCTGGACGCGGTGGGCTTCGTGCTCCAGATCATCGCCCTGCGGAACGTCCCGATCTACGCGGTGGGGGCCGCGCTGGCGGCGAGCCTGGCGGTGACGGCGGTGGTCGCGGCGCGGCTGCTGGGGGTGCGGCTGTCGCGGCTGGAGTGGGGCGCGGTGGCCGTGGTGTGCGCGGGGCTGCTGATGCTGGGCCTGGCGTCGGGTGAGGAGGGGCACGGGGCCGGGACGCTCGCGCTGAAGCTGGGGCTGCTGGGGGTGGCGGGGCTGGTGCTGCTGGTGGGGGCGGTGTCCGGGCGGCTGCCGGAGGGCTCGCGCGCGCTGGTCCTCGGCCTGGCTGCGGGGACGGGCTTCGGGGTGGTGGAGGTGGCCGTCCGCCTCATCGACACGCTGTCCCTGCGGGAGCTGCGCAACCCGGCGCTGTACGCGTTGCTGCTGGGCGGGGCGGCGGCCTTCCTGCTGCTGACCTCCGCGTTGGAGCGGGGCTCGGTGACGGCGGCGACGGCCGGGCTGGTGCTCGGCGAGACGGTCGGGCCGGCGGCGGTGGGCGTGGCGTGGCTCGGCGACCGCCCCCGCGAGGGCCTGGCCTGGCTGGCCGTGACGGGTTTCGCGGTGGCGGTGGCCGGAGCGTTGGCGCTGTCGCGCTTCGGGGAGCCTAGGGAGTCCTGACGGCTCCCAGGAAGGCGGCGAAGGCGGGCGCGGAGAAGGTCAGCACGGGTCCGCCGTCGCCCGCCTTGGAGTCCCGGACGGGGACGGTGCCGGGGAGGTTGGTGGCGACCTCGACGCAGTCGCCGCCGTTGCTGCTGTGGGAGGACGTGAACCAGCGCGGTGCGTCGGGGGAGTTCGTCATGGGGCCTTGATACCCGCGACGAACGCCGCGAACGCCGCCGCCCGGAAGTTCAGCACCGGGCCGCCGGGGGTCTTGGAGTCCCGGACCGGGACGACACCGGGCAGGTTGGTGGCGACTTCCACGCACTGGCCGCCGTTGTTGCTGTACGAGGACGTGAACCAACGGGGGGTTTCGGTCGAGGTCGTCACGGGGTGCCCTTTCGCAACGTGCTGATCATGGCCACGGAAGCCGCCTGGGACAGCGCCTCTGCCTGGAGTTGATGATAGGCCGTCAAGATCGGCAGAACCGCAGTGCTTTCCCTTTCAAGGTAGCCCCGTTGGGCGGACTCGGCATACGACATGAGCGTGCGATCGGGCTGGGTGAGTACGGTCACCGGCAGGTCGAACGGTCGCCGCTCCCCCATGTCGAACGGTGCCACCTGGAGCACGGTGTTCGGCAGCTCCGCGAACTCGACGAGGTGCGCCAACTGCGCGTCCATGACGACGGGACCGCCGATGGGCCTGCGCAGGCAGCTCTCGTCGAGCACCACGAAGATCAGGGGCGCCAAGCGCCGCACGAGGGAGGCCTGACGGTCCGCCACCAGGGCGATCCGTTCGGCGGCCTGTTCCGGCGTGATCGCCCCACGCCTGACGGCGGATTCGGCGAGCACCGTCGCGTACTCCCGTGTCTGCAACAGCCCCGGGACCACACCGACCTCGTACAGCCGGATCTCCGCCGCCCGCCCCTCGTACCCCACGAATTCCGGGAAGCCCTCCAGCAGGCTGCCTTGCCGCATCTCCCGCCACTCGCGCTCGAACACGTCCCCGGTCCCCAGCGCCCTGTCCGCACTACGCGCGAACGGCAAAGTCGGCACTTTGCGACCAGTTTCCACACCCGAGACGTGGGTGCTCGAATACCCCATGCGCTCGCCCAGCTCGTCCTGCCGCCAGCCGCGCGTCACCCGCAAGGTGCGCAAGCGGGCACCGAAGGCGGCCTGCGGCGAACTCTCCGGGTTCAGTTCCTTGATGTTCACAGGGCTCCCACCAACTTCCTGTCCTCCCCTGACACGTTGATTGCTTCCCTGCGAAGGACCACGCTGAACCTGCCCGGTAGTTGCACGACTACGGAGAGGAGCGGCGGCATGGCCGACGACCGAAACGAATGGCGCCAGCGGTTCAGCAGCACCCGGCGGGGCGCACGCCTCGCCCGGCATCTGGCGGTGCTCGAACTGTGCCGGTGGGACTTCCCGCTCGGCGGGGACGAGTCCGACCGGGTGGCGCAGGTGGTCGCGGAGCTGGCGGCCAACGCCGTGACCCACGGCTCCGTGCCGGGGCGGGACTTCGAGCTCGGGCTGCGGCGGCTGGACGGGGTGCTGCGGGTGGAGGTGTCCGACGCGCACGCGGGACGGCAGCCCGACCTCCGCCCCGCCGGGGACGGCCACGGCTACGGGCTGCGGATCGTGGACGAGCTCTCCGACGCCTGGGGCGTCACCGGGCGGGTGGTCGGCAAGACCGTCTGGGCCGAGGTCGTCCCGCGGCGGCGGCCCGCTACGGGAGCGCGGCCGTGAGGGCTTGCAGGGTCGGGGTCCAGGCGCTGTCCACCGGGGTTCCGTAGCCGACCACCAGCGCCTCCCGCGCCGGCATCTCCGTCTCCGGGTGCCGGTACCGTTCCAGGCCCTCCACCGCCAGGCCCTGCCAGGCCGCGGCCTGGACGATCGAGCGCTCCGTGCCGGCCGGAAGGTCCAGCACCGCGTGCAGTCCCGCCGCGATCCCGGAGACGGGCACCTGCCCGCCCACCGCGGCGACCAGCTCGTCGCGTCGGCGCCGGTAGCGCAGCCGCATCGCCCGTACGTGCCGGTCGTACGCCCCGGAGGTGACGAACTCCGCCAGGGTCAGCTGGTCCAGCGCGCTCGACGTCCACTCGGCCGGCCCCTTCGCCGCCATCACCTCGTCCAGCAGGTCCGGCGGGACGACCATCCAGCCCATCCGCAGGCCCGGGGCGAGGGACTTGCTTGCGGTGCCCAGGTAGACCACCCGGTCGGGGTCAAGGCCCTGGAGCGCGCCGACCGGCTGGCGGTCGTAGCGGAACTCCCCGTCGTAGTCGTCCTCCAGGACCAGTCCGCCCGTGGTCCGCGCCCAGTCCACCGCCGCCGCCCGCCGCTCGGGGGTCAGGGCCGCCCCGGTGGGGAACTGGTGCGCCGGGGTCAGCAGGACCGCGCCGAGACGGGGGCCGAGTCCGGGCAGGTCCGTGGTGCGGGCCCCGGCCTCGTCCACCCACAGCGGGCGGGTACGCAGCCCGGCGCCGGTGAACAGGTTGCGGTGCAGGTCGAGGCTGTAGCCCTCGACGGCCATCTCCCGTACCCGGCGCCCCCGCAGCACCTGTCCGAGCAGCCGCGCGGCATGGACGAAGCCGGCGCACAGCACGATGCGGTCCGGGTCTGCGTAGACCCCGCGCGCCCGCGCCAGGTACCCGGCGAGCGCCTCGCGCAGCTCGATCCGGCCGCGCGTGTCGGTGCCGTAGCCGAAGGCCTCGTTCGGGGCGTCGGTCAGGGCCCGCCGGGCCGCCGCCAGCCAGGCGGCGCGCGGGAAGGCGCCCACGTCGGGCGAGCCGGGCACCAGGCTGTACGCGGGACCGCGGCGCGCGGGCCGGCGCACCCGGGGCGGGACCGGGGCGCGGCGGGGCCTGGCCCGTTCGGCCACACGGGTGCCGGAGCCCTGGCGGGCCGTCAGCCAGCCCTCGGCGACGAGCTCGGCGTAGGCCTCCGCGACGGTGTTGCGGGCGATGCCCAGGTCGGCGGCGAAGGTGCGGGAGGAGGGCAGCCGGGTGCCCGGCGCCAGCCGCCCGCTGCGGGCGGCCTCCCGCAGCGACTCGGTGAGCGCGGCCCGCAGGCCGCGTTCCCCCGCCGCCACCGAGGAGAGGTCCAGATGCAGGTCGGCGCCGTAAGTGGCCCACGAATCCGTCATGGATATGGACCATATAGGCGGGCCGTCCGATACGTACGGTGGGCCCATGAGCAACGAAACGAAGACCACGGAACTGGCCGCCGAGCACACCCCCCGCATGGAGCTGTTCAAGCTCGCCCCGGAGGCGTACAAGGCGGCCGTCGCCCTGGAGATCGCCTCGAAGAAGGGCCTGGACCCGGCCCTCGTCGAGCTGGTCAAGATCCGCGCCTCGCAGATCAACCACTGCGCGTTCTGCCTGGACATGCACACCAAGGACGCCCTCGCGGCGGGCGAGAGCGTCGAGCGGATCATCCAGCTCAGCGCCTGGGAGGAGTCGCGCCACTTCTACACGGAGAAGGAGGTGGCGGCGATCGAGCTGACCGAGGCCGTCACCGTGCTGACGGACGGTTTCGTCCCGGACGAGGTGTACGAGAAGGCCTCCAAGCACTTCGAGGAGGCCGAGCTGGCGCAGCTGATCATGGCCATCACCATGATCAACGTGTGGAACCGGATCGCCGTCACCACCCGGATGGTCCCCGGGCACTACACCCCGGCGTCGGTCAAGCACTGACCGCCCGCCCGCCCTCCCGCCGGCCGGCCGGGCGGTCAGTCCGGCCGGAAGGAGTCCGCGGCCGCCGTCAGGTTCGCGCGGGTCCTCGTGGCGTCGCCGGCCGGACCGGCCGCCAGCAGCGCCCACCGGTTGCCGTCCGGGGTGGTGACGATCCGCTCCATGCCCCGGCGGCGGCCGTGGGACTCCACGCTGTCGTACTCGTACACCAGCTCGCAGTCGGAAACGGCGACGGGTTCAACGGACACCTGCCGGTAGGCGGGGGTGTTGTCGCCGAGCCGCTGGGAGGACATCCGCAGCAGGTCGCAGGAGCCGGTGGAGGCGGGCTCGCTGATCCGGAAGATCTGGAGCAGCGCGCTGCGGTCGCCGCCCGACGGCCGGTAGAAGGCCCCGTTGCCCTGTTCGTCGTGGCTGGGCCCCCAACCGGCGGGGACGGCGACCGAGAAGCCGTCCCCGCTGCGCACCACCGTGAACCCGGGGGGCGCCGAAGGGCTCGGGGAGCCGCTGGGGGTGGGCCCGGCGGTTGACGGGGCGCCCGTGGAGGGCGTGCCGGGCGCCGGGGTGGCGGAGGCGGATGCCGAAGGGGCCGGAGGGCGGGCGTCGGCGGCGGGGTCGTCCTTGCCGCCGAGCAGCATCCACGCCGCGACGGAGGCTCCGCCGACGACGGCCGCGACCACCCCGACCAGCAGCGGGGCCCGCCACTTCCCGGCCTGCCCGGCCTCCTGATGCGGGGGCTCGGGCACGGGCGGAAGCGGAGGCCACGCCGTCTGGTACCCGGGGGCGGGCTGCGGCGGCAGCGGCGGGAGGCCCGCCCCGGAGGCGGGGCGGGTGTTCCACCCCTGCTGGGCGGGCTGCTCGTACCACTCGGGGGCGGGGCCGGGCCCGGCCCCGGCGACCTGGGTGACGTCCTCGGAGCCCGCCGGGGCGCCGGGCTGCGCGGGACGTCCGTAGTCGGCCGGCCACCCCGGACGCGCGGGGCCGCCCGCCTCCTCGCCGCCCGCCCGCTGCGGCCGCTCGGGCGGCTGCGCCGGGGCGTGCGGCTCCGGCCGGGCGGCGCCCGGCGGGGCCGTGGGCGGGGCCGGCGGCACGGGCGGGCGGGAGTGCTCCGGGCCGGCCGGGCGCTCCGGGCCGGCCGCCGGCTCCGGCCGGGCGGGATCCGGCGGGGCCGTGGGCGGGGCCGGCGGGACGGGCGGGCGGGAGTACTCCGGCCGGCCGGGGTGCTCCGGAGCGGCCGCGGGGTCCGGAGCACCCGGGCGTTCCGGCTCCGGGCCCGGTTCCCAGCGCTGCGTGCGCGGGTTCCACCAGGTGTCGTCGGGCGAGGACACCGCTCAGCCCCCCAGCGAGGCCAGCAGCCCGGCCAGTGCCGTGGCCGCGCTCACCGTCTCCACCAGCGGGGCCCACCGTTCCAGCGCTCCGCGCAGCCGCGCGGCCACCCCGGGCCGGATCTCCCCCGGCTGTTCCAGGTCGGCGGCCGCGTCCTCCAGTTCCGCGTCCAGCTCCCCGCGCCCGCTGCTGCGCGGCATCTGCACGAGTTCGACGCGCAGTGCGCGTACGGCCCTCAGCAGTTCCTCGCGGCTGGGCGGCCGGTCCTCCGGGGCGCCGTTGTGGACGGTGTTGGTGTTGTTGCTGCCGCCGATGCTGAAGGCGGCGTTGCTCACGTTGCCGATGTGGACCGGGCTCTCGTCGCCGTTACTTCCCACCGCTGCTCCCCTTGCCGCTCGTACCGCTCCCGGCGGTGTTGTGGTGGCCGGTGCCGCCGACGCTGAACGCGCTGTTGCTCACCGACTGGATGAAGGTGGCGCCCTCCGCCACGTGGACCGCGCGCTGCGCGAACTCCTCGGTGTGCCACCCCGCTTCGTGCAGGGCGACGGTGACCCCGTGGACCACCCGGTCCTGAATGGTCTTCAGGTACCGGTCGAGGTCCATCAGCTGGAACAGCGAGCCGTCCTCGTCCGCGCCGATCTCCCGCGCCGACAGCCGCGGCCCTTCCGGAAGGAGGCCGTCGTGGCGGCCGGTGACGACCTGCCACCAGGTCACGAGGGCCCGCAGGAGGCTGGAGGAGGAGCGCCAGAAGGAACCGGGGGTCTCGGCAAGGGCCTCGATCGCCTTCCCGTACCAGGCCTTGCTCAGGTAGCGCCGCGCGTCCGCGTCGGCGTTCTGGAAGAGGGTGCGCACGGGCAGCAGCACGTGCGGGGCCACCTCCAGCATCATCATGCCGCCCTGCGTGTGGACCCGTACGAACACGCTGACGACGAGGTTCTCGTCCCAGCCGCCGACCCGGATGCGCAGGAAGTGCCTGCGCAGCTCGCCGCCCTCCTCCACGGAGCCCTGGCGGTGGCCCGGGTACTGCTCGCGCGCCGAGCGGGCCCTGTCGCGGTGCGGCAGCCCGGCGACCGGCAGGAACACGCACTCGTCGACGACCAGCTCGCGCAGCCGGTCCCGTACGTCCGCCTGTGCCTGGAGCGAGCCGTGCAGGGACGGCACGCGCAGGGCGTGGAGCAGCGGCACGATGCGCCGCACGATCTCGGCGTTGGTGACGGGCTGCGGCTCGCGGCCGGCCCCCAGGTCCTCGCGGGGGCGCAGTTCGACGGACAGCTGCCAGGCCCGGTACCCCTCGCCCGCCCCCAGGAAAGGGCTGGTGGTGTTGTACATGATCAACGGGGCGTGCTGCTCGTCCAGGATCCGGTCGCGGACCCGGCCGAAGCGCGGGTTCTGTGTGACGGGATCGCCCGTCCGGCCGGCGTAGGCGCGCTGGTCCAGCTCCCTGGAGATGATGCGGGAGACGTACACGCGCCGGAGCGCGATCAGGGTGGCGATGCCCGCGAACACGAGGAGGGTCAGCCACAGGAAGAGGGGCGAGGAGTCGCCGACGCCGCTCGAACCGCGGCCGGCGCCGAGCCCGCCCGATCCGCCGAAGTCGTCGAACCCGCCCGCACCGCCGGAGCCCCCGAATCCGGTGCCGCCGCCGGACCCGCCCTCCTGCATCCAGCCGCCGAACGCGTACCTCAGGGACCGGCCCAGCTCGCCGCCGTCGGTCCAGGCCATCCAGAACAGGAAGAGGGTGCCGAGCAGCACCAGCCAGCCGAGGACCCGGGGGAACACCGACAGGAAGCGCATCCAGGGGTCCGGCCGGTCGCGGAGCCAGTTGGCGAAGCCCAGCAGCAGGAAGGGGCCGAGCAGCAGGGAGATCAGCCCGCTGGTCAGCGGGATCCCCACGAGCCAGGCGCCGATGATCCCGGCCGACCAGGCGAGCTCGACGCGCCGGGCGCGGAGCGCGTGGGCCAGGACCCGGGTGGCGTCGAAACCGTACGAGGGGGCGGCGATCCGCTCCTCGTGGACGTACAGCTCGTCGATCACCCGGTCGCGGAACGTGCCGTCGAGGTAGGTCCCCGCGCACAGGAGGCGGCCGGCCTCGCTTGTGGAGGGGTGGACCGGTGGGCGGCCGTTGCGCGGGTCCACCGGGGTGCTGCCGCCGGACTGAGGGGGAATCAGGTGGTCGGTCACCGGGCGACCTTATTTGCCCCCTACATGAACCGATAGGCCAATTCACGCCAAAGCGCCCCGGCCAGGTTTGACCGGGGCGCAAGGGTGTTCGCGGTGATCAGGCGAAGGGGTGAACCGCCTGATCAGCGCGGGTGGATCAGATCAGGCCGAGCCCGCGGACCGCGTCGCGCTCCTCGACGAGCTCCGCCACGGAAGCGTCGATGCGCTTGCGGGAGAACTCGTTGATGTCCAGGCCCTGGACGATCTCGTACTTGCCGTCCTTGCAGGTGACGGGGAAGGAGGAGATCAGGCCCTCCGGGACGCCGTAGGAGCCGTCCGAGGGGATGCCCATGGAGGTCCAGTCGCCGGCCGCGGTGCCGTTGACCCACGTGTGGACGTGGTCGATGGCGGCGTTGGCGGCGGAGGCGGCCGAGGACGCGCCACGGGCCTCGATGATCGCGGCGCCGCGCTTGGCGACGGTCGGGATGAAGGTCTCGGCCAGCCACTGCTCGTCGTTGACGACCTCGGCGGCGTTCTTGCCGGCGATCTCCGCGTGGAAGATGTCCGGGTACTGGGTCGCCGAGTGGTTGCCCCAGATGGTGAGGCGCTTGATCTCGGTGAGGTCGGCACCCGTGCGCTGAGCGAGCTGCGAGACGGCGCGGTTGTGGTCCAGGCGGGTCATCGCGGTGAAGCGCTCGGCCGGTACGTCCGGGGCGGCGGCCTGCGCGATGAGCGCGTTGGTGTTGGCCGGGTTGCCCACGACCAGGACCTTGATGTCGTCCGCGGCGTGCGCGTTGATCGCGGCGCCCTGCGGCTTGAAGATGCCGCCGTTGGCGGAGAGCAGGTCACCGCGCTCCATGCCCTTGGTGCGCGGGCGGGCGCCCACGAGGAGGGCGACGTTGGCGCCGTCGAAGCCCTGGTTCGGGTCGTCGAAGATGTCGATGCCCTTGAGCAGCGGGAAGGCGCAGTCGTCGAGCTCCATGGCGGTGCCCTCGGCGGCCTTCATGCCCTGCGGGATCTCCAGGAGGCGGAGCTTGACCGGCACGTCCGCGCCGAGCAGGTGGCCGGACGCGATGCGGAAGAGCAGGGCGTAACCGATCTGGCCGGCTGCGCCGGTCACGGTGACATTCACGGGAGTGCGGGTCATGGCCTTCTCCGTTAGACAGCTGGCGGTGGGGCGTCCCCGCCCCGTGTGCTGGTTCCCAAGTACTGGGGAGGACGCCACTTCCCTGTCCTGCGAATCTTGACGTGAAGAGACATCCGCCCGTCAGGCTATCCGACCCGAGGGGTCCCCAACCCCCCGGACCCTGTGGTCCACGGCACATGACCCCAGGGTTCGAAGGTACGAGCCCACCCACGACCTGTACTCCAGCCGGGGGAACCGCCTTCCCCAGGCCCCTTCGAGGGCCCGGGGACGCCGCGCCGCGCCGCACGGCTCCCCGGCGGGCGCGGCGGACGTCCCGTCAGCGGACGGTGAAGCGGACCGCGGTCTCCAGGAACGGCAGGTGCAGCACCGGCTTCGGCTCCATCACCAGCGCCAGCAGCGTGATCGCCACGCCCAGCACCCCGTACGTGACCATGTCGGTGAACCGGGAGCGCACCGCGAGCATCCCCACCGAGGGCAGGGCGCGCCGCAGCACCGCGGCCCCGATCAGGGCGACGCCGATGACGAGGCAGCCGACGCGCGGGTGCCCCATCGCCGTGGTCAGCAGCCCGACGGCGGTGGCGGCGAGGACGCTGAGCATCGGCCACTGGCGGGCGGGCGTGGACACGGCACCGGGGATGGCGCGGCCGGCGCCCTCGGGGCGGGCGGTGTCCTGGGTGACGGCGGGGAACCGCCGGGACTTCGCCACCGCCCGGGCGGGGGCACCGGCCGCCGCGCCGACGGCGGCCCGGTCCGTGCCCCCCGCGGCGCGGGCACCGGGCCGGCCCGTCCCGCCGGTCCCGTCGGCCGGGCCGGCCGTGCCGGTCCCTCCGGCCTCCCCGGTCCCGTTCGCGTCGTGCTCAGCCCGCACTGCCGGCCCGCTCCGCCGCCTCGACCACGTTCACCAGCAGCTGCGCCCGGGTCATCGGCCCGACACCGCCCGGGTTCGGGGAGATCCAGCCCGCCACCTCGGCCACGCCCGGGTGGACGTCCCCGACGATCTTGCCGTTCTCGTCGCGGCTGACGCCGACGTCGAGGACGGCCGCGCCCGGCTTGACGTCCTCCGGCTTCACCAGGTGCGGGACGCCCGCCGCCGCCACGACGATGTCCGCCTGGCGCAGCAGCCCGGCGAGGTCGCGGGTACCGGTATGGCACAGGGTCACCGTGGCGTTCTCGGACTTGCGGGTGAGCAGCAGCCCGATGGAGCGCCCCACGGTGATGCCGCGGCCCAGGACGACCACGTGCGCGCCGTTGATCTCGACGCCGTGGTGGCGCAGGAGTTCGACGATCCCGTACGGGGTGCAGGGCAGCGGGCCCTGCACGCCGAGCACCAGGCGGCCGAGCGAGGTCGGGTGCAGCCCGTCGGCGTCCTTGGCCGGATCCATCAGCTCCAGCACGCGGTTGGTGTCGATGCCCTTGGGGAGCGGCAGTTGGACGATGTAGCCGGTGCACGCCGGGTCGTCGTTCAGCTCGCGCACGACCGCCTCGATCTCCTCCTGGGAGGCCGTGCCGGGCAGTTCGCGGCGGATGGAGGTGATGCCGACCTCCGCGCAGTCCTTGTGCTTGCCGTTGACGTACCAACGGCTGCCCGGGTCGTCGCCGACGAGCAGGGTGCCGAGGCCGGGGGTGACGCCCCGCTCCTTCAGCGCCGCCACCCGGGCGGTCAGTTCGGATTTGATCGCGGCCGCGGTGGCCTTGCCGTCGAGAATCTGGGCGCTCATGAGGGCATCCTTCCGGATGGGGCGGCCCGGCTTCCACTCGGGCGGAGGCCGGAACGTGCTCTTCATTGCACTTGCACAACAAGTCTGGCCCGGCTTTGCAACCAACTGGACAAGGCCACTGCGGTCCCACCACGATGACGGACAGCAAGACGATCGCAATGAGTGCCGCGGGCAGTGCCGGGGGGCGTACCGCAGAAGCAAGTGTCCTCCAGCGTGCCGTGCGTCCCCGCACTTCACGGAGGAAAGACCCAGATGAGCTTCGGCGACCCGAACAACCCCTACGGGCAGCAGCAGCCGCCGCAGGGCCAGCCCGGCTACGGCTACCCGCAGCAGGCCCCGCAGGGCGTCCCGCCGCAGGGCCAGCCCGGCTACGGCTACCCGCAGCAGCCGCCGCAGCAGCCGTACGGCGTTCCTCCCCAGGCGCCCGGCACGCTCCAGGCCAACAACGGCTACATCAACGTCGCGGGCCTCGGCACCGTGCAGGTCGCCACGATGGGCCGCCGCTTCGGCGCCCGCGTGATCGACGGCCTGATCATCGGTGTCCTGTACTTCATCCTGAGCTCCGTGGTGTTCGCGGGCGCCTTCGGCGCGGCCAGCGACATCAAGGACTGCACGGGCATCGACCCGACGTCCCCGGAGTACAGCACCTGCCTCCACGAGGCGTCGACCCAGGCCGGCGAGGCCGCCGGCGGCATCTTCGCGGCCTTCTTCGGCGGTCTGCTCATCCTCGGTCTCGCCACCCTGCTCTACGAATGGCTGATGATCGCGTTCGTGGGCGCCACCGTCGGCAAGATGGCCCTCGGCCTGAAGGTCGTCAAGGAGAACACGGGTCAGGTCCCGGGCATCGGCGGCGGCTTCATCCGCTGGATCATCCCGATGGTCGGCTCTTTCCTCTGCGGCATCGGCCAGCTCCTGGTCTACCTCTCCCCCTTCTTCGACAACTCGGGCAAGCTCCAGGGCTGGCACGACCGTGCCGCGGGCACGATCGTCGTCAAGAAGTAAGCGACAGGCAGCAGACACCGTTCACGGCGAAGGCCGCCACCCGCTGGTGCGGGTGGCGGCCTTCGCCGTATCCGTGTCCGCGCCTCAGTGGAAGAAGTGGCGCGTACCGGTGAAGTACATGGTCACGCCCGCCTTCTTCGCGGCCTCGACGACCAGCTCGTCACGGACCGACCCGCCCGGCTGGACGACGGCCTTGACACCGGCGGCGGTCAGGATCTCCAGCCCGTCGGGGAAGGGGAAGAACGCGTCCGAGGCCGCGTACGAGCCCTGCGCCCGTTCCGCGCCGGCCCGCTCGACCGCCAGCTTCGCGGAGTCGACCCGGTTGACCTGGCCCATGCCGACGCCGACCGAGGCGCCGTCCTTGGCCAGCAGGATCGCGTTGGACTTGACGGCGCGGCAGGCCTTCCAGGCGAAGGCGAGCTCGGCCAGCTCCTCGGCGGAGAGGGCGTCGCCGGTGGCCAGGGTCCAGTTCGCCGGGTCGTCGCCCTCGGCCTGGAGCCGGTCGGTGACCTGGAGCAGCGCACCGCCGTCGATCGGCTTGACCTCGACGGGGTTGGAGGGGGCGCCCTCGGCCCGCAGCACGCGGATGTTCTTCTTGCGGGCGAGCACCTCGACGGCGCCGTCCTCGTACGCCGGGGCCACGATGACCTCGGTGAAGATCTCGGCGACCTGCTCGGCCAGCTCCACCGTCACCGGGCGGTTGACGGCGATGACGCCGCCGAACGCGGAGAGCGGGTCGCAGGCGTGCGCCTTGCGGTGCGCCTCGGCGACGTCGGCACCGGTCGCGATGCCGCACGGGTTGGCGTGCTTGATGATCGCGACGCAGGGGTCGGCGTGGTCGTACGCGGCCCGGCGCGCGGCGTCGGTGTCCGTGTAGTTGTTGTACGACATCTCCTTGCCGTGCAGCTGCTCCGCCTCGGCCAGGCCGCCGGTGCCGTCGACGTAGAGCGCGGCGCCCTGGTGCGGGTTCTCGCCGTAGCGCAGCACGTTCTTCCGCCCGTACGTGGCACCCAGGAAGTCGGGGAAGCCGGAGTCGTCGGCGGCGGCGTAGTCGTCGGCGAACCAGGAGGCCACGGCCACGTCGTACGCGGCGGTGTGCTGGAAGGCCTCGGCCGCGAGCCGCTTGCGGGCCGCGAGGTCGAAACCGCCGCCCTGGGCCGCCGCGAGGACGTCGGCGTAACGGGCCGGGCTGGTGACGACGGCGACCGACGGGTGGTTCTTGGCGGCGGCGCGGACCATCGACGGGCCGCCGATGTCGATCTGCTCGACGCACTCGTCCGGGGTGGCGCCGGAGGCGACGGTCTCCCGGAAGGGGTACAGGTTGACGATCACCAGGTCGAAGGGCTCCACGCCCAGCTCGGCGAGCTGGCGCTGGTGGTCCTCCAGGCGCAGGTCGGCGAGGATGCCGGCGTGCACGCGCGGGTGGAGGGTCTTGACCCGGCCGTCGAGGCACTCGGGGAAGCCGGTCAGCTCCTCGACCTTGGTGACGGGCACACCGGCCGCGGCGATCTTCGAGGCGGTGGAGCCGGTCGAGACGAGCGCGACGCCCGCCTCGTGCAGGCCGCGGGCCAGGTCTTCCAGTCCCGTCTTGTCGTAGACACTGACGAGCGCACGGCGGATCGGCCGCTGGGTCGCAGCCGTCGTCGTTTCGTTGGCGGTCACTGGATTGTTACCTTTCGTCCCTCAATGCGGTAGCCGTGCCGGGCCAGGCGCCCCACGACGTCGACGAGCAGCTGACGCTCGACTTCCTTGATGCGCTCATGGAGCGCGGCTTCGTCCTCCCCGTCCAGGACCTCCACGACACCCTGGGCGATGATCGGGCCGGTATCCACGCCGCTGTCCACGAAGTGGACCGTGCAGCCGGTGACCTTCGCCCCGTACGCGAGGGCGTCCCGTACCCCGTGCGCGCCGGGGAAGGCCGGGAGGAGGGCGGGGTGGGTGTTGATGAACCGGCCGCCGAAGCGGTCGATGAAGTTCTTGCCGACGATCTTCATGAACCCCGCGGAGACCACGAGGTCCGGCGCGTACGCGTCGGTCTGCTCGGTGAGGGCGGCGTCCCACTCCTCACGGCTCCCATATGCCTTGACCGGGCACACGAAGGTCGGGATCCCCGCCTTCTCGGCCCGTTCCAGACCGGCGATGTTCTCGCGGTCGGCCCCGACGGCGACGACCTCGGCACCGAAACCCTCGGCTCCGCCGGGGTGGGCGTCGATGGCGTCGAGCAGGGCCTGGAGGTTGGTGCCGGAGCCGGAAACCAGCACGACCAGGCGGGAGGCGGCCATGGGAGGCCCTTTCTCACAGGATTTTCGACGTTGGTCTTGTGTGGTCATACGAAACTTCGGGGTACCGATATACGGGGAACCATACGAAGCCACCGACCGCCTGCAACGATACCGGCACACGGGACCGCCCCCGAGGGACGGGGGGACGGGCGGGCGGTAGCGTCTGGCGTACAAGCCGCACGACCCGGCGCACGCCGGGTCACGACGTCCACTACTCCGTCCACGCCACAGGGGAAGTAAGCCACTAGATGCCGGACCGCCGTCAGCCCGACCCCTCCACCGACGACAACCCCTTCGCGGCGCCCCCGGAGGGCCGGCCCGACCAGCCGTGGCAGCCCCGGCAGCCGCAGCGCCCGCGCGACGGCGGCGGCCCGTCGGGGCCGTCGGGCCCGTCCGGCCCGAACCCCGGCCAGGAGCCCGGGGGGCCGGCCCGGTGGGACCCGATGGACCCGGTCCAGCGGCGGGCGCGGTACGCGATGCTCGCGGGCATGTGGGGGTTCTTCTTCGGGATCTTCGGGATCCCGTCGGTGGGTCTGCTGCTGGGGGCCCTGGCGATGTACTGGGGGATCAGCGCGCTGCGGGGCCGCCCCGCGACCCCGGCCGACCCCGCGAAGGGCACCCCGGCCCGGCCGGGCGGCCTCTCCGCCCTCGGCCCGGCGGCCCGGCCGCAGCGGGCGGCGGCGATCAGCGGGCTCGTCTCGGCGACGCTGGCCCTGCTGCTGGCCGGCACCTCGTACGGGCTGCAGCTGGCGTACAAGGACTTCTACGTCTGCCGCGAGGACGCGCTGACGCAGACGGCCGAGCTCCAGTGCAACACCCTCCTCCCGGACAACGTGGTGGGCAACGTCCTGAAGGTCCAGCGCTGACCGTCCGCGTCCCCGCTGCGCGGGACACCCTCCCCGCCCGTTCCCCAGGGCTCCGCCCCGGCCCACATTCAGCCCCGCCGGCGTTTGAGGCGCGGGGTCCGGGGCGGAGCCCCGGGGAACGGGCGAAGGGCGGGGCGGGGAGACGGCTCCGCGCAGCGGCCCCCCGGCCCCGCTCAGCCCTCCGGACGCCGCCGCACGAGCACCCGCGCCCCCACCACCCCCGGCGCCAACACCCCGCCCTCCGCCACGCCCTGACCGCCCGGAACCTCCGCGGCACCGCCGACCGACTCTCCGCCCGGCCCCGCCGAAACCCCGGGAGCCTGCGGAACACCCGGAGCGCCCGGGGCGGCTGGAGCCGTCGCGGCGGACGGAGCACCCGGCCCGGACGAAACCCCGGTGGCCGCCGGAACCGCCGCCGGCCCCGGAGCGGCCGGAGCCCCCGCTGCCCCCGGGGCAGCCGGAGCCCCCGGGGCAGCCGGAGGCGGAGGGGCAGCCGGAGGCGGAGGGGCAGCCGGAGGCGGAGGGGCGGTCGGAGGCGGAGGGGTCCCGGGGGCAGGGGGGACCAGGGGGAGGGCCGCCTCCTTCAGCGCCGCCCACCTCAGCTCCCGCACCCCGGAGTCGTGCCACGCATCCCCCGCACCCCCGCCCGCCGGCCGGTTCCGTACCCCGTGCACCCCCACCGCCACCGGCACCGCCAGCACCAGCACCCACCCCGCCGCCGCGGCCCCCGTCTGCCACCACACCGGCCCGAACGCCGCCAGCGCCCGCGTCCCCAGCGCACCCGCCGACGCCGCCGCCAGCCCGGCCATCGCCAGCCCGCACACCACCGCCCCCAGCGCCGCCGTCAGCGCGGTCTCCCCGTACGAGACCTCCCGGGCCCGCCGCACCGCGAGCCACCCCACCACCAGCCCCGCCGCCACCGGCACCCCGGCCGCCGCCCACGTCAGCGGCGTCCCCGGCCCCTCCGGCGGCAGCGCCGCCAGCAGCGGGAACCTCGGCAGCGCCGCCGCCCCCTCGAAGCCCAGCGGCGTGGCCGTCGCCCCCGTCCCCACCGCGAACCCGGGCCCCAGCCCGTACGCCGCGCCCCACACCGCCGCGTTCGGCACCAGGGTCACCGCCAGCAGCAGCACCGCGAACCGCCCCGACCACACCCCGGTCAGCGTCAGGAACGAGGACTGCACCTCCCCCGCGTGCCACACCAGCGACGCCCCGACCAGCACCGTGCCACCGCCCAGCAGGACGAGCACCCCCGCCGCCCCCGACCGCAGCGCCAGCGCGTACCGCGGCCGGGCCGCCGCCCTGCGCACGGCTCCCGGGACCCAGCCCGGCAGCGGCCCGGCCGGCCGCCCCTTCGCCGTCCACACCCCGGCGCCCGCCGCGAACACCGCCACCAGCGGCAGGTGCCAGGCGGCGCTGATCGGGTCCGCGGGCATCGGGCCGCCCGCCGCGTACAGCGTGGCCAGCGCGCCCACCCCGAGGTAGCCGCAGAGCACGGCGGAGAACACCGCGCTCGCCGGCAGCACCTCCTCGGACTCCGCCTCCACCCCGACGCCGACGCCCACGCCGACCCCGGAGGCACTGCCCAGCCGCGCCGCCCGCCGCATCAGCAGCACGGGCAGCGCCACCAGCAGCAGCGGTGTCACCCCGACGGGCGCGGGCACCCCGGACAGGGTGTCGTAGCGGACGAGTTCGGTCCCGTGGGCCATCAGCCACAGTCCGGCGGCGAGGTGCAGCGCCCCGCCGGGGCCGCTGTCGGGATAGGGGGAGCTGATCCACAGCACGATCACGAGCACGGCCAGGAAGCCGAGCCCCAGTCCGGCGGCCACGGCGCCGCCGAGCACACAGGCCGCCGCCGCGGGTGAACGGCGCGGCGCCCGGGCCTGCGGGGCCGCCGGCAAAGGGGCCCCGCGTTCGATCACTTGGGTCACACCGTCATGGTGCCAACGACACGCGCTATGGGTGGGTAACAGGCGATTGTCCGTTGTGTCGCCCAATATACGTTTATGTACTTTATCGCCCAGTGCTGTGCTGCCAGGTCGCGGGGAGTGTGACATGACGCCAGACGTCGAGACGGGCTCCTGCTCGGAGCGGGGCCTGCCGCCCCCCAAAGAGCGGCGCCGGCTGCGCGAGTCGGGCGAACTGACGCACGAACAGGTCGCGACGGAGCTGGGGGTCAGCCCCGGCACCGTCCGCTCTTGGGAAACGGGCCGCACGGAGCCGGGTGCGCGCACGCGTGCCGCGTACGCGGACCTGCTGGACCGTCTCGCGCGCGCGGGCGCGAACCGCTCCGCAGGCCCGAACACCCGGCCCGGACGCGCCGCGAAACGCGCCCCGAAGCCCCCTTCCACCCCGCCCCGCCCCACGACCCGCCCCCACTTGCCCACCACCCCGGAACCCACCGCCCCGGAAGCCACCGCCCCGGTACGGGACGCCCCGGAACCCGCCGCCCCGGTGCGGGACGCCTCGGTGCGGGACGCCTCGGCGGAGCCGACGGCGCCGGAGCCGGCCGCGGCCGAGACCCCCGCACCGCACCCCGGGCCCCCGCTGCCCGCCGCGGTCACCCCGGTGCCCACCGCCCCACCGGCGCCGCCCGCGCCCGCCCCCGGCCCGCCGCAACCCGCGCCGGCACGCGCCGCTGCGGACGTCCCGCAGCCGGCCGCCGACGCCCCGCCCGACCCCGCGACGGGCGGTGCGGCGTCAGCCGGGCACGGCGGCACCGGCCCGCACCCCGAGCCGCCCGCCGCACCGCGCCAGCCGCCCGTCGCGGTCACCCCGGTGCCCACCGCCCCACCGGCGCCGCCCGCGCCCGCCCCCGGCCCGCCGCAACCCGCGCCGGCACGCGCCGCTGCGGACGTCCCGCAGCCGGCCGCCGACGCCCCGCCCGACCCCGCGACGGGCGGTGCGGCGTCCGCCGGGCACGGCGGCACCGGCCCGCACCCCGAGCCGCCCGCCCGAGTCCCCGCGGACGCGGGGCCCGGGGCGGACCCCGGCCGGCCGGCGCCCGGCAGGGCGGGGCGGGTGGTGCGGCCGCGGGGGCCCGCCGAGGCGTTCGACTCGCTCTACGCCTACTCCGCCCCCGCACTCGTCCGCCAGGTCTACCTGCTGACGGGCCGTCGCAGCCTCGCGCAGGAGTCCGTGGAGCGGGCGTTCCGTCAGGCCTGGGCGCAGTGGCCCGAGGTGGCCACCGACCCCGATCCCGTCGGCTGGGTCCGCGCCGCTGCGTACGAGTACGCGCTCTCCCCCTGGCGGCGGCTGCGCCGCGCCCACCGGGCCCTCGGCCGCCCCGACAAGGCCCCGGCCGACCCCAACGACCGCATCCTGCTGGGCGCCCTCCTCGCCCTGCCGCCCGCGCACCGCCGGACCGTGCTGCTCTACGACGGCGTCGGCCTCGACCTGCCCGACACGGCCGCCGAGACCGAGGCCAGCACCCCCACCACCGGCAACCGGCTGCTCCACGCCCACGCCGACCTCGCCGCCCGGCTCCCCGGGCTGGCCGGCGTGCCCCCGCAGGAGCAGTCGGCCGTGCTGCGCGAATGGCTCGGCGCGGTGCGGCCCGCCGTACCGCTGGAGCCGCCGCCGGCGGCCACCGTCCGCACCCTCAGCGAATACCGCGCCCGCCGCTGGGCGCGGGCCGCGCTCGTGCTGACGGCGGTGATCGCCGCCACCACCGGGTACACCACCGTCACCGCGCCGGACCACTACGTGGCACCGGTCCCGGCGGGCGTCAGCGTCTCCGGGGTGCCGCCGCTCAGCGGTCCGCCGAGGCTGACCGAGACCAGCCGGGTCCTGCAGGACAAACTCCGCGACCATCCCGCCGCCGGCCCCCGCCGGATCCACCCGACGCTGGAGTGACCGGGCGGCCCGGGCCGTGAAAAAGGGCGTGGCCCGCACCCCCGAGGGGTGCGGGCCACGCCCGTACGTCCGTACCGCTACCGCTTACTTCGCGCCTTCGAGGATCTCGCGCGCGAGCTTGGCCGTCTCGGTCGGCGTCTTGCCGACCTTGACGCCGGCGGCCTCAAGGGCCTCCTTCTTGGCCTGTGCGGTGCCAGAAGAGCCGGAGACGATGGCGCCGGCGTGGCCCATGGTCTTGCCCTCGGGGGCGGTGAAGCCCGCGACGTAGCCGACGACCGGCTTGGTGACGTTCTTCGCGATGAAGTCCGCCGCACGCTCCTCGGCGTCGCCGCCGATCTCGCCGATCATGACGATGAGCTCGGTCTCCGGGTCGGCCTCGAAGGCCTCCAGGGCGTCGATGTGCGTGGTGCCGATGACCGGGTCGCCACCGATGCCGACGGCGGAGGTGAAGCCGATGTCGCGCAGCTCGTACATCATCTGGTAGGTCAGCGTGCCGGACTTGGACACGAGACCGATCTTGCCGGGCTTGGTGATGTCGCCCGGGATGATGCCGGCGTTGGACTGGCCGGGGGTGATCAGACCCGGGCAGTTCGGGCCGATGATGCGGGTCTTGTTGCCCTTGGCGGTCGCGTACGCCCAGAAGGCGGCGGAGTCGTGCACCGCGATGCCCTCGGTGATGACGACGACCAGCGGGATCTCGGCGTCGATGGCCTCGATGACGGCGCCCTTGGCACCGGCCGGCGGGACGAAGACGACGGAGACGTTGGCGCCCGCCTTCTCCATCGCCTCGGCGACCGTGCCGAAGACCGGGACCTCGGTGCCGTCGAAGTCGACGGTGGTGCCGGCCTTGCGCGGGTTGGTACCGCCGACGATGTTGGTGCCGTCAGCCAGCATCAGCTTGGTGTGCTTCATGCCCGTGGCACCGGTCATGCCCTGGACGATGACCTTGCTGTCCTTGTTGAGGAAGATAGCCATGTGAGTCTGTGACCTCTGCCCTTACTTCGCAGCCGCGAGCTCGGCGGCCTTGTCGGCCGCGCCGTCCATGGTGTCCACGCGCTGCACCAGCGGGTGGTTGGCGTCCGAGAGGATCTTGCGACCCAGCTCGGCGTTGTTGCCGTCGAGGCGGACGACCAGCGGCTTGGTGACCGCCTCGCCCCGGTCCTCGAGCAGCTGCAGCGCCTGGACGATGCCGTTGGCGACCTCGTCACACGCGGTGATGCCACCGAAGACGTTGACGAACACGGACTTGACGTCCGGGTCGCCGAGGATGATCTCGAGGCCGTTGGCCATGACGGCGGCGGAGGCGCCACCGCCGATGTCGAGGAAGTTGGCGGGCTTGACGCCACCGTGGTTCTCACCGGCGTACGCGACGACGTCGAGGGTGCTCATGACGAGACCCGCGCCGTTGCCGATGATGCCGACCTCGCCGTCGAGCTTGACGTAGTTGAGGTTCTTCGCCTTGGCGGCGGCCTCGAGCGGGTTCGCGGCCGCGTGGTCCACGAACTCCTCGTGGCCCGGCTGGCGGAACTCGGCGTTCTCGTCCAGGGAGACCTTGCCGTCGAGGGCGATGACCTCGCCGGAGGCGACCTTGGCGAGCGGGTTGACCTCGACGAGGAGCGCGTCCTCGGCGATGAAGGTCTGCCACAGGGTCACGAGGACCTCGGCGACCTTCTCGGCGACCTCGGCCGGGAACTTCGCCAGGGCGACGATCTCGCGGGCCTTCTCGATCGTGACGCCCTCGTTGGCGTTGACCGGGACCTTCGCGAGCTTCTCCGGGGTCTCCGCGGCGACCTGCTCGATGTCCATGCCGCCGGCGACCGAGGCCATGGCCAGGAAGGTGCGGTTGGTGCGGTCGAGCAGGTAGGAGACGTAGTACTCCTCGACGATCTCGGGAGCGGTCTCCGCGATCATCACCTTGTGGACCGTGTGGCCCTTGATGTCCATGCCCAGGATGTCCGTCGCGCGGGCGACGGCCTCGTCCGGGGTGGAGGCGAGCTTGACGCCGCCGGCCTTGCCGCGGCCGCCGACCTTCACCTGGGCCTTGACGACCGACTTGCCGCCCAGCTTCTCGGTGGCCTCGCGAGCCGCCTCAGGCGTGTCGATCACTTCACCGGCCAGCACCGGTACACCGTGCTTGGCGAAGAGGTCCCTCGCCTGGTACTCGAACAGGTCCACGCGCGTCCGTCCCTTGTCTTAAAGATTCGCAGTGATTCGCGGTTTGTCTGCTATCTGCGTGGGCGTGCCGCGGAGGGCAACGTGACGGCGCTGTCACTGGGGAGGCGCACACGGTGACCGTGGACGCGGCATGTCCGTCTCGCAGGTTATCCCCGAGGGCCGTAGGACCCTAAATCACAGATCACACCTGAGCGGTGATACCTGTCACAGATCGCCTCACCGCGGAACTGCATGTTCGTGTGATCCGCCGATTCACGGCAGCCCCTCAGGGCACCGGCAGGGGACGCTTCTCCAGCGCGGCCGCCATCACCTCCGGGAACAGGTCGGGCGTGCAGGCGAAGGCGGGGGCGCCGAGCGCGGCGAGGGCCGCGGCGTGCTCCCGGTCGTAGGCGGGGGCGCCCTCGTCGGACAGCGCGAGCAGGGCCACGAACTCCACGCCGGCCGCCTTCATCGCGGCGACCCGCTTCAGCATCTCGTCGCGTATGCCGCCCTCGTAGAGATCACTGATCAGGACCACGACCGTGTCGGCAGGACGGGTGATCTTGGACTGGCAGTAGGCCAGCGCACGGTTGATGTCCGTGCCGCCGCCGAGCTGGGTGCCGAAGAGGACGTCCACCGGATCGTCGAGCTGGTCGGTCAGGTCGGCCACCGCCGTGTCGAACACGACCAGGCGGGTGGCGATCGACCGCATGGAGGCCAGGACGGCCCCGAAGACGGAGGCGTAGACGACCGAAGCCGCCATCGAGCCCGACTGGTCGATGCAGAGCACCACCTCCTTCTTCACGGCCTGCGCGGCCCGCCCGTAGCCGACCAGCCGCTCGGGCACGACCGTGCGGTACTCGGGGAGGTAGTTCTTCAGGTTCGCGCGGATCGTCCGGTCCCAGTCGATGTCCCGGTGCCGGGGGCGGCTGGTCCGGGCCGAGCGGTCGAGCGCCCCCGAGAGGGTGGCGCGGGTCCGGGCGGCAAGGCGCTTCTCCAGCTGCTCGACCACCCTGCGGACCACGGCCCGCGCCGTCTCCTTCGTGGTGTCGGGCATGGCCTTGTTCAGCGACAGCAGGGTCCCGACCAGGTGCACGTCGGGCTCGACGGCCTCCAGCATCTCCGGCTCCAGCAGCAGGGCGGACAGGCCCAGCCGCTCGATCGCGTCCCGCTGCATGACCTGCACCACCGGGACGGGGAAGTAGGTACGGATGTCCCCGAGCCACCGCGCCACCCTCGGGGCGGAGGCGCCGAGCCCGGCCGACCGCTCCCCCGGCCCCTTGCCGTCGCCGCCCCCGCCGTAGAGCGCCGCCAGCGCCCCGTCCATCGCCGCGTCCCGCCCGCTCAGCGCCCGCCCGGTGCCGTCGGCCTCGCCGCCGCCGAGCACCATCCGCCACCGCCGCAGCCGCTCGCCTCCGGCGGTTTCCGTGCCTGTCTCCGTCATCTGCCGATCCCCTTTCACTCGTTGCCGTGTGCACCGCTGGGCGGGGCCGTCTCCCCGCCCCGCCCTTCACCCGTTCTCCGGGGCTCCGCCCCGGACCCCGTTGCGCTCATTCGCCGCGCCGGAATCCAGCCCCGCCGGCGTCTGAGGCGCGGGGGGAGGGTCTGGGGGGGTAGGGGAACCGGCCCCGGGCCGCCCGGCCGGGGCAGGGCCCGTCCCCTACCGCCCGGCCAGGGCAAGGTCGGGCGCCCCCAAGAGGAGCCGGGCCACCTCCGCCGCCGCAGACGCGCGGGCCGGGTCCAGGTCGGGGGCGAAGCCCTCGGGGGCCGGGGCGGCGCCGGTGGGTATGCCCCGCGGGCCCGGACCGCGGCGGGCCAATTCGCCCAGGGTGCGCTTCACGCCCGGCTCGTACGCCCCGAACGTCCGCCGCAGCAGCGGCAGTACGTCGATGAAGGCGCCCTCCGGGACCGACACCAGCCACGCGTCGACCAGGCCCAGCAGCCGCTCGTCGTGGACCAGCAGCGTCCCGCCGCCGGAGCCGCCCGCGAACCCCTCGATCCAGCCCGCCGCGTCGGCCGGGGAGGCCGCCGGGGACAGTGCCAGCCCCATCAGCCGGGCCGTCTCCGCGGCCGGGAGCCGCCCTTCGTCCAGCAGCAGCCGCACGGCCCGGCCGCGTATCAGCCCGGGCACGCTGTCCCGCCCGGCCAGCTGCCGCAGCACCGCCGACCAGCGCTCCCGCAGCCCCCCGTCCGCGTCGGACAGCAGGGCGACCGCCCCGTGCACCCCGTCCAGGTGGCCCCGCAGCTCCGCCGCCCCGTCGGCGTCGAGCCCGGCCGCGCAGGCCGGGGGGAGGGCCACGCAGATCCGCTCTGCCAGCCCGGCCGCGACCGTCCCGAGCGCCGCCGAGTCCGTGCCCCGTACGTCCCCGTACCGCAGGGAACGGGCCAGCGCGGGCAGCGCCTTGGCGAGCCGCGCCACATCGGTGTCCAGCGCCGCCAGGTCGGCCAGTGCCCGCAGCACGGCGGGCAGCGCCTGCGACAGCCCGGCCAGCAGGCACCGTTCCGCCAGGGCCGTGACCTCCCCCAGCTCCGCCGCGGCCGCCGCCTCGGCCGCGGCCTTGGCGGTGGCCGCGCCGAGGACGGTGGTGCCCCAGACGCCCGCCTCGGCGACCCGCACCGACAGCTCGGGCTCCCAGCGCAGCCGCCAGGTCTCCCGGAAGGTGCCCGTCCCGGCCCGGGAGGGGGCGGGCACGCCCCAGTCCACCCCGAGCATCCGCAGCCGGTGCAGCAGCAGGGACTTGGCCGCGTCGCCGTCTTTGCGCAGGTCCAGCTCCAGCTCCCGCTCGCGGGCCTCCGCCTTCAGCCGCAGCGAGCGCTGCCGGCGGGTGAGGTCCCGCTGGAGCGGTACCGCGGGCGCCGTGTCCGGGACCTCCCCGAGCACGTCCCCGACGACGAGGCGGTCCTCGACCAGCGCGAGCGGTACGTCCGAGCCGTCGCACATCACCGCCCGCACCGCCTCCAGCGTCTCGCCGAGCCCGGGCACCGGCCGGCCCCGGAAGGCCGCCAGGGTCTCGGCCAGCCGGACCGCCTCGATGACATGGGACGGGGAGACCTGCCGGTCCTCCTCCCGCAGCAGCCCGGCCACCTTGGTCAGCCACCGCTCGACGGGCCGGTCCCGGGAGGCGAAGAGGTGCGCGTACCAGCCGGGCGAGGTGACGCCCGCGCCGTATCCGCCGGCCCGGGCGAGCCTGCGGTGGGTCCAGGGCACCCAGGTGGTCTCCACCTTGGTCCGGGGCAGCCCGGCGAGCAGGGCCCGGTCGGCCGCGACCGTCGTCCTGGCGCGGAGCGCCGGAACGTGCCAGGCGCCGCACACCACGGCGTAGTCCTCGCCGAACTCCCGGCGGGCGGCCCGCATCCGCTGCCGCATGTGGGCCTCGCGCACCAGGTCGCGGGGACGGCCGCCGTGCCCGTAGGTCTCGCGCAGGGCGCCCATGGCCTCCTCCAGGGCCCCGAAGGCGGCCAGCGGGTCCCGTACCGCCCCGCTGCCCCGGTGTTCGACCACGTCCTCCCACCACTGCTCCGGGTCCTCGTACCCGGCGGTCTCCGCGAGCACGGCGAGCGGGTCCAGCGGCAGGGCGCCGGCGCCGCCCCGCCCGCCGGCGTCCTGCCCGTCGGCGCCCTCCTCCTCCGGCACGGCCAGCGTGTGGGCGGCGGGGAGGTCGATGAAACGCACCGGGACCTCCCCGGCCTGGGCCCAGCGGATGGCGGCCCACTCCGGGGAGAAGGCGGCCAGCGGCCAGAAGGCGGCCCGGCCCGGATCGTCCGCCGCGTGCGCGAGCAGGGCGACCGGCGGGCGCATCCCCGGCTCGGCGGCCAGCGCGAGCAGCGCGTCCCCCTCGGGCGGCCCCTCGATCAGCACGGCCCGCGGCCGCGCCCGGTCCAGCGCGGCCCGCACCGCCCGGGCGGAGCCCGGTCCGTGGTGGCGGACCCCGAGCAGCAGCGGTCCGGTGCCGCCCGGCCTCATGCCGTCACCTCCCGGCAGGCACGGTAGAAGTCCTTCCAGCCCTCGCGCTCGCGGACGACCGCCTCGAGGTACTCCTGCCAGACGACCCGGTCGGCGGCCGGGTCGCGGACGACGGCGCCGAGGATGCCCGCGGCCACGTCGGAGGGGCGCAGGACGCCGTCCCCGAAGTGCGCCGCGAGGGCGAGGCCGCCGGTGACCACGGAGATGGCCTCGGCGGTGGAGAGGGTGCCGCTGGGCGACTTCACCTTCGTGCGGCCGTCGCCGGTGATCCCGTCGCGCAGCTCGCGGAAGACGGTGACGACCCGGCGGATCTCCTCCAGGCCCTCGGGCACGGCGGGCAGGTCCAGGGCGCGGCCCATCTGGCCGACGCGGCGGGCGACGATGTCGACCTCGGCGTCGGCGGTGGCGGGCAGCGGCAGGACGACGGTGTTGAAGCGGCGGCGCAGGGCGCTGGAGAGCTCGTTGACCCCGCGGTCGCGGTCGTTGGCGGTGGCGATGAGGTTGAAGCCGCGCACGGCCTGCACCTCCTGGCCGAGCTCCGGTATCGGGAGGGTCTTCTCGGACAGGACGGTGATGAGGGTGTCCTGGACGTCGGCGGGGATGCGGGTGAGCTCCTCGACGCGGGCGGTCATGCCCTGGGCCATGGCCCGCATGACGGGGCTGGGGACGAGGGCGTCGCGGCTGGGTCCGTCGGCCAGGAGTCGGGCGTAGTTCCAGCCGTAGCGGATGGCTTCCTCGGGGGTGCCGGCCGTGCCCTGGACCAGCAGGGTGGAGTCCCCGCTGACGGCGGCGGCCAGGTGTTCCGAGACCCAGGTCTTGGCGGTGCCGGGGACGCCCAGCAGGAGGAGGGCGCGGTCGGTGGCGAGGGTGGTGACGGCGACCTCGACGATCCGGCGCGGGCCGACGTACTTGGGGGTGATGACCGTGCCGTCCGCGAGCGTGCCGCCCTGGAGGTAGGTGGCCACGGCCCAGGGGGAGAGCTTCCAGCGGGCCGGGCGGGGCCGGTCGTCGGCGGCTTCCAGAGCTTTCAGTTCGTGCGCGAAGGCGTCTTCCGCGTGCGGTCGCAGTGCCTCGGTACCGGTGTCGTTCCCGTGCGTGCTCATGGTCCCCCTCCAGTGCTCGGCAGCCGCTCCCGACTGCTGTACCCACGGTGCACCACGCCACTGACAACGCCCCCTGGTCGGGGCGTCGTTGCAGGTCAGAGGGATTGTCAGTGGGGGTCTCTACGGTGGTTCACATGACTGAGCAGGGGGTCCGCTGGACGGCGGAACAGGTACTGGCTCTGGCTCCTGACGACGCGTCGCGCAAGGCGGGGGGCAGGCTGGGCGGGGCGGGTCCGTGGTCACAGACCGGAGGTTCCGCTTCCGGTGCGGTGTGGGGGGTGTGCAAGGGCAGCGGCAGTACGCCGTACCGGACGGCCGTCGATCTGGCGGGCCCCGCGTACAAGTGCTCCTGCCCGAGCCGGAAGTTCCCGTGCAAGCACGCGCTGGGACTGCTGCTGCTCTGGTCGGCGCAGGGCCTGGGCGACCCGGCCGAGGCGCCGGACTGGGCGGCGTCCTGGCTGGCGGAGCGTGCGGCGAAGGCCGCCCGCCCGACGGCCGGCCCGGTGGACGCCGAGGCGGCGCGCAAGCGGGCCGAGCGGCGCGCGGAGCGGGTCGGGGCGGGCGTCGCGGAGCTGGAGCAGCGGCTGGCGGACCTGCTGCGCGGCGGGATCGCCGGGCAGGGGCAGGCGGGGTACGCGCCGTGGGAGGAGACCGCCGCCCGGATGGTCGACGCCCAGGCACCCGGACTGGCCGCACGGGTAAGGGAGTTGGGGACAATACCCGGTTGCGGCTCCGGCTGGCCCGGCCGGATGCTTGAGGAGTTCGCGCTGCTGCACCTGCTGGACCGGGCCTGGCTGGGGGTCTCCGGACTGCCGGAGCCGCTGGCCGCGACCGTCCGGAACCGGGTGGGAGTGCCGTCCTCGGCCGAGGGGGAGACCGTCCGGGACCGCTGGCTCGTGCTCGCCCAGTACGACTCGGTGTCCCCGGACGGCCGTCTCACCACCCGCCGGACATGGCTGCGCGGGCTGGAGGGCGGACGGCCGGCGCTGGTGCTGGACTTCGGACCGCCCGGGCGGGCGCCGGGGCTGGCCCTGCCCGTCGGACTGGTGCTGGAGGCGGAAGTCCGCTTCCGGCCCGGGACGGCGGGGCTCCGGGCGGATCTGGGGGACCGTACCGCGGCCGCGGTGGCGGACCGCTCCGGGGCTCCGGCAGGGGTGGGCACCGGTGAGGCCCTGGAGGCCTACGGGGCCGCGCTGCGGGAGGACCCGTGGCTGGAGTCCTGGCCGGTGGTCCTCGGCCCGGTGATCCCGATACCGGGCGAGGCGGCCGAGGGGGGCTGGCAGCTCGCGGACGCGGAGGGGGCGTCCGCACTGCCGGTGGCCTGCGGCGGGGGCCGTCCGCGGCCCGCGCTGTGGCAGCTGGCCGCCCTCTCGGGCGGCGGCCCCGTCACGGTGTTCGGCGAGTGCGGCCACCGCGGCTTCACCCCGCTGACCGCCTGGCAGCCCGGCTCGCCCGAGCCGGTGCCGCTGGTCTGAAGCATCCGAGGAAGGACGCGAACACACCTGGAACGCAGGGGGCCTGGGGGGATCCATGCCGTCTGACAGACCGACATGGAGGACGCGGAGGCGCGGGGGCGCCGACGCGCGGACGAGGAGCCGGGGGGCTTTCATGAACGACAACCACGCCAGCTGAACGGGTTCGTGCGGCACATCCGAGGCTCCGGTCCCGCGGAGGGGGCGGGACCGGAGCCGGGCCGCACGAAGACGACGGACCGGCTGGACGACGGACCACTGACGGGGACTGACGAGGGAGGGGCCGGATGGGCGAGACCGGAGAGGGATACGCGGACGGGGACTGGGAGGCACTGGTCACCGCCGCGCTGCTGGGGACCGAGCGGCGGGGCGGCACCCCGCGGGCGCTGCTCGACGCGGCGGCCGTGCAGACGCTGCGCCGCCGCGCCGGGCTGCGGCCCGCGCCGGCGGCCCGGCTGCCGGACCCCGCGCCCCGGGATCCGCGCCCGGCGCCGCCGGAAGCCGCCCGGCGGCGGCTCGCCCACCTGCTCGCCGGCCGTACGAGCGGCGGCGGCGCCGGGCGGCGTGGGGCCGCCCCGGATCTGACGGAGCTGCTCCCGCAGTGGCTGGCAGCCGCCGGGCGGCACGGCTACCGGGCTCCGTCGGCGCTGGTCCCGGCGCTGCTGGACGCGGCCCGGGCCCGCACCGACCTGCGCGCGCAGGCGCTGGCGCTGGCCGGCGCGCGGGGGCTCTGGCTGGCCCGGCTGAATCCGGAATGGCGGTTCGCGCTGCGCGGCGCGGCGGGCGGCGCCGGCGAACTGCCCGACCCCGCCGACGCGGAGGCGGTGACCCGGCTGTGGGAGGAGGGCCTGTTCGCGGAGCGGGTCGCGCTGCTGGGCGCCGTACGGGCCCGTGACGCGGCGGCGGCGACCCGGCTGCTGGCCTCCACGTGGGCCACCGAGCGGGCCGAGGACCGGCTGATGTTCCTCGACTCGCTGCGGGCCGGGCTGTCGATGGCCGACGAGCCCTTCCTGGAGGCGGCGCTGGGCGACCGCAGCCGCAACGTACGGGCGACGGCGGCGGAACTGCTGTCCGCGCTTCCGCAGTCGGCGCTGGCCGGGCGGATGGCGGAGCGGGCGCTGGCCTGCGTGGGCCCGGACGCGGTGCGGCCGCCGGCGGAGTGCGACGCGGGGATGCTGCGCGACGGGGTGGTCAAGCGGCCGCCCGCCGGGCGCGGGGAGCGGGCGTGGTGGCTCGGCCAGGTGGTGGACGCGGCTCCGCTGTCCTGCTGGCGGGAGCGGTTCGGGGGGCTGGAGCCGGCGGAGATAGTGGCGCTGCCGGTGGCCGACGGCTGGGCGGAGGAGATACACGCCGCCTGGTGCCGGGCGGCGGTGCGGCAGGGGGACGCGCAGTGGTCGAAGGCGCTGCTGGGCGCGGCGTCCGCGCCGCCCGCGGCGGGGCCGGGCACGGCGTCGCTCGCGGAGCGGGCCAAGCTGCTGGAGACCCTGCCGGAGGGGGAACGGGCGCAGTGGGTCGCGGAGTTCGTGCGGGCCCACGGGCTGTCGGAGGCGTTCCAGCTGCTCGGGGTCTGCCGCGTGCCGTGGGCGGGGGCGCTGGGGCGGGCGGTGGTGGACGCGCTGGACGCGGCGCGGGCCGCGGGGGGTTATCCGTGGAGCTTCAGCGGGGTGATGGGGCTGGCGGAGCGCTGCCTCGATCCGGCGGAGGCGGGCCGGCTGGAGGGCCTCACGGCCGGGGCGGCGGATGTCCCGGAGGGGGGCTCCGGGGCCTCCGCGTACTGGGCCGAGGCGTTCCAGAGGCTGGTGGCGACGCTGCGGGTACGGGCCGACATGCTCGCGGAGTTGACCCCGCCGTCGTGACGTGCCCCGTCGCCGTGACGTGCCCCGTCGGCCTTAACGGGCCCCGCCGCCGGGACGGACCCCGTCGGCCGTGACGGGCCCGGCCGCCGTGACGGACCCCGGCTGAGGACCGTCCCCCGCCTGCGGGCCGGTGCCGCTGCGCGGTGCGAGGTCCCCTACCCGCCCTTCCACCGTTCCCAGGGGCTCCGCCCCTGACCCCGCGCCTCAAACGCCGGCGAGGCTGAAAACCCCCGGGCGCTGCGCGCCCCGGGGGGGCAGAGGCCAGGGGTCTCCGCCAAGGGAGGAACGCCAGCGAGGGCTGAAACACCCGGGCACTGCCCGCCCGGGGGAGGAGGGGCCAGGGGGCCTCCCCCAGGGGAGGAACGCCAGCGAGGGCTGAAACACCCGGGGGGGGCGGCTCCCAGCGGGAGCCGGGTGGGTCAGGCCGGGCGGACGTGGGTGTTGACCCAGTCGACGATCTCCGTCGTCGTCGCGCCGGGGGTGAAGATCGCCGCCACGCCCTTCTCCTTCAGCGGGGCGATGTCGTCCTCCGGGATGATCCCGCCGCCGAAGACCTTGATGTCCTCCGCGTCCCGCTCCTTCAGCAGGTCCAGCACCCGCACGAACAGCGTGTTGTGCGCGCCCGAGAGGATCGACAGGCCGATGGCGTCGGCGTCCTCCTGGATCGCGGTGTCGACGATCTGCTCGGGGGTCTGGTGCAGGCCCGTGTAGATGACCTCCATGCCCGCGTCCCGCAGCGCCCGCGCGATCACCTTGGCCCCGCGGTCGTGGCCGTCGAGACCCGGCTTGGCCACCACCACACGGATCGGACCGGTCACACCCATCGCACTGCCTCCCGAGTGAACGAACGTTAAGTACAGCATTGCGCACGGCACCGTTTCACGGTCAACGGGGAGGGGGAAATCACACGTGGGACGCCGTTGATTCACCTCGCCCAGTCGCCCCGCCACCGCGCCGACAGCCGCACGGCACGGTGGCGGGGCCACGTCGGCAGCCGGCACGGCCCCGCACCCAAGAGGTCAGGGGAGGCCGTCGATGGGGCTGACGATCGCACCGCTGCCCGTCCCGCGCTCGGGGGCCGCCCTGCGGGCCGCGGTCCTGGAGGCATTGGTGCTCGCCGGGCACATGCTCCTCTACCCGAGTGGAGTCCGGGAGGAGCGCGCGAAGCGACACCGCGACGGGTCCGGGCAGTTGCCGCCCGTCCTGCTGCTGCACGGGTTCACCGACAACCGGTCGGTGTTCGTCCTGCTGCGCCGCGCCCTCGGGGCGGGCGGCCGGCGGCGCGTGGAGACGTACAACTACTCCCCCCTCACCCTCGACCTGCGCGTCACCGCCCGCCACCTCGCCCGGCGCGTCGAGGAGCTGTGCGAGCGCAGCGGTCAGGACCGGGTGGACCTCGTGGGACACAGCCTGGGCGGGCTGGTCGGGCGGTACTACGTCCAGCGGCTCGGCGGTGACGCCCGGGTGCGGACGCTGGTCACCCTCGGCACCCCGCACGGCGGGACCCGCGTCGCCCCCTTCATGGACGCCCACCCGCTGGTCCGCCAGATGCGCCCGGACTCCCCGGTGATGGCCGAGCTGCGCGCGCCCGCGCCCGGCTGCCGGACCCGGTGCGTGGCCTTCTGGAGCGAGTTCGACGCCCTGATGGCCCCGGCCGGCACGGCCCGGATCGAGCACCCGGACCTGGACGCGACGAACATCGAGGTCACCGGGATCGGGCACCTCGCCCTTCCGGTGCATCCCGCCGTCATCACCGCCGTCCGGCGGGCCCTCGACGGTCCGGTGCGCGACGCCGGGGGCGCCGGCCGAGCGGAGGGGCCCGTGAGGAAACCCCGGCCGGCCGGAACCGAAGGGGAGGGCATGGTCGTCTGAGCCCCCGGAGGATTCCGGGACGGGGCGGACGCAGCGGACGCGGCAGACGCAGCAGGGGGACGGGCGGGGGCATGGGCGGGGAGGGTACGGCGGCGCGGCGCGGGGTGCTGGCGCCCGTTCTGGCGAACCTGGCCCTCGGCGTACCCGCCACCGTGCCCCTCTACCTGGCCTGGTGGGCGCTGACGGAGTACCTGCCCATGGACTGCCACAGCACCGCCGACCTCGCCGGGCCGGACCTGCGCAACTGCGACTTCCACACCCTCGACCACTCCGCGGCCATGCTGTTCCTGCTCGTCGTCACGGGTGTGCTGCTGGTCGGCGCGGTGTTCGTCGTCGACGCCGTCCTGCCGTCCAGGGCACGCCGCGGGACCTGGCTGCGGTCGGCCGCGCTGGTGCCGGTGCCGTTCGCGCTGCTGCTCGCGTTCGCCTACAACACCGGATGACCCGGAGTCGAACGAATTTCGAACTCAAGGCCAAGGGTCGGTCTCCCTGCGACCGAAAGGCGGCCGAATGCCCGGTTCCCCCGAGCTCGAAACCCGCCGAAGATTGTCGAGGCGAGTAACCGCCGGGTACAGTCACGCCACTGCTCTCCTCCGGTGAACCTTGAGTTCCCCGGCCACCCAGGCCCCCACTGCCGAGGCGAAAGAGAAGTTGGTGAACGACCGCCCGACGTCGGGCCAGTACCCCGATTTGGGGTACGACGGCCTTTCCACCACCACTTTCGCTGGTGACCAGGCATACGTTTCCTACGAAACGCAGGGCCAGGGCTATCAGTACGTCACGGATTACGCCCCGTCCGGCAGTTACGGGAACTACGACGCCTACGACGCCTCCGGCGCGTACCCGTCGACCGCCGACACCGGCGCCTACGACAGCACCGCGTGGACCGCGCAGCAGGACTACCTCTCCAGCGTCCCGGCCCAGACCGTCCCCGAGGACGCGACCGGCTCCTGGGACGCGAGCACCTGGAACTCCGCGAACTCCGCCGCCACCGTCGCCGATTACCCGTCGGCCCCGTTCGGGTACGACACCCCCGGCTCCGAGCCGACCGGCCAGTGGGACTTCTCCGGCTACGGACACGGGCACGGCCAGGACACCGGCGCCTACGACGCCACCGCGTGGAACAGCGGCGGCGGTGTCGAGGAGGCCGAACCGGCGGCCGACGCGTACGCCGATGACGAGACCTCCGTCTTCGAGCCCCTCGGCCCCGCCTTCCCCGCCGAGGGCGACGACGCTCAGTTCGACGACCCGCAGTTCGAGGACCCGCAGTTCACCGACGACGCCGTCCACGACCTGCCCACGCAGATGGTCCCCCTGGCCTCCGCCACCCCGGAGCCGCGTTCGGCGCGCCGGGCCGGCGGCCGCGGCGGCGCCAAGGGCGGCGGCAAGGACAAGGCGGGCGGCAGCGCCCGGCGCCGTACGCCGGCCAAGCGCTCCGCCCTGCTGACCGTGGCCGTGCCCTCGGTCTGCGTGATGGGCGTCGCGGGAATCGCCGCCGCCTCCGTCAGCGGTCTCACCGGCGGTGACAAGCCGTCCGAGGACACCACGACGATGGCCGCCCCCGACCCGGCCTCCGTGAAGCCGGTCGCGGCGAACAACAAGCTCGACACCCAGCTGGCCGCCCTGAGCGCCGACGCCGGTGACTTCGCCGACCGCGCGAGCCGCACCCAGGAGCGGATCGACCTCAAGCAGCGGCAGGAAGACGAGAAGAAGAAGCGGGCCGAGGAGGCGGCGGCCAAGGAGGCGGCCCGCCCCAAGTTCGCCATCCCCGTCACCCAGCACGGGCTGAGCGCCATGTTCGGCCAGGCCGGCGGCATGTGGATGTCCGTGCACACCGGCATCGACTTCCCGGTCTCCTACGGCACCCCGGTCATGGCCGCCACCGACGGCACCATGCGCACCCAGTGGAACAGCGCCTACGGGAACATGGCCATCCTGACCTCTCCCGACGGCACCGAGACCTGGTACTGCCACCTCAGCAGCACCAAGATCCGGTCCGGGCAGGTCAAGGCCGGCGACGTCATCGCCTACTCCGGCAACTCCGGCAACTCCACCGGCCCGCACCTCCACTTCGAGGTACGGCCCGGTGGCGGCTCCGCCATCGACCCCCTGGCGTGGCTGCGCAACCACGGCCTGGACCCGACCTAGCAGCCGGCGGCCCTCAGGCGCCGGCGGCCCCGGCGGGCCCTGCGCCTCAGAGCTTCTGCACCGGCGCGTAGCGCAGCAGCAGGCGCTTGGGCTTGTCGTCCCCGAAGTCGATGGTGGCCTGCGCGTCCGCGCCGGCGCCCCGGACGTCCATGACCGTGCCCAGCCCGAACTGGTCGTGCGTCACCCGGTCCCCGACGGCCAGCGCGATGACCGGCTTGTCCGTCGCGCGGCGCGTCGCGAACCCGGACGGGCCACCGCCCGACCGGGAGCGCGAGGAGGACAGGAAGGCCTCGGGCGAGGTCCCGAACGAGGACTTCCCCGTGCCGGAGCCGTAGCCGGATCCGCGCACCGGCCCGGCCGGCTTCTGCGCGGCGCCGGTCCGCTTCCACTGGAGGTACTCGGCCGGGATCTCCTCGAGGAACCGCGAGGGCGGGTTGTACGAGGGGGTGCCCCAGGCGCTGCGCATGCTGGAGCGGGTGAGGTACAGCCGCTCGCGGGCGCGGGTGATGCCGACGTAGGCGAGGCGGCGCTCCTCCTCCAGCTCCTTGGTCTGGCCCAGCGCGCGCATGTGCGGGAAGACCCCGTCCTCCATGCCGGTCAGGAAGACCACCGGGAACTCCAGGCCCTTGGCGGTGTGCAGGGTCATCAGCGTGATGACGCCCGAGCCGTCCGGGTCCTCGTCCGGGATCTGGTCGGAGTCGGCGACGAGCGCGACCTGTTCCAGGAACTCGGCCAGGGTGCCCGGGGTGTCCTCGTCCCTCGCCTGCTCGAATTCGAGGGCGACGGCAGCCAGTTCCTGGAGGTTCTCGATCCGGGTCTCGTCCTGCGGGTCGGTCGAGGCCTGGAGCTCGGCGAGGTACCCCGTACGCTCCAGGACCGCCTCCAGCACCACGGCCGGGCCGGCGCCGGAGTCGACGATGGTGCGCAGCTCCTCCATCAGGGTGTTGAACCGCTTGACGGCGTTGGTGGAGCGGGCGGCCATGCCGAAGGCCTCGTCCACCCGGCGCAGGGCCTGCGGGAAGGTGATCTTCTCGCGGAGGGCGAGGGCGTCGATCATCGCCTCGGCGCGCTCGCCGATGCCGCGCTTGGGCACGTTGAGGATGCGGCGCAGCGGGACGTTGTCCTCGGGGTTGGCCAGGACGCGCAGGTAGGCCAGGACGTCCCGGACCTCCTTGCGCTCGTAGAAGCGGACGCCGCCGACGACCTTGTAGGGCAGTCCGACCCGGATGAAGATCTCCTCGAACACGCGGGACTGGGCGTTGGTCCGGTAGAAGATCGCGACGTCGCCGGCCTTGGCCTCGCCCGCGTCCGTCAGCCGGTCGATCTCGTCGGCGACGAACTGGGCCTCGTCGTGCTCGGTGTCGGCGACGTAGCCGGTGATGACGGCACCGCTGCCGGCCTGGGTCCACAGGTTCTTGGCGCGGCGGTTCTCGTTGCGCTCGATGACGGCGTTGGCGGCGGAGAGGATCGTCTGCGTGGAGCGGTAGTTCTGCTCCAGCAGGATCGTCGTGGCGTCCTTGTAGTCCTCCTCGAACTGGAGGATGTTGCGGATGGTCGCGCCGCGGAAGGCGTAGATCGACTGGTCGGCGTCGCCCACCACGCACAGTTCGGCGGGCGGCAGGTCCGGGTAGCCGGGGCCGACCAGCTCGCGCACCAGGGTGTACTGGGCGTGGTTGGTGTCCTGGTACTCGTCGACCAGGACGTGCCGGAAGCGGCGCCGGTAGTGCTCGGCCACGTCCGGGAAGGCCTGGAGGAGGTGGACCGTGGTCATGATGATGTCGTCGAAGTCGAGCGCGTTGGCCTCGCGCAGCCGACCCTGGTACATCGCGTACGCCTGGGCGAGGGTCTTCTCGAAACCGTCGGCGGCCTGGGCGGCGAAGGCGTCCTCGTCGATGAGCTCGTTCTTGAGGTTCGAGATCTTGGCGTTGAAGGACTTGGGCGGGAACTTCTTCGGGTCGAGGTCCAGGTCGCGGCAGACCAGCGCCATGAGGCGCTTGGAGTCGGCGGCGTCGTAGATCGAGAACGAGGAGGTGAAGCCCAGGCGCTTGGACTCGCGGCGCAGGATGCGCACGCACGCGCTGTGGAAGGTGGAGACCCACATGGCGTTGGCGCGCGGGCCGACCAGGTTCTCGACGCGCTCCTTCATCTCGGCCGCGGCCTTGTTGGTGAAGGTGATCGCCAGGATCTGGCCCGGGTGGACGTGCCGCGCGGACAGCAGGTGTCCGATGCGGTGGGTCAGCACGCGGGTCTTGCCGGAGCCGGCGCCGGCCACGATGAGCAGCGGGGAGCCCGCGTGCACCACGGCGGCGGCCTGCTGCTCGTTCAGCCCGTCCAGCAGGGCCGCCGGGTCGATGACCGGCCGGGGGGCGCCGTCGCGGTAGTGGGAGTCCCGGTCCACGGGCAGGTCGAAGCGGCCGCCGAACAGGTCGTCCGCGCCCTCCTCGGGGGCGTGGTGCTCCTCGGGCGGCGGCGGGACCTCGTCGGAGGGGGTGAGGTCGGCCAGGAAGCTGTCGTCAAAGAGGCTGCTCATCGCCATCCGAGTCTAGGGGGCGGGACCGACAGGCGGCCCCGCCCCGGGGAAATCCGCCGTCGGGACGGCGGGAGGCACCCCGTAGGCTCGTCGCCATGACTGTCCTCACCCACGTCTTCGTCGGCCTGCACATCATCGGCATAGCCTCCCTCCTGGGCGGCTTCCTCACCCAGATGAAGGCGATGGGCGCCGGCACCGCCCGCTTCGTGCCCGCGATGCTCCACGGCGCACTGACCATGCTCGTCACCGGCGTGCTGCTCGTCGGCTTCCACGAGATGGGCGACGGGGCGCCGCTGAACAACATCAAGATCGGCGTGAAGCTGGCGGTCCTCTTCGTGATCCTGGCGCTCGTCTACGTCAAGCGCGACGAGGAGCACGTCGAGAAGGGCCTCTTCGGCGCGGTCGGCGGACTGACCGTCGCCAATATCTTTATCGCCGTCCTCTGGCACTGAGCGGTCCCGTCCGGCCATCGGCGATCAGCCGCGGCCAGTACTGATCAACTCGTCATCCGGCCGTGACCTCCAGGTTTAGCGTCCTCCCCCGAGACCTGCGGGACCGACGGAAGGACGTGAGGCCCCCGTGGCCAGTCATCGAAAGCCCAGGCAGCGCCCGTTCTCCGGCGGCACCGTCCGGACGGCCGCCACCCTCGCCCTCGCGGGCGCTGCCACCGCCACCGCCTTCGAAGGCACCTCGCACGCCGAGCCGCAGCAGACCCCCACCCAGGTCAAGGCGGAGGTCGACCGGCTCTACGAGGAGGCCGAGGCGGCGACGGAGAACTACAACGGGGCGAAGGCCAAGGCCGACGAGGCCGAGCGTGCGCTGGCCGGCCTGCAGGACGAGGCCGCCCGCAAGGAGGACCGGCTCGGCGCCGCCCGCAGCGCGCTCGCCACGGTCGCGGCCGGCCAGTACCGCAGCGGCGGCCTGGGCCCCGCCCTCCAGCTGGCGCTCGCCTCCGACCCGCAGGACTACCTCGAACGGGCCTCCCTCCTCACCCGGGCCGGCGACCGGACCGCCACCGAGGTGGCCTCCGTGCGGCGCGGGCTCGACGAGGTCGGCCGGCTGCGCGCGCAGGCCGACGGGAGCCTGAAGGAGGTCCGCGCCCGGCGGGCCGAGCTCGCCCGGCAGAAGGCCCTCGTCGAGGGCCGGCTGGCCACCGCCCAGCGGCTGCTGGCCCGGCTCGGCGCGCAGGAGCGGGCCGCGTACGAGGCCCGGCACGGCATCGGCCCGGCCGCCCCCGCCGCCGGACCCGCAGCAGCGGCGGCGGCCCCCGCCGGAGCGCACGGCTCCCCGGCCCCCGCCGACGGTTCGCGCGCCGCCCGCGCGGTGGCGTTCGCGTACGGGGCGATCGGCAGGCCGTACGTCTGGGGCGCGACCGGCCCGGGCTCGTTCGACTGCTCGGGGCTGACCCAGGCGGCCTGGCGGGCGGCCGGGGTCTCCCTGCCCCGCACCACCTACACCCAGATCAACGCCGGCCGGCGGGTCTCCCGCGACCAGCTGGCCCCCGGCGACCTGGTGTTCTACTACTCCGGCGTCACGCACGTCGGCCTGTACGTCGGGGGCGGCCAGATCATCCACGCCCCGCGCCCCGGCTCCACGGTCCGGCTGGCACCGGTCGACTCGATGCCCTGGGCCGGTGCCTCCCGCCCCGCGTAGGGCCCGTTACGGCGCCTTGACGGTCTGGCTGAGCCAGCCGAAGGTCTGCGGCAGCTGCTTGGACCAGGACTCCAGGTTGTGGCCGCCGGTGACCTTCTCCGCGTGCACGGTGGTCGGGTTCTTGGCGAGCCCCTTGAGGTCCATCCCCGACAGGTAGCCGTCCTGCTCCGCCCCCGACATCCACAGCGCCACCGCCGGCGGCGCGGGCTGGGCCTTCAGCAGTTCCTTGAGGTTGTGGGTGCGGCGCAGCTCGGGGTCCTTGGCGACCAGCGAGGTGGGCTCCTGGCCCGGGTCGTTGTAGCCGGACAGCGAGACGGCCGCGCCGTACCGGTCGGGGTGCAGGATGGCCAGCTTGGCCGCGCAGTAGGCGCCCGCCGAGTAGCCGGCCACGCCCCAGGTGCGGGGGTCGTCGGAGACGCGGAAGTTGTCGGTGACCATCTTGCGGACGTCGACGCTGAACCAGCTGTCGGCGTTGACCTTGCCGGGGAGGTTGGCACAGCCGGTGTCGGCGTTGCCCAGCAGCATGGCGCGCGGGGAGACCAGGATGAACGGCTGGACCTTGCCCTCCTTCATCAGCGGCTCCAGCACCTCGTGCGCCTTGAGCCCCTGGAACCAGGACTTGCCGGTGCCCGGTATGCCGGGGATCAGCTCGACGACCGGGAACTTCCTGTCCTTGTAGGCGGGGTCGTCGTACTGCGGCGGCAGCCACACCATGACGTCGCCCTTGACCCCGGAGATCTTCCCGTCGAGCTCGGTCTTCCTCACGCGTCCGCCGAGCCCGTCGACGGGCTGGAAGTCCTGGCGGACCTTCGGCTCCTGCCGGACCTGCTCGGCCTTCTTGCCGCCCATGCCGTCGGCGCCGAGGTCGGGGGCGGACTGGACGTAGCTGCCGGTGCCCATCAGGTCGCCCCAGGAGGCGTAGAAGTTCATGTCCCGGTTGACCGCGACGAACACCAGGGCGACGGCGGTGACCTGCGCGAACACCACCATCAGCCCGCGGACCGCCAGGCGTGCGGCGGCGGGGCCGCGCACCTTGCTCCACACGGTCAGCGGCAGGACGACGGCGATCAGCGTCAGGCCGATCACCGTCGCGAAGAGAGGGGTCCCCGTCAGGCTCATCACGCCACCCAAGAGGCCGCCGCGATGCCGTCCGGTTGCCCTCCCCGACTGCGTCGTGGATCACATCCGGATCATCCCCGGGGCCGCGCCCCGGGGTGTCACCCGCGGTTCACCCGCAGGTCAGACCAGGCGGCGCGCGGTGGCCCAGCGGGTCAGCTCGTGCCGGTTGGAGAGCTGGAGCTTCCTCAGCACGGCCGAGACGTGCGACTCGACCGTCTTCACCGAGATGAACAGCTGCTTGGCGATCTCCTTGTACGCGTACCCGCGCGCGATCAGCCGCAGCACCTCGCGCTCCCGCTGGGTGAGCCGGTCCAGGTCCTCGTCGACCGGCGGCGCGTCCGTGGAGGCGAAGGCGTCGAGGACGAAGCCGGCCAGCCGCGGCGAGAACACCGCGTCCCCGTCCTGGACCCGGAAGACGGAGTCCACCAGGTCGGTGCCGGTGATGGTCTTGGTGACGTAGCCGCGCGCGCCGCCCCGGATGACCCCGATGACGTCCTCGGCGGCGTCCGACACCGACAGGGCCAGGAAGCGCACCGGGTTCTCGGCGGCCGCCATCAGCGGGGCGCAGCGCCGCAGCACCTCGACGCCGCCGCCGCCGGGCAGGTGCACGTCGAGGAGGACCACCTCGGGGCGGGTGGCGGTGATGACGGTGACGGCCTGGTCCACGTCGGCGGCCTCCCCGACGACCTCGACGCCGGTGCGGGACGTCTCCCCGATCTCGGCCTGTACGCCGGTGCGGAACATGCGGTGGTCGTCGACGAGCACCACCCGGACCCTCCTGGACCCGTCGTTCACAGCGCTGCCCTCGGTCATGCCGGTCATGCCGCGTTCGCCACCCTCTCCATCTCCAGTTCGACTTCCGTGCCGCCGTCGGGCGCGGACCGCAGCCGGGCGGTCCCGCCGTTGCGCTGCATCCGGCCGATGATCGATTCTCGTACGCCCATGCGGTCGCCGGGTACCGCGTCGATGTCGAAGCCCGGCCCCCGGTCCCGTACGGACACGAACACCGTGCGCCCCTCGACCTCCGCGTACACCTGGACGGGCCCGCCCTCGCCACCGTACTTGGCGGCGTTGACCATCGCCTCGCGCGCGGCCTGCATCTGCGCGCCCAGCTTCTCGTCCAGTGGGCAGTCTCCGACGACGACCACCTCGATCGGGACGCCGTGGTGGTCCTCGACCTCGGCGGCGGCCTTCTTCACGGCCTCGGCGAGGGTGGCCGGCTCCTCGGCCTCGTCCTTGCCGGTGCCCTCCGGCTTGTACAGCCAGTTGCGCAGCTCCCGCTCCTGGGCGCGGGCGAGGCGGCGGACCTCGCCGACGTCCTCGGCGTTGCGCTGGATCAGGGTGAGCGTGTGCAGGACGGAGTCGTGGACGTGGGCGGCGACCTCGGCGCGCTCCTGGGCGCGGATGCGCATCAGACGCTCCTCGGAGAGGTCCTGGGTCATCCGGATCAGCCAGGGTCCGGCGAGCAGGGCGATGCCGACGAGGACGGCGAGGACGGCGGTGAGGAGGTTGCCGAGCTGGGCGGCGGAGCCCCGTACGACGATGAAGACGGTCAGGCCCACGCCGACGAGCACCACCCCGGCGAGCGCCCGGGCGGCCTGGAGGAGCCGCTTCTGGCGGTCCGCGGCGGAGTTCCAGCCGGCCCGGCGGGCGTTGTCGGCCTGCCGCCAGACGAGGACGACGCCGGCCCCGACGAGCAGGGTGGGCCAGACGTAGCGGCCGTTGGCGCCGCCGACGCGGAGCTGGGAGATGAAGATGCCCGCGCCGACGGCCAGGGCGATCAGCCCGGACACCGCCCCCTTGTCGGGCTTGCGCAGGCGCCGGCTGCCGTCGGCGAGGGTCTCGAAGAAGGAGTGGTGCCCGGTGCTGCCGCCGACGCCGAGCGGGACGAAGACCCAGAAGGCGGCGTACAGCAGCACCCCCAGCCCGTCCCCCCACATGAACATGGCGAGGAAGGCGAGCCGGACCCACAGGACGGGCAGCCCGAGGTGCCCGGCGAGGCCGCGCGCGACTCCGCCGAGCATCCGTCCGTCGGCGCTGCGGTAGAGCCTGCGCTGCGGGACGTCGTCGGGGTCGGGGGCGTGCGGGGTACGGGCGGCTGCTGCTGCGGGCATGTCACCAAGGGTCACATGGCCGGGCGGGCGGCGGCATCAGGGCATCCCCCCAGTTCCGTCGGGGGGATATCAGGGTTGCGCCAGGGTAGGGCCCGGTGCCGGGCGGCCGGACGGGCGGTCACCATGGAGCCATGACCGACGTACACGACGCCCCGCCCGGGGGCGCCTCCGGACGGAGCCCGGGGGAAGAACCCGGGGCACCGGCCCCAGCCGACCGGCCGCCGCTGCGCCGCAGCAAGCGCGACAAGGTCCTCGCAGGCGTCTGCGGCGGCCTGGGCCGGTATTTCGACCTGGACCCGGTGATGTTCCGGATCGTGCTCGGCGTGCTCGCCGTCACGGGCGGCGTCGGCCTGGTCTTCTACGGGTTCGCCTGGCTGCTGCTGCCTCTGGAGGGCGAGGAGGACAGCGAGGGCCGCAAGCTGCTGACCGGACGCGTCGAAGGGTCCACCCTGGCCGCGGTGTTCAGCGCCCTGGTGGGCTGCGCCCTGTTCCTGTCGATGCTCGACAACGGGGTGATGGGCGCCTTCTCCGTCCTGGTCATCCTGGCGCTCGGCGGGGCCGCGTACTGGTCCCGGCGGCACCGCCGGGCCGCCGCCCCCGAGGCGGAGGCCCCCGGGACGCACCGCCCGGCTCCGCCGGAGACCCAGGCGCCGCCCGTGCCGAGCAGCCCGTCGTGGTGGCGCGATCCGCTGGTGAAGGACGGCACCACCGGGCCGGTCGGCTCCTCCGGCTACCTGTGGGGCCCCGACGACGGCGCCGACGACCGCCCGGGCACGCTGCCCGGGGCGGCCCCGGCGAAGCCGGAGCCGACGCCCGCGTACGGGCAGGGGCGCGGCGGGATCGGCGGCCGGATCTTCGTCCTGGCCCTGCTGGCCGGCGGGATCGCCACCGCCTCCGTCTGGCACGGCAGCCCGCTGGGGCACGCCCTCCAGGTCGGCCTGGCCTGTGCGCTGGCCGTCTTCGGGCTGGGCCTGGCGGTGAGCTCCGTCAAGGGCCGCACCGGCTTCGGCACGATCCTGCTGGGCCTGGTCACGGCCGGGCTCCTCGCGGCGGCCACCGCCCTGCCGCGCGAGGTGAGCACCGACTGGCACAACGTCGACTGGCGTCCGGCGGCGGTGGCCGACGTCCGGCCCCTGTACTCCTCCGGGACGGGGCTGGCCACGCTCGACCTGAGCCGCCTGGACGTGCCGAAGGGCACGACCGTGCCGGTCCGCGCCTCCATCGAGGCGGGCCGGCTGAAGGTGATCGTCCCCCGGGAGGTCACCGCGAAGGCCGACGTCTCCATCGACCTGGGCGACATCCAGCTGCCCGGGGACCGCTCCGTGCGGATCAAGAGCGGCGGCGAGAACCGGCGGGCGACCCTGGCCCCCACCGCGGGCACCGAGGCCGGCGGGACGATCGAGCTGCACCTGGACGCGGGTGTGGGACAGGTGGAGGTGGCCCGTGCGGCGTCATGAGTTCCAGCCCGGAAGGCTGCTGGCCGGCCTGGTGCTGACCGCGGCGGGCGTGCTGTACCTGCTCGACGCGGCCGGCGAGACCGACCTGCCGTGGTTCCTGGTCGTGCCGATGGCCTTCGGCGGACTGGCCCTGGCCGCCCTGGTGGGGCTGGTGGCCTACGCGGTACGGCGGGACCGGCGCGACCGGATCAGCCGGTCGAGGGACCAGTAGGGCGCCCCGGCCAGCACCAGCGGGATCCACGCCATCAGATACACCAGGTCGTTGCCGTAGTAGTAAGGGGTCACGGCCCAGGACACCGTCAGCCACAGGCTCAGTGAGATCAGCGCACCGCCCGCGGCCGCGATCCGGGTCAGCAGCCCGGCGAGCACGCCCAGGCCTACCAGGAGCTCCCCGAGGGCGATGGCGTAGCCGAAACCGGCGGGGGCCTTCAGCGTGAGGTCCACCAGGGCCGGGATCGCGGCGGTGTCGCGCACGCCGTGCATCTGCTCGCCGATCGAGCCGGAGCCGGAGGCGGCGAAGAAGCCCGGGGTGGTCAGTTTGTCGAGGCCCGCGTAGACGAAGGTCAGGCCGAGGAAGATCCGCAGCGGGAGGAGGGCATGGCGGGAGGCGAGTTCTCTCCACGGTGTGGACCGCACACCGGAAGGGACGTCAGTTCGGTTCACGCAGCCATGTCTACCCGCTTCATTCGGCCACGTCGATGATGCAGCGGTTGGATTCCACCCCGGCGGCGGTCACCACCTGCACGTCGACCCGGCCCGGCTCCACCTCCGCGGGCACCGGCACCGTGAGCACCGTGTCCGAGGGGTTCACGAACCCGCCCGCCACCGGCACCAGCGGAACGTGCACGTGGACCGCGCCGACCCGCACCACCAGCCGGGCCAGCATCTCCGGCGTGTGCGCCCCCGGCGGCACGAACCCCACGCCCCGGATCTCGATGTCGTCGCCGGGCCGGACCGCGGCGTCGATGTCCCCCGGCTCGCGCCTGCGGACCACCGACAGCACCAGCGGCCGGCTTCCCTCCGCGTACTTCGCCGCCAGGTACACCGCCGCCGACAGGGCCACCAGCAGGGCCAGCGCCCACGGCAGCTGCGGCAGCCGGTCGGGGAAGCGGGCCAGCGACACCGCCGCGTAGGCCAGCACCACCGTGGAGACGAGGACGTACTGCGCGTCGGGGAAGCTGCCGCGGCCGTCGTCGTCCGTCAGCAGGTCCACCCCGCGCGGCCGGTCCGCCGGCAGCTTCTGCAGCCGCTGCCCCATGATCCGTACGGAGACCACCCGGCGCACCAGCACCGCCACCCCCGACGTCAGCGCGACCACCGCCAGCAGGGGCAGCGCCCGCCCCAGCGCGAACCCCTGGTACAGGGCGTCCCGCTCCGGGCCGGGCGAGGAGGCGGCCAGCCGCAGCGCGGGCAGCAGCGCCGCGAACGCGGTCAGCACCACCCAGGCGCTCGGTACCGCCTTCGAGGTGGACAGCCGGTTGTCCTCGCCGACCAGCGGGGCCAGCAGCCCGCCCCGCAGCGACTGGGCGCGGGCGGCGACGGTCAGCAGGCCGGCCAGGACCAGCGCGGCCAGCAGCCCGGCGGTGCGGGCGGTGGACCAGCCGGTGCCGAGCGCGGTGCCGACCTGCACCAGCAGCAGCACCCCGGCGGCGATCCACAGGGCGAGGACGGCCCGCCGGGAGAACAGGTACAGCCAGGAGTTCCCGGCCTCTCTCCCCCGTTCGGCGACCGTGCGGGCGGACAGGGCCAGTTCGTCGGAGACCCACTGGCGGGAGGCGCCGAGGGAGTGGGCCACGGCGGGCGGCACCCCCTGCCCGGCGGCGAACTCGTCGCGCTTCTCCAGGAACGCGGCGACCGCGCGCCGGTGCCCCTCCCGCGCGCAGTCGTCGCAGGCGCAGACGGCGGTATGGGTACCCCGGGACATCTCTTGGACAGCCACGTGCGTGCCGCCTCTCTGAACTACGGTGCAATGCCAGCGAATTGTGCACCACTGGGGCAGTGCTCCGGATTGCGCACGATGTCAGAGCAGGTGATTAACGGTTCATGATGTTGACGCCACGGGTCCGGCGCCGTCCGCGACCGTCTGCCAGAGCGGCTGGTAGCTCGCCCAGGCGGCCAGGTCTCCCCCGAACCGCTCCCGCGTGGCGACCGCCCCGTGGTGGTCGATGAGCACCGGCTTCCCGGCGGCCCGCGCGATCAGCTGCACCTGCGCCGCCCGCTCCGCCGCGACGAACCACCACACGGCCGCGTCCACCGACCCGCCGACCGTCAGCAGCCCCCGGTTGCGCAGGATCAGCGCCTTGTACGGGCCCAGCGCCCGCGCGACCCGCGCCGGGTCCTCCGCGCCCAGGTACTCGTCGAGGAGCGCGTGGTCCTCGTAGAAGGCGCAGGCCTCCTGGCTGACGGGAGCCAGCAGCTCGCCCAGGCAGGCCAGCGCCCTGCCGTAGGGGCCCTGGGTGCGGACCACGGCGACCACCTCCGGGCGCGCCCGGTGCACGGCCGCGTGCACGGCGAAGGCCAGCTGGTTCACCCGCCGCCCGCCCCGCACCACCCGCCCGTCTCCGTCGACCAGCAGCAGGTCCTCGGGGCCGAGCCCGGCGAAGGCCCGGCCGAAGGGGTTGACCCAGTGGCAGTCCTCGAACTCCGGGTCCCGGGCGCTGACGTGTCCCGCGACCCCGTCCTCGTACCCGAGCCGCCCCAGCAGCCGCAGCGCCCCCGCGAGCCGCTCCTTGCGGTGGGTGCGCTCCTCGGCCGGGTCCGCGTGCACGGGCGGCATCTCGAACGCCAGCCGGTCCACCGGCACGGGCACGGGTACGGGCTGCTCCGGCATGGCCCCTCCTTCCGCTCGCGGCGCAAGGTACCGGCCGGGCCCGCAACTGACCAGAGCAACGGCGAAGCCGCCGCTCCCGGGGGAACGGCGGCTTCGCGTCAGGCACGGCGACCGCGGTGGCGGTCGTGGGGGCCTACTCCCACTCGATGGTGCCCGGGGGCTTGCTCGTGCAGTCCAGGACCACGCGGTTGACGTCCTTGACCTCGTTGGTGATGCGGGTCGAGATCCGGGCCAGCACCTCGTACGGCATGCGGGTCCAGTCCGCCGTCATGGCGTCCTCGGACGAGACCGGGCGCAGCACGATCGGGTGGCCGTAGGTGCGGCCGTCACCCTGGACGCCCACGCTGCGGACGTCGGCGAGCAGGACGACCGGGCACTGCCAGATCTCCCGGTCCAGGCCGGCGGCGGTCAGCTCGTGGCGGGCGATGGCGTCGGCCTCGCGCAGCAGGTCCAGGCGCTCCTTGGTGACCTCGCCGACGATGCGGATGCCGAGGCCGGGGCCGGGGAAGGGCTGGCGCTGGACGATCTCCTCGGGCAGGCCGAGCTCCTGGCCGACCATCCGGACCTCGTCCTTGAACAGCTGGCGCAGCGGCTCGACGAGCTCGAACTCGATGTCGTCGGGGAGGCCGCCCACGTTGTGGTGGGACTTGATGTTGGCCGTGCCGGTGCCGCCGCCGGACTCCACGACGTCCGGGTACAGGGTGCCCTGGACGAGGAAGGCCACCGCCGGGCCGTCCTCCTGGAGGATCTCCAGCTGGGCCTGCTCGAAGACGCGGATGAACTCGCGGCCGATGATCTTGCGCTTGGTCTCCGGGTCGGAGACGCCGGCCAGCGCGTTCAGGAAGCGCTCCTGGGCGTCGACGACCTTCAGCTGGACGCCGGTGGCCGCGACGAAGTCCTTCTCGACCTGCTCGGTCTCGCCCTTGCGCATCAGGCCGTGGTCGACGTACACGCAGGTGAGCTGGGAACCGATGGCCTTCTGGACGAGGGCCGCGGCGACCGCGGAGTCCACGCCGCCGGACAGGCCGCAGATGGCGCGCTTGTCGCCGACCTGCGCCTTGATCGCGGCGATCTGCTCCTCGACGATGTTGCCGGTGGTCCAGGTGGGCTTGAGGCCCGCACCCCGGTAGAGGAAGTGCTCCAGGACCTGCTGGCCGTGCGTGGAGTGCATCACCTCGGGGTGGTACTGCACGCCGTACAGCTTCTTCTCGTCGTTCTCGAAGGCCGCGACCGGGACGACGTTCGTCGAGGCGGTGACGGTGAAGCCCTCGGGGGCGGCGGAGCAGGCGTCGCCGTGGGACATCCACACCGACTGGTGCTCGGGGGTGCCCTCGAAGAGGGTGGAGCCGGCCTTGGAGACCGACAGCGGGGTGCGGCCGTACTCGCGGGCGCCGGTGTTGTCGACGGTGCCGCCGAGGGTCGTCGCCATCAGCTGGAAGCCGTAGCACATGCCGAAGACGGGCACGCCGGACTCGAACAGGGCAAGGGCGTCGTCCAGGCGCGGGGCGCCCTCCTCGTAGACGGAGGACGGACCGCCGGAGAGGATGATCGCCTTCGGGTCTTTGGCGAGCATCTCGGCCACGGGCATCGTGCTGGGCACGATCTCGCTGTAGACGCGGGCCTCGCGGACGCGGCGGGCGATGAGCTGGGCGTACTGCGCGCCGAAGTCGACGACGAGGACCGTGTCCGGGGCGCTGTCGTGGGCGGCGGAGGGTGCTTCTGGCACGGGACGGCCTTCCGGCGGAAGAGGGGGCTGTTTTGTCGATTCTACCGGTGGCGCCGGCCGCCGGTTTGTCGCACCATCCGAGGCCCACGTCACGGCCGGGGCGTCTCAGCATCCGGGCCCGCTTGGCGCCGGGGCGCGGGGTGTGGCAATAATCCACACCATGCGCAAGCAGCTGAGCTTCCTCTTTACCTATGGCACCGGCCGGTCCGGTCGCCATGGGTCCTCGTGATGCTCGCTTGAGCCGCTGACTTCCCAGAGCGCCCCGGTCCGACAGGACCGGGGCGCTCCGCGTTCCCCCTCCTGCGGGCCACGACCACAGGAGAAACCCATGAGCACCCTCACCACCGCCGCCACCCCCGAGCAGCTGATCGCCGACTGCCGGGAGCGCATCGACGCCCTCGACGACCGGATCATCGGGCTGATCCAGGAGCGGATGGCCGTCTCGGCCGTCATCCAGGAGGCCCGGATCGGCGCGGGCGGGCGCCGGGTGCACCTCTCGCGGGAGATGGAGGTCCTGTCGCACTTCAGCGACGCCCTCGGCAAGCCCGGGACCGCGCTCGCGATGACCCTGCTGGAGCTGTGCCGGGGCCGCGTCTGACCGCGCGGCCGGGTGTTCGTCACCCGTCCGGACCGTGTCCCGCCCCGGGCGGCTTCGTTGAGGGGATGTCCGCGGGAGCGGTGAGACGTGACGCCTGAGGTGGCACGTCGTGGGACCCCTCTCCCCGCGTGGCCGGACGGCAGGGGACAGCAGCCCGGTCACCGCAAGAAGAACGGCCGGTCCGGGGGACGCCCCGGGCCGGCCGTTCGTTCGTCTCGGACGGTCCTACGCGTGCCCGCCCTTGCGGCGGCGGGCCGAGAGGAACAGCGCGCCGCCGACGGCCAGCAGCGCGGCCGCGCCGAGGCCGAGCAGGCCGGCCTGGCTGCCGGTGGAGGCCAGCGGACCGCCGCCGCCCGTGCCGCCGTTCGCGGTGGCGCCGGCGCTCGCCGAGGGGCTCGGGGAGGCCGAGGTGCTCGCGGAGGTGCTGGGCGAGGGGCTGCCCGACGGGCTCGGGCTGGGCCCGGTGGACGTCGGGTTCGCCGTGAAGGCGGCGAGGTTGTTGGCCAGGACGGGGTCGAAGGAGTGCCGCTGCGGCTCGCCCTTCGGGCCGGGCGCGCCGACGCGGAGGGCGCCCTTGGCGTCCTTGACCGCCTTCTCGATCTTCAGCTCGAACGGGAACTCGACGTTCTCGCTCTCCAGCACGGAGGGCGCGGTGGCGCACCGGTAGACGGCCTCGCCGACCGCGCGGCAGGCGGCGGGGACCGTGACGGCCTTCAGGCCCTCCGGGAGCTCGACGTCGACGACGGCCGCGGGGGCGCCGCCCTGGCCGGCGACCCAGGCCGGGCCGTTGTTGCGGACGGCCACGACGGCCTTGGCGGTGGTGCCGGCGGCGCCCTTGACGATCAGGGGCTCGGCCTCGAAGTCCGCGGTGTTCTGGACGGTGAGGACCGCCTCGCGCTTGTTGTCGGCCGGGTTGAGGTCCGGGCCGTGCTCGGCGAGCGCGGCCTGCGCCGCCTTGCGGGCGACCAGCTTGCGCGAGGCCTTGCCCGCCGCGTCGCCGGCCTTGGGCTTGTCGGCGCCGTTCTGCTGGGTGGTGCCGTTCTGCTGCGCGGCGGAGTCCGCCTGGGGCTTCTGCGGGACGGGCGCCGGGTAGATGCCGTAGCCGAACCGCTCGCCCAGGGCGTTCGCGCCGGCCTTGAGGTGCAGCGGGCTGTCCCCGGCCAGTTCGTAGGAGGCCTTGGCCTCGAAGTCGCCCTCGATGGTGCAGACGACGTCGGTCGCGGTGCGGGTGGTGCGGTAGGTGCAGTTGTCGTACCGCTCCGGGAGCTCCAGGCCGTGGCTGGCCTCCAGCTCCAGCACGACGCCCTTGGCCGGCTCGTTGCCGTTGTTGCTGAAGGTCAGCGGCAGGTCCTGGCTCTCGCCCGGCTTCAGCTCCTTCTTGAGCCTCATCTCCCCCATGACCAGGTCGGGTGCGCCGACCTTGATGCCGGTGGGCAGGGCGGGGGTGACGGTGGCACCGGCAGCCGTGCCGCTCACGCTGACCACGCCGACACCGGTGCTCTTCCCGGGGACGACCTCCAGGTCCACGCCGGCCGGGACGCCGGGGTGCAGGCCCTGCTGCTTGCAGACGAGCGTGGCGCCGGCGGTGACGCACTTCTTGACGGCCGCGCGCGGGCTCTCCTGGACGGTCGCCACCCCGCCCAGCTTGGAGAGGTCGACGGTCAGGGTGAACTCCCCGTCGAAGGCGGCGGTCCCGGCCGGGGCCTCCAGCCGGTAGTTCAGGGCCGTCGGCGTCGGGGAGCCGGTCGCGGGGGCGGGCGGGAGGACGAGGCCGGGCGGCCCGGTCAGGCGGAAGACGGGTTCCGCGGCGTTCGCGGCGGTGGCGGGGAGGGTGACGAGTCCCGCGGCCACCAGGCCGCACGCGGCCAGCAGGGAGATGCGCTGTCTCATGCCCGGTGTGACCCCCGGACGTACGCCTCGGTTGCACCGCCGACCATGTGACCGACACCACAGCTTCACCCAAAGCATTCCGGTACAACCTTTTCCGGCGACCGCCTGTCCACTCCTGTACTGCGGCGGGTACCGCGCTCGGAGGGGGAGCGCGGTACCCGCCGCGGTCGTTCGCGGAACTCAGGCCTTCGCTTCCGGTTGTCTCGGGGGAATCTCCGGGACGGCGAGGAAGGGCAGCCGCAGCGCGCCGAAGGCCCCCTCGGGGACGGCCGGACGGACCGGTTCCACCGCCGCGAGACGTCGGTACGCCTCCCCCTGCGCGGGGCGCGGGTCCGCCTCCCCGTTGTTCGGCCAGTACGACATCGCCCGCTCGGCCTGGGCCGTGATGGTCAGCGACGGATTGACCCCGAGGTTGGCGGAGACCGCCGCTCCGTCGACCACCGAGATGCCCGGGTGCCCGTACAGCCGGTGGTACGGGTCGACCACGCCCTCCTCGGGGGTGGCGCCGATCGGGCAGCCGCCGAGGAAGTGCGCGGTCAGCGGGGTGCCCATCAGCTCGCCGACGTTGCTGCCGGGGAAGCCGTTGATCTCCTCGGCCAGCAGGGTCGCGGCCTCGGTGGCCTCGGCGATCTGCACCGGGTTGGGGGCGCCGTGGCCCTGGCGGGCCGTCAGCAGGCCCTTGCCGAGGCCTCCCGGTTTGCGGTAGGTCGTCAGGGAGTTGTCCAGCGACTGCATGACCAGGCCGATGATGGTCCGCTCCGACCAGCGCCGGTTCGACAGGGACCGCGCCAGCTGCACGGGGTGGCGGGCGGTGCGGGCGAACCAGGCCCGCACCCGGTGCGCGCTGAGGGGTACCTGGAGGACCGTCAGGAACCCCATGGCGTTGGAGCCCTTGCCGTAGCGGACGGGCTCGATGTGGGTGTCGGCGTTGGGGTGCACGGACGAGGTGATGGCCACGCCCCGGGTGAAGTCCGCCCGGCCCGCGGCGGGGTGGCGCCTGCGGTAGCGGCGGTCGTCGGTCTGGGCGCCGACCAGACCCTCGGAGTTGGTGCGGGTGAGGTCGCCGAGCCGGCCGGAGATGCGGGGCAGTTCGCCGCGGTCCTTCATGGTGTGCAGCAGCGTCTGGGTGCCGTACGTGCCCGCGGCGACGACCACGTAGCGGGCGCGCAGCACCTTGGCGCGGCCCGAGCGGCGGTGGTCGGTGGGGACCGTGCGGACGCGGTAGCCGCCGTCGGGGTGCTCGGCGAGGGCGGTGACGGTGGTCATGGGGTGGATGACGGCGCCGGCCCGTTCGGCCAGGTGCAGGTAGTTCTCGTTCAGGGTGTTCTTCGCGCCGTGCCGGCAACCGGTCATGCACTCGCCGCATTCGGTGCAGGCCTTGCGGGCGGGCCCGGCGCCGCCGAAGTAGGGGTCGGGGACCTCCTGGCCCGGGCGGACCTTCCGCTGTCCCCCGGCGTCCCCGCCGTCGCCGAAGAAGACGCCGACGGGGGCCATGTGGAAGGTGTCGCCGGCGCCCATCTTCTCGGCGGCCGCCTTGAGGTGGACGTCGGAGGGGGTCATCGTCGGGTTGAGCCGTACGCCGAGCATCCGCTTGGCCTGCTCGTAGTACGGGGCGAGTTCGGCGTGCCAGTCGGTGATGGAGGCCCACTGGCGGTCCTCGAAGAAGGCGGCGGGCGGCACGTAGAGGGTGTTGGCGTAGTTGAGGGAGCCGCCGCCCACTCCGGCGCCCGCGAGCACCATCACGTTGCCGAGCAGGTGGATGCGCTGGATCCCGTACAGCCCGAGGGCGGGTGCCCACAGGTAGTTGCGCAGGTCCCAGCTGTTGCGGGGCAGGCTCTCGCGGGTGAAGCGGCGTCCTGCCTCCAGGACGCCGACCCGGTAGCCCTTCTCGGTGAGCCGCAGTGCCGAGACCGACCCTCCGAAGCCCGATCCGATGACGATGACGTCGTAGTCGTAGTCGTCTGTCTGGTCGTACGACACTGCGCGGTGCCTCCCGGCGGTCGGTCGTGCCTGGTGCCCTGGGGTGCTGCTGCGGGGGGGTGGTGGGGTCTAGCGGAAGCGGAGTGCCTTGAGGACCTTGAGGCTGCGGGTCATGAACTCGGCGTACTTCGCGTCGTCCATGCCCAGCGAGGGCGCCATCGGCAGCAGCCGCTGGTGGGCCACGGTCTGGGCCTCGGTGTACTTGAGGATGCCCTCGGAGCCGTGCCGGCGGCCGAGCCCGGAGTCCTTCATGCCGCCCATGGGGGCCTGGGCGCTGCCGTAGGCGGGGGCGTATCCGTCGTTGATGTTGACGGTGCCGGTGCGCAGGCGGGCGGCGACCGCGTGGCCGCGGCGGGCGTCCTTGGTCCAGACGCTGGAGTTGAGGCCGTAGGCGGTGGCGTTGGCCTGGGCGATGACCTCGTCCTCGTCGGTGAACCGGTAGACGGAGACGACCGGGCCGAAGGTCTCCTCGGCGCAGACCGCCATGGGGGCCTCGACCCCGTCGAGGATGGTGGGCTCGTAGAAGAGGGGGCCGATGTCGGGGCGGGCCACGCCGCCGGCGACGAGGGTGGCGCCCTTGGCGACGGCCTCGTCCACGTGCCGCCGTACGTTCTCCAGCTGGCGTTCGCCGACGAGGGAGCCCATGTCGGCGCCGTAGGCGAGGGAGTTGCCGAGCCGCATGGCCTTGGTGCGGGCGGCGAAGCGCTCCAGGAAGGCGTCGGCTATGGAGGCGTGCACGTAGAGCCGCTCGATGGAGATGCACAGCTGTCCGGCGGAGGAGAAGCAGGCGCGGACGGCTCCGGCGGCGGCCTTCTCCACGTCGGCGTCGTGCAGGACGAGCATGGGGTTCTTGCCGCCGAGTTCGAGGGAGACCCCGACGAGGCGGGCGGCGGCGCCCTGGGCGACCTCGCGGCCGGTGCGGGTGGAGCCGGTGAAGGAGACGTAGTCGGCGTGCCGGACCACCTCGGGGCCGACGACGGGGCCCTCGCCGAGGACGACCTGGAAGACCCCCGCGGGCAGCCCGGCCTCGATGAGCAGGTCGCGGGCCCACAGGGCGGTCAGGGCGGTCTCGGTGTCGGGCTTCATGACGACGGCGTTGCCGGAGACGAAGGCGGGCAGGGCGTCGCCGACGGAGAGTTCGAGCGGGTAGTTCCAGGGGGCGATCTGGCCGACGACCCCGCGCGGCTGGCGCAGCTCGGTGACCTTGGTGAGGGTGGGCATCGCGCCGGTGTGGCCCTTGGGGCGCAGGTAGGCGGGGGCCTTGCGGCCGTAGTGGCGGGCGGCGACCGCGACGGCCTGGACCTCTTCGTGGGCGTGCAGGCGGGCCTTGCCGGTCTCCAGCTGGATGAGGTCGAGGACCTCGGACTGGCGGGCGAGGACCAGGTCGTGGAAGCGGAGCAGGACGGCGGCGCGCTGCCGTACGGGGACGGCGGCCCAGGCGGGCTGGGCGGCGCGGGCCTTGGCGAAGGCCTCGGCCACGTCTTCGGGGGTGGCCTCGGGGAGGTCCGCCAGCTTGGCCCCGGTGAAGGGGGTGTGGTTGGCGGTGCTGCCGGAGCCGGTGACCCCGCGGGTGAGCCGGGTGATCAGGGCGGGGGTCACCACGTCGGCGGCGGTACGGGCGCCCGCCGGGGCCGGGGCGACCGGGTTGGTGGGCCGGGGTGCGGAGCGGAGGGGGGCGGCAGCAGCCTTCGAGTCCGTCATGGCGGTGAGCGTATGCCGCCCCGGGGGCTTTGGGTACCCGTGGGTAACCGGATTTTGCCAAGTCTGCCAGTAATCGCTGGCACGATGGCCGGGGCCGGGCGGAACGGTCCGCCCCCGCTCACTTCTTCTTCGGCGCCGGCTCCCAGCCGCTCAGGACCACGTCGAACTGGGTCCGGGTGGTCTCCCAGTCGGCCGCCGGACCCGACATGTACACCCCGTACTCGGTGCCGTCCGGGGCGATGTACATCTGGTCGATCGCCCGCCGGGGCCCGGCGAGGGCCCCCTTCTCCGTCCAGCTGAAGTCCCACAGGGCGGCGCGGGTGCTGTCGTGGAAGGTGTTCTGGTTCAGCGCCTGCCGCTTGTAGTCCGCCCGCTCCTTGAGCTGCTTCTCCATGTCGAGCAGGTGCATGTACGGGTTCGGGTAGTCGGGCGTCGGGTCCATCGCGATCCGGATGAAGTGCTTGCCCTCGTCCGGGGTGTAGTCGATCTGGTTGCCGTTCAGCCGCCGCTTCCAGCCCTTCGGCACGAACAGCGTGAAGCCCTCCGGGTCGGTGACCTCGGTGTAGCCGGCCGGCGGGGCGTCGGCCTCGTCCTGCCCGTCGGGGGCCGAGGCGTTCTTGTCCGAGCCGGGGCCGTCGTCCCCGCCGGTCAGCTTCAGCAGGCCGAAGACCCCGCCGCCGCCGAGGAGCGCCGCGACCACGGCGACCGCCGCGACCTTCTTGACCCGGCCGGGCGGCCGCCCGGCGACCGCCGTCGCCGGCTCGGGCAGAGTGGCGGTCGGGGCGGGCGCGGGGCCGGGGTGGGGGTACTGGGGCTGGTGCGGCTGCTGGTGCTGGTGCGGCTGCGGGGCGGCGTCCGCGCGGGCGGGGGCCCGCTCCTCGGCGCTCACCACGCGGGTGGGCACGTACGCCTGCGCGGCCCTGGGCTCCCGGCCTTCCATGGCCTCGATCAGCATCCGCTCGGCCTCGCCCGCCGAGGGGCGCTCGGCCGGGTCCTTGCGCAGCAGCGCGGTGATGACCGGGCCGAGGGGACCGGACTGGCGCGGGACCGGCGGCTCGTCGTTGACCACGGCCTGGAGGCTGGAGATCGGCGAGGTCCGGCGGAAGGGCGAGCGGGCCTCGACGGCCGTGTACAAGGTCGCGCCCAGGGACCACAGGTCCGAGGACGGGTCGGGGGCGCCGCCCGTCACCCGCTCCGGGGCCAGGTAGTCGATGGAACCCACGAGTTCACCCGTCCGGGTGATGGAGGAGTCCCCCTCGATCGCCGCGATCCCGAAGTCGGTGAGCAGCACCCGGCCGTCCTTGGCCAGCAGCACGTTGCCCGGCTTCACGTCCCGGTGCATCACGCCGACGGCGTGCGCGGCGCGCAGCGCGCCCAGGACGTGCAGGCCGATCCGCGCCGCCTCACGGGGCTCGATCCGCCCGGCCGCCTTGGCGGCCTCCGCGAGGGAAGGGCCGTCGATGTACTCCATGACGATCCACGGCCGGTCGTCGTGCTCCAGGACGTCGTGCACCGTGACGACCGCGGGATGCTGGATCCGCGCCGCCGCGCGGGCCTCCTTCTGCGTCCGGGCGTACAGGACCTCCCGGTCGGCCTGGGCCACGTACAGGGCCGCCGTCAGCTCCTTGACGGCGACCGTCCTGTGCAGCAGCTGGTCATGGGCGCGCCACACCTTGCCCATGCCCCCGCTGCCGATGGGTTCCACGAGCCGGTAACGGCCCGCGAGCACCGCGCCCGCGCCTGTCTGCTGTTCCACGAATTCCCGCCGCTCTGTGCACTCCGGGCCAGATTACGGAGCCTGCGGGCGGTGCCGGAACCGGGCGGGGCCCGTGAGACAGCACTGTGACGCAATCGCCGTACTGATCGGCCGTCAGCCTCCGGCCTGGTAACTGGCCGTGGCCTTGTCGAAGACGTCCGTGACCCTGTCCTGGTTGTCCTCCGGACCCGTGACCAGGACCACGTGGTAGCTGCCGCCGAGCGCGACCACGAAGTTGCGGGCGAACAGGGAGCGGCCCGCCGCGTCGATCCAGGTGTAGCGGCCGGTCACGCGCAACTGCTGGCCCACCTTGGTGGACTTCACGTCCCCGCCGGAGGCCCAGGTGGAGTTGCGGTACGGGGCCAGCTCCGCCTCCTTGTCCTTCTGGTAGCCGAGCGGGTCCGGGGAGCCGCCCTCCACCCGGTCGCGGCCCGGGACCACGATGAGGGTGAACTGGCCCTGGGTGTAGCGCACCTGGCCCGCCTCGTTGATGGACTGGCGCTCCCAGCCGTTGGGAACGGCGATCGTGAAGTGCGCCGGGTCCTGCTGGAGGGTGTAGCCCTCGGGGGCCTGCTGCGCGGGCGGCTGCGCGGGCGGCTGCGCGCCGGAGGACGGGGCGGCCGGGGACGGCGACTGCTGCGGGGGCTTCTGCGTCCCGGGCGGCGCCGGGGAGGGGGGCGCCGGGCTCTGGACGGCCGTGGGCTGCTGGGCCCGGCCGGCGTCCTGGTCGCCGGCGCCCGGCAGGAACAGCATCGCGTACGCCACCCCGCCCACGAGCAGCGCCAGGACGGCGACCAGCAGGGTCCGGCCGAGGGAGCGGGGCTTGCGGGGGGCGTCGGGGTTGCGGTGGCGGCCGTGCAGGTCCCCGCGGCGGCGCACCTCGGGCAGGCGGGCGGGGTCGGGCTCGGGCAGCGGGAACACGAAGTCGCCGTCGGGCTCCGGGGCGGAGCGGACCAGCGAGCGCAGCCAGCCGCGCAGTTCCTCGAAGTCGGGGCGCTCGGTGGGGTCCTGGCGCAGCAGGGACTCCACGACGGGACGCAGCGGGCCGCACTCCTCGGCGAAGGCGGGGGGCTCGGCGCAGACCATGTCCACGAGCTCCGCGACGCTCTCTTCGGGGTACGGGGCGTGTCCCTGGACGGCCCGGTACAGCAGGGCACCGAGGGCCCAGAGGTCGGTGGCGGGGCCGACGGGGGCGGCCAGCTGCCAGGGGCCGCCGTGGACGGCGCCGGCCTGTTCGGGGGCCCAGCGCTCGGTGACGGCCCCGACGACGGCCATCCGCGTCTGCCGCGCCCGCTCGGCGTCCAGCCCACTCCGAGGACCGCCACCCCCTGCCCGCCCCCCCAGCCCCCACCCCGCCCCCCGGCCCCGGGGGCCGGGGGGACGGGGGCGGCGGCTTCGGCAGCACGGCTGCCCGGGACGACGGGCAGAGCCTCGGTGGTGTCGGACGGGTTTCCCTCCCGGGCCCCGCCCGCGGGCTGCGGCCGGCCCTCGCCCGGGCGGGCGGCGGGCGCCGGGGGGTCGGCCTGGCGGTAGCCCTGCGGGAGCGCGAGAGCCGCCGGGAGCGTGGGGCGGGGCGGCGCGGGGGGCGGCTCCGGCCACTGCGGCCCGGGGCCCGGGGGCTGGTCCGGCTGCGGGTGAGGACCCAGCTCCCCCTGCGGATGCGGCTCCGCCTGCCGGTAGGGGGCCTGCTCCGGCTGGGGATGAGCCTCCGGCTGCCGGTAGGAACTGTGCTCCGGCTGCGGATGCGCCTCCAGCTGCGGGTAAGAACCCTGCTCCGGGCGCGGGTGCGGCTCCGGCTGCGGGGGCTGGTCGTGGTCGGGGGGCTGTTGGCGTTCGGGGTCCGCCGGGCGGCGGGGGGCGGCTCCGTGCCAGGGGGCGTCCGGGCCGCCGTACGGGTACGCGTACTCCTGCGGCAGGTTGGCCCCGGTCGGCGGCAGCTGCGGGACGACCACCGGGCCCCGTACCCCGCGCTCCTGCGCCACCTTCTCGGCGGCCGCGCGCGAGCCGGCCCGGTAGGCGGCGACCGTCCCGGCGCGGGCCGCGGCCACGGCCTCGTCACGGCTCCCCGCGGGCCGGGCGGGGGGTGCGGGCGGGGCCGGGGGCTCGGGCTCGCGCTCGGGCTCGCGGTCCGGGAGGATGTGGTCGGAGTAGCGCGGCCCCGTGTCGTACCCAGGCGCAACCAGCGGGGCGTACACGGGCTGCCGGGGCGCGGCGGGGGCGTCCGTGCCCTCGTCGCCGAGCTCCCCCGGGGGCACCGGGTCGTAGCCGCACAGGGCGTCCTCGGCGGCGCCGGCGGCGAGCCCGGTGAGGACGACGCGGCCGTCCTCGCATATCAGCACGGTCCGGACCGTGATGTTGCGGTGCGTCCACCCGTGCGCGTGCAGCACGCGCAGCGCGGTCAGCACGTCCGAGGCCACCTCCGCCGCCCGGTACGGGTTCATCGGCTCGTCGGCGATCAGCGCGGCCAGCGGCCTGGCGGGGACGAGTTCGCTCACTATCCACAGCGAGCCGTCCTCGGCGAACACGTCGAAGACCTGGTCCAGGCGGGGATGGTCCGGTACGGAGGCGGCGGCCTGGGCCGCGGCTATCGCCCGCCGAACGGCGGGGAGTTCCCCGGCGGCGGACGGCGCCGCACGGGTGCCGTCGAGCAGTTCGGCGTCCACGACCTCCGGCAACGGCACGTGCCGGACGAGGACTTCCTGCCCGCTGCGGGTGTCGAAGGCGCGGGTCTCCAGCAGTTCGTACTCGTCGGACGGAGGCAACGGCAGACGGTAGCGGTCGGCCAGGATCCGGCCGGCGTAGTCCTCCACTTCGCCTCCCCCGAGTGCGGTGGGTTCCCCTTGGCCCCCGCTGACACGATACGTGGCCCGGGCCGCCCGCGTCCCGGGCTTGCGAGGGCCGTCAGCCCAACTGCTGGAAGGTGTCGAAGGCGGTGTTGCGGATCTGCGTGCACTCGGGGCCGTCCCACTGGTCGGCCGGACAGCTGATCATGATGGCGTAGCCGTTGTTGGCGTCCGCCCTGAAGCCACGGTCGAGCACGCGGGTCCTCATGCCCTGGTCCTCGCGCTCGAACTCCAGGTCCGCGACGGTCGGGTAGTTGCGGTACGAGACGGTTTCGAGGCGGATCTGCCGGTAGTTCCTGCTGCTGCCGGCCACGCCCGGGACCATCTCGGCCCAGGCGGCCCGGGCGTCACTGCCCGGGCTGTCGGTGTGGTCGACCTGAATACGGGGGAAGCCGCCGGAGCGGCTGTATATCGCGCCCGAGCTCTTGCCGGCCGTGCCGGTCTGGTGGAAGCCCTCGGGCATCGCCATGGCGAACCGGAAGCGCGGGTCCGTCACCGTGGTGAACCCGGCGGGCAGGCCCGCCCCGCCCCCGGGGCCGCCCGGGCTGGCGCCCTGGCCCTGGCTGCCCTGCCCCTGGCTCTGGGCGGGGTCGGTGCCGGGGTTCGCGCCGGACGCGGCCGGGCTCGGGCTGCCGCCCTGGCTCTGGACCGGGGTCGGGCTCGGCGAGGAAGCCTGGGACGCGGCCGGGGAGTTGCCCGGGGACTGGCCGGCGGACGCGACCGGGCTCGGGCTGCCGCCCTGGCCCTCGTCCTTGCGGCCGTCCTTGTCGTCCTGACCGCTGACCGCGTACGCGATGAGCGAGCCGATGACCGCCAGGACCACGAGCACGCCGGCTATCGCGAGGGCGATGGTGCGGCGCGGCATCACGTCGGTGAGGGAGGCCGGGACCACCGTCGAGGGGCGCTTCGGGGCCTCGGCGGCGGAGGCGGCCGCGGCCTGGGCCGCCGCCGCCTTACGGGTGGCCTTCAGCGCGGCGCGGGCACGGTCGCGCTGCTCGCGCTCGCGCCGCTCCCGCTCCTTCTTCGCCGCCTTCTCGGCGGCCTTCTCGGCCTCCGCCTCGGCCTTGGTGAGGGAGATCGGGCGGGTCTCCTCCACCGGGACGGGCTCGGGGGCCGGGAGCGGCTCGGGCGCGTTGATCACGGCGGTGAGCATCGACCGGGCGCGGTCCTCGTCCAGCCGCATCGCCGGGTCCTTGACCAGCAGGCCGTAGATGACCTCGGTCAGGGCCGGACCGGCGTTCTTGGGCGGGTCCACCGCCTCGGTCATCACCGCGGTGAGGGTGGCGAGCGCCGAGCCCTTGTCGTACGGGGGCACGCCCTCCACGGCGGCGTAGAGCAACCCGCCGAGGGACCACATGTCGGCGGGCGGGCCGGGCTTGTAGCCGCGGGCGCGCTCGGGGGAGATGTAAGAGGGGGCGCCGACGAGCATGCCGGTGGAGGTGATGGAGGGGTCTCCCTCGACCTGGGCGATGCCGAAGTCGGTGAGGACGACGCGGCCGCTGGCGGCGATGAGCACGTTGGACGGTTTCACGTCGCGGTGCAGGATGCCCTGGCGGTGCGCGGCGCGCAGGACGTCGAGCACGGCGAGGCCGACCTCGGCGGCGCGGCGCGGGGACAGCGGGCCGTTCTCCCGGACGAACTCGGCGAGGGAGGGACCCTCGATGAGCTCCATGACGATCCAGGGCCGGGCGTCTTCGTCGACGACGTCGTAGACGGTGACGGCGCCCTCGTTGCGGATGCGCGCGATGGCCTTGGCCTCGCGGAGGGTACGGGTGATGAGGCGGCGCTTCTCGTCCTCGTCGACGCCGCCGCCGAAGCGGAGTTCCTTGACGGCGACGGTCCGGCCGAGCACCTCGTCCTCGGCCCGCCACACCGTTCCCATGCCGCCCCTGCCGAGCACGGCCCCGAGCCGGTACCGCCCCGCGAGCAGCCTGCCCTTGCGCTCCCCGCCCGCCGCGTCGGCGTCCTGCGGGCCCTCCTCGTCCGCGGGCTCCACGTCCTCGGGGGCGCCCACCCCGGCCGTGCCGCCCTTCCCGCCCGCGGACGCCGGCTTCGCCCCGGCGTCCTGCGGCGCGGCCTCCGCCACGGCGGGCCGGGCCTCCTCGGGCGTCGGTGCCGTGCCGTCCCCCGTCGCGGGGGCCGTGGCCCGGTTTCCGGACGCGGGCTTGGCGCCGCGCTGCCCGCCGCCGGGCGCCGGCTTCCCGGCGGGCTCCTCGGCACCCCGGGCTGCCGCAGCGCCGGAAACGCTCCCGGAGGCGGGCTCCGCACCCTCGGACCCGGCCCCCGAAGCCGCCGTGTCCGCGAGCGCCTTGTCCGCGGGCGCCTTGTCCGCGGGCGCCTTGTCCGCGGGCGCCTTGTCCGCGGGCGCCTTGTCCGCGGGCGCCGGCTTCGCGTCCTGCTCCGCGGCGCCGGACGGGGACTTCGCGGCGTCGGACGGGGGCTTCGTGGCGGCGGGCTGCTCGTCCGGCGGGGTGTCAGAAGCCTTCTCCGCAGCGGGCTCGGCGGCCTCTGGCTGCTTCGGCCGGCCCGTCTCGGACCTCGGACGGGGCACGGACGCGGCGGCGGGCTCCGCCGAGGGACCGTCGGCCTCCGCCCGTGCGGCGTCGGCCTGCGCAACGTCAGATCCGGTCTGGGCGGCCAGCTTCACCGCACCACCGCCCCCGGAGGCACCGTCACCCTCACGCTTCGCCCCAGGCGCCTCGGCAGGCGACTCGGTGTGCTCCGGCTTCGACATGCGTCCCCTCTGCGATCGTGCAGCCTGCCCCGGCTGCCCCCGGCAGCCACCGGGGGCAAGGTAACCCACCCCGGCAGAAACCTCATTGTTGCTCACTCCGCATCGGACGGGAGCCCCGGGGCCAGCGGTTCCCCCGTCCGGATCGCGGAGTTACAACGGCACGATGTCGGGCGCCCCCAGCCGGGCCGCGTCGGCCGTCTGGTCGTCCGGCTGGCGCTGCGATTCGCGCTCCGCCTGAACTCTCTTCTCGTAGTGCTCCACTTCGTTCTCGATCTGCCGCTTGTCCCAGCCCAGCACCGGAGCCACCAGTTCCGCGCATTCGCGCGCCGAGCGGGTCCCCCGGTCGAAGGTCTCGATCGAGATGCGGGTCCGCCGGGTCAGCACGTCGTCCAGGTGCCGGGCCCCCTCGTGCGAAGCGGCGTAGACGATCTCCGCCCGCAGGTAGTCCTCCGCCCCGGTCACCGGCTCCCCCAGCGCCGGGTCGGCCGCGATCAGCTCGAGCAGTTCCTCCGTCAGCGACCCGTACCGGTTCAGCAGGTGCTCCACCCGCACCGCATGCAGGCCCGTCCGCGCGGCGATGCGGGCCCGGCCGTTCCACAGGGCGCGGTAGCCCTCGGCCCCCACCAGGGGGACGTCCTCCGTGACGCACTGGGCGACCCGCTGGTCCAGCCCGTGCACCGCCTCGTCCACGGCGTCCTTGGCCATCACCCGGTACGTCGTGTACTTGCCGCCGGCCACCACCACCAGTCCCGGCACCGGGTGGGCCACGGTGTGCTCGCGCGAGAGCTTGCTCGTCGCGTCGGACTCCCCCGCCAGCAGCGGCCGCAGGCCGGCGTAGACGCCCTGGACGTCGTCCCGGGTCAGCGGCACCGCCAGCACCGAGTTCACGTGCTCCAGCAGGTAGTCGATGTCGGCGCTCGACGCCGCCGGGTGCGCCTTGTCCAGGTCCCAGTCCGTGTCCGTGGTGCCCACGATCCAGTGCCGCCCCCAGGGGATCACGAACAGCACCGACTTCTCGGTCCGCAGGATCAGTCCGGTGTTGGAGTGGATCCGGTCCTTCGGGACCACGAGGTGGATGCCCTTGGACGCCCGCACATGGAACTGTCCGCGCTCTCCGATCAGCGCCTGGGTGTCGTCCGTCCACACCCCGGTCGCGTTCACCACCTGCTTGGCGCGGATCTCGTATTCGCCGCCGCTCTCCACGTCGCGCACGCGGGCCCCGACCACCCGTTCGCCCTCGCGCAGGAAGCCGACGACCTTCGCCCCGTTGGCGCAGTGCGCCCCGTACGCAGCGGCCGTCCGGACCAGCGTGGTCACGTAGCGGGCGTCGTCCATCTGGGCGTCGTAGTACTGCAGGGCCCCCACCAGGGCGTCCTTGCGCAGCGCCGGGGCGATCCGCAGCGCCCGCTTGCGCGACAGGTGCCGGTGCGTGGGCAGGCCGCGCCCGTGCCCGCTGGAGACCGACATCGCGTCGTACAGGGCGACGCCCGAGCCCGCGTAGAACCGCTCCCACACCTTGTGCTGGAGCGGGTACAGGAACGGCACCGGCTTCACCAGGTGCGGGGCGAGCCGCTCCAGCAGCAGCCCGCGCTCCTTGAGGGCCTCGCGGACCAGGGCGAAGTCGAGCATCTCCAGATAGCGCAGGCCCCCGTGGATGAGCTTGCTGGACCGGCTCGACGTCCCCGACGCCCAGTCGCGCGCCTCCACCAGCCCGGTCGACAGGCCCCTGGTCACCGCGTCGAGCGCGGTGCCGGCGCCGACCACCCCCGCGCCGACGACCAGCACGTCCAGTTCCCGCTCGGCCATCCCGGCGAGGGCTTCCGCGCGCTGCGCGGGCCCCAGTGTCGCTGTCCTCACGGCTGCCTCCCGTTGGTGCGGGCGAACCCGCTCGATGCGGGTGATCCCGCTCACATCTCCCGTTTTCCGATTCTGACCGGCCGCACCGACATCAGCCACCGGCTGTGGACAACACAGGGATGGCCACACCCCCAGAATGCGACATATCTGTCATATATACGCCTAGTCTGACATTGCGCCAGCTCCATTCGTCCACAGGACTTGCGCGCACCGCCCCCTCATGCATGCCAGGGAAGGGAAGGGACGGCCCCCCATGCCCGCAGATCTCGCCGTCATCGGACTCGGCCACCTCGGCCTCCCCCTCGCCCAGGCGGCCGTCGCCGCCGGGATCGAGACCGTCGGCTACGACAGCGGCCCCGCCACGGACAGCCCCCTCACCGCCGCCGAGATCCGCCGTATGTCGGCGGCCGGCTTCCGCGTCACCACCAACCCCGCCGAACTCGGCCGGGTCCGCACGGCCGTCATCTGCGCCCCCACCCAGCTCGGCGCCGACCGCGCGCTCGACCTCGGCGCCGTCGGCGCGGCCGGCCGCACCCTCGCCGCCCGGCTGCGCCCGCACACCACCGTGATCCTGGAGTCCGCCGCCCACCCCGGGGTCACCGAGGACTACCTGCGGCCCATCCTCGAAGAGGGCTCCGGCCTGCGCGCCGGACGCGACTTCCACCTGGCCTACTCCCCCAGCCGCCTCGACCCCGGCAACCGCACCCACACCATCGCCAACACCCCCAAGGTCATCGGCGGCCTCACCCCCGCCTGCACCGAGTCCGCGCACGCCTTCTACGCCCGCCTCACCGAGAAGGTCGTCCGGGCCCGCGGCCTGCGCGAGGCCGAGACCGTGCAGCTCCTGGAGACCAACTACCGGCACGTCAACATCGCCCTCATGAACGAGATGGCGGTCCTCTGCCACGACCTCGGCGTCGACCTGTGGGACGTGATCCGCTGCGCCGAGACCAAGCCGTACGGGTTCCAGGCCTTCCGGCCCGGCCCCGGCGTCGGCGGCCACGGCGTCCCGCTCGACCCGAACTACCTCCCCCACACCGCCCGCACCCCCGGCCACCCCCTGCGCATGGTCGGCCTCGCGCAGGAGATCAACGACCGGATGCCGCAATACGTCATCCAGCGCTGCGCCACCCTGCTGAACGAGCACGGCAAATCCGCCCGCGGCGCCCGCGTCCTCCTGCTGGGCGTCACCTACAAGCCCGACCTCGCCGACCAGGAGGGCTCACCCGCCGGCGAGATCGCCAGCCGCCTGCTCGACCTGGGCGCCCTGATCAGCTACCACGACCCGTACATCGCGGGCTGGCGGGTCCGCGACCAGCCCGTCCCGCGTGCCGACTCCCTGTACGAGGCCGCCGCGAACGCCGACCTGACGATCCTGCTCCAGCACCACCGCACGTACGACCTGCAGGGCCTGGCGGTGAAGGCCCAGCTCCTCCTCGACACCCGCGGCGCCAGCCCGGCGGGCGCGGCCCACCGCCTCTGACCACCCCCACCGCAGGTCACGGCCCGGTCCCGGTCCGATCACATCCCGCCGCGCACCCGATCATCCGACCGAAATCCCTCCGTCGAATGCCGTAGTCCCCTGCTAGCCTGCGGCGTCACTTATCTCGCACTTATGCCCACCGGGCACACGTGCGCCCGAATCCCTGGGGGGGATTTCCCGCATGAGCCAGAACTTCCAGCCGCCCGCGCCCTCGTCCTACACCCCGGCCCCCGCCCAGGCGCCGGCCCGCGGCGGCAACGTGGCCCTGGGTGTCCTCGCCGCCGTCGTGGCCGGCCTCGCGGCCGCCGGTGTCTACGGCGCGATCGTCAAGGCCACCCACCACGAGATCAGCTACGCGGCGGTCGGCGTCGGCGCCCTGGTCGGCTTCGCCGCCGGCAAGCTCGGCGGCCGCAACGCCGTCCTGCCGGTCGTCGCCACCCTGGTCTCCGTGGCCGCCGTGCTCGCCGGCCAGCTGTTCGGCATCGCCCTCGACGGCGCCGACCAGCTCTCCGAGAGCGTCGTGGACGTCCTGACGAACCGGACCTCCGACGTGATCGACAGCTGGAAGGAAGGCGTGAACCCGCTGACGTTCCTGTTCCTCGCCATCGGCGGCTACGCCGCCTTCCAGGTCGGCCGCAAGACCGCCGCGTGACGACCGCAACGCGCTGAGCAGGAACTTTCCCCCGAACCGGCGCCCCGGACCCACTGTCGGAATCCGCGGCGCCGGTCATATGATCCGCGGCGTGTCTGCTCTCACGCCGCCGCTCGGCCGGCCGCTCACCGAACCCACCGAGTACATCCGGGACCTGGCCGTCCTGCGCTCGGCAGTCCAGTTCCGCGACGCGAAGTCCGTCGCCGCCGCTTTCGAAGCCCTGCCCGACGAGGACGCCCGCGCCAGCGCCTCCTGGACCGTGGCGGAGACCCCCGGCTGCGGGGACTTCCTCCGCGAGACCGCGGCCGGCCACCCTGGCCACCCGCTCTTCCGCACGCTCTACGCCAACCACCTGATCCAGGCCGGCTGGGAGATCCGCAGCGGCGCGCGCGCCGAGCACGTGAGCCGCCAGCAGTTCGACTCCTTCCACGCGCACCTGCGGCACGCCGAGGTCCTGCTCATCGACGTCTGCGCCGAGTACCCGGCGTACGCCCTCGCCTGGTACCTGCGCATCACCACCGCGCGCGGGCTCGAACTGGGCCAGGGCGAGGCCCGGCGCCGCTACGAGCGGCTCGCCGAATACCACCCCCACCACTACTCGGGCCAGTCCCAGCTGCTCCAGCAGCTCTGCCCGAAGTGGGGCGGCAGCTGGGAGGCGGCCGAGGGCTTCGCCCGTGCCTGCGCCGAAGCCGCGCCCGAGGGCGGCCCGCAGGGAGCACTGGTCGCCGTCGCCCAGATGGAGCGGTACCTGGAGATCCAGCGGGACCAGAACACCCGCGCCGCCGAAACGTATCTGCGCGAGCCCATCCAGCACACCGCGCTGCTGCATGCCGCCGCCCGCTCCGTCCTGCACCCGGCCGCCCGTACCGACTCCTTCACCTACGTCGGCGCCCACAGCGCCTTCGCCACCGCCCACAGCGCCGCGGGCCGCCACGCCGACGCCGCCCCGCACTTCCGCGCCCTCGGCGACCGCACCACCGAGTTCCCCTGGGGCTACCTCGGCGCGGACCACTCGGCCGTGTTCGCCCGTCACCGCAAGACCGCCCTGGCCCAGGGCTGAGGAAGACCACCATGACCACGGAAACCCCGTCCGGCCACACCACCGAAGACGGCATCACCCACACCACCGTCAACGGCATCCGGACCGTCCTCGCGCCCGGCTCCGGCCCCGTGACCGCGGGCCTGCTCTTCCGCGTCGGCCGCGCCGACGAGACCCTCGCCACCAGCGGTGTCACCCACCTGGTCGAGCACCTCGCCCTGCACCACCACGGCCTGAGCGACCTGCACTACAACGGCGCGACCGCCTCCACCTACACCCACTTCCACGTCACCGGCACCCCCGCCGACGTGGCCGAGTACCTCAACGGCGTCTGCGCCGCCCTGCGCAACCTGCCCCTGCACCGGCTGGCGACCGAGAAGGAGATCCTGCGCACCGAGGCCGCCCACCGCTCCCAGGGCCCCGCCCACGACATGCCCCTGTGGCGCTACGGCTCCCGGGGCTACGGCCTGACCAGCTACGGCGAGTCCGGACTGCACCGGCTCACGCCCGCCGACGTCCACGACTGGGCCGCCACCTGGTTCACCGCCGAGAACGCCGTCCTGTGGATCACCAGCGACACCCTCCCCGAGGGGCTCGACCTCACCCTCCCCACCGGCCAGTGGCGGCCCGCCCCGCAGCCCACCTCCGCCCTGCCCACCACGCCCGCCTACTTCCGGGGCCCCGACGGCGTCGCCGTACTGACCTCCGTCATCCCCCGCTCGACGGCGGGCAGCCTGTTCGCCGAACTGCTCGGCAGGGAGCTCTTCCGCGAACTGCGCCAGAAGGGCGGCTACTCCTACACCGCGGCCGCCGACTACAGCCCGCGGGACACCGACTGGGCGACCCTCACCGCGTACGCCGACGCCCTGCCCGAGAAGCAGGACGCGATGATCGGCGCCTTCGTCGACGTCCTCGCCAAACTCCGCGCCGGCCGCATCGAGCAGGCCGACCTGGCGGCCGTGCGCACCTCCGTGCTCAGCCAGTTCGACCATCCGGAGCCGGCCATGGCCAAGCTCCCCTCCGAGGCGATGAACCTGCTGCTGCGCCACCCCTCCCTCAGCTACGCCGAGTCCCGCGCCGAGATCGAGGCGGTCACCGTCGCCGACCTCCAGCGGATCGCGCGCGAGGTGTGGGCGAGCGCCCTCATGCAGGTCCCGGGCCGGGGCGTGGACTGGGCCGGGCTCACCGAGGCCCCCACCGGGTCGGAGGACTTCGTCACCGGACGGCGCTACTCCGCGGTGGAGGACCGCGACACCACCCTGCTCGTGGCACACGACGGGCTCAGCGTGGTCCGCCCGAACTGCCGGCTGACCGTCCGGTACGCCGAGTGCTCCCTGATGCAGGTCTACCCGGACGGCGGCCGCCACCTCGTGGGCCACGACGGTTTCAGCATCACGGTCGAGCCGACCCTGTTCGGGATCACGGCGGCCGAACTGGCTCCCGTGGACGCCGGCGTCCCGCCCGCCGTGGTGGTGCGCATGCCGCCCCGCGACCCGTCCCGCATCCCGCAGCCCCGCCCGGCAGCGGCGGCCGCACCGAAGGGGCCGCAGCCCCGCGAGGCCTGGCTCACCGCGGTGCTGTGGCTGCTCGGCATCCCCGCGCTGCTGTCCGGCGCCTTCGCGGCCATCGCCGCCCTCGCCATGGTCTCCGAGCCGGATGCCCAGGGCTCCGACGAGTGGGAGGGCCTGGTCATCATCTGGATCCTCGCGGCGGTGTTCCTGATCCCGTGGGCCGTCCTGCTGCGCCGCCGTCAACGCGGGCTCGGCTGAAACACGCCGGAGGGCCGGCACCCCGCTCGGGGTGCCGGCCCTCCGGCGTGTGTACGGGCAGACGGGTCAGCGGCGGTGCTGGGAGTCCGCGACCGTGACCTCGACGCGCTGGAACTCCTTGAGCTCGCTGTAGCCGGTCGTGGCCATCGAGCGGCGCAGGGCGCCGAAGAGGTTCATCGAGCCGTCCGGGGTGTGCGACGGGCCGGTGAGGATCTCCTCGGTGGTGCCGACCGTGCCCAGGTTGACCTTCTTGCCGCGCGGCACGTCCTCGTGGACGGCCTCCATGCCCCAGTGGTTGCCCCGGCCGGGCGCGTCCGTGGCACGGGCCAGCGGGGAGCCCATCATCACGGCGTCGGCGCCGCAGGCCACGGCCTTGGGGATGTCACCCGACCAGCCCACCCCGCCGTCGGCGATGACGTGCACGTACCGGCCGCCGGACTCGTCCATGTAGTCGCGGCGGGCCGCGGCCACGTCCGCGACGGCCGTGGCCATCGGGACCTGGATGCCGAGGACGTTGCGCGTGGTGTGCGCGGCGCCGCCGCCGAAGCCGACGAGGACGCCCGCCGCGCCGGTGCGCATCAGGTGCAGGGCCGCCGTGTAGGTGGCGCAGCCGCCGACGATGACCGGGACGTCGAGCTCGTAGATGAACTGCTTGAGGTTCAGCGGCTCGGCCGCGCCCGAGACGTGCTCCGCCGACACGGTGGTGCCGCGGATGACGAAGATGTCGACGCCCGCGTCCACGACGGCCTTGGAGAACTCGGCGGTGCGCTGCGGGGAGAGCGCGGCGGCGGTGACGACACCTGAGTCGCGCACCTCCTTGATCCGCTGCCGGATCAGGTCGGCCTGGATCGGCGCGGCGTAGATCTCCTGGAGGCGCCGGGTGGCGGCGTCCTCGTCCAGCTCCGCGATCTCGTCGAGCAGCGGCTGCGGGTCCTCGTAGCGGGTCCACAGGCCCTCGAGGTTCAGCACGCCGAGGCCGCCGAGCTCGCCGATGCGGATGGCGGTCTGCGGGGAGACCACGGAGTCCATGGGGGCGGCCAGGAAGGGGAGCTCGAAGCGGTACGCGTCGATCTGCCAGGCGATCGAGACCTCCTTCGGGTCCCGCGTACGCCGGCTGGGGACGATGGCGATGTCGTCGAAGGCGTACGCCCGGCGGCCGCGCTTGCCGCGCCCGATCTCGATCTCAGTCACGTGTGGTGGCCTTTCCTCTGGGTCTGCCCGTCCAGTATCCCCGAACCCCGGGGACCCGCGTTCCGGTGACCGCTGTACGGACGCACGCGCGCGGCGTGCGGGGCGTGCGCGGACGCGCCGGAGGGGCGGGCCCGGGCGGGCCCGCCCCTCCGGGCGGTCATCGTGTTCAGCCCTGGCGGCTGTAGTTCGGCGCTTCCACCGTCATCTGGATGTCGTGCGGGTGGCTCTCCTTGAGGCCCGCCGAGGTGATCCGGACGAACCGGCCGCGGTCCTGGAGCTCCGGCACCGTGCGGCCGCCGACGTAGAACATCGACTGGCGCAGGCCGCCGACGAGCTGGTGGACCACCGCGGACAGCGGGCCGCGGTAGGGCACCTGGCCCTCGATGCCCTCGGGGATCAGCTTGTCGTCGCCGCCGACCCCCTCCTGGAAGTAGCGGTCCTTGGAGAAGGACTTGCGGTCGCCGCGGGACTGCATGGCGCCGAGCGAGCCCATGCCGCGGTACGACTTGAACTGCTTGCCGTTGATGAACAGCAGCTCGCCCGGGGACTCCTCGCAGCCCGCGAGCAGCGAGCCGAGCATCACCGTGTCGGCGCCCGCGACCAGGGCCTTGGCGATGTCGCCGGAGTACTGGAGGCCGCCGTCGCCGATGACGGGGACGCCCGCGGCCTTGGCGGCCAGCGAGGCCTCGTAGATCGCGGTGACCTGCGGGACGCCGATGCCGGCGACGACGCGGGTGGTGCAGATGGAGCCGGGGCCGACGCCGACCTTGATGCCGTCGACGCCCGAGTCGATCAGGGCCTGGGCGCCGTCGCGGGTGGCGACGTTGCCGCCGATGACGTCGACGGAGGAGTTCGACTTGATCTTGGCGACCATGTCGCCGACCAGGCGGGAGTGGCCGTGGGCGGTGTCGACGACGATGAAGTCGGCGCCCGCTTCGATCAGGGCCTGGGCGCGCTCGTAGGCGTCACCGGCGACGCCGACGGCGGCGCCGACCAGCAGGCGGCCGTCCTTGTCCTTGGCGGCGTTCGGGTACTTCTCCGCCTTGACGAAGTCCTTGACCGTGATGAGGCCCTTGAGGATGCCCGCCTCGTCGACCAGCGGAAGCTTCTCGATCTTGTGGCGGCGCAGCAGCTCCATGGCGTCCACGCCGGAGATGCCGACCTTGCCCGTGACCAGCGGCATCGGGGTCATGACCTCGCGCACCTGGCGGCTGCGGTCCGACTCGAAGGCCATGTCGCGGTTGGTGACGATGCCGAGCAGCTTGCCGGCGGAGTCGGTGACCGGGACGCCGGAGATGCGGAACTTCGCGCAGAGCTCGTCGGCCTCGCGCAGCGTCGCGTCCGGGTGGACCGTGATCGGGTCGGTGACCATGCCGGACTCGGAGCGCTTGACCAGGTCGACCTGGTTGGCCTGGTCGGCGATGGAGAGGTTGCGGTGCAGGACGCCGACGCCGCCCTGGCGGGCCATCGCGATGGCCATCCGGGACTCGGTGACCTTGTCCATGGCCGCGGAAAGCAGCGGAACGTTCACACGGACGTTGCGCGAGATGAGGGAGGAAGTGTCGATCTCGTCCGGAGCCATGTCCGACGCGCCCGGCAGCAGCAGCACGTCGTCGTAGGTCAGTCCGAGCGCGGCGAATTTGTCGGGCACTCCAGTCGAACCGCTGTCGGTCATGACACCTTCCCAAATGGTCTTGCTCAGCGCGGATGTCCATGCTAACGGGATACCGAGGCGTCTCATTCCACGACCAAGGTCAACCAGAAGATTCGTAGCTTCCTACGACGGAAAACACCGGGCTCACTGCTCCGCGAGCGCCCGCAGCCGGCTCAGCGCCCGGTGCTGCGCGACCCGCACCGCGCCCGGGGACATGCCGAGCATCTGGCCGGTCTCCTCGGCGGTCAGCCCGACGGCCACACGCAGCACGAGCAGCTCGCGCTGGTTCTCCGGCAGGTTGGCCAGCAGCTTCTTGGCCCAGGCGGCGTCACTGCTGAGCAGCGCCCGCTCCTCCGGGCCGAGCGAGTCGTCCGGCCGCTCCGGCATCTCGTCGGACGGGACGGCCGTGCTCCCCGGGTGCCGCATGGCGGCCCGCTGGAGGTCGGCGACCTTGTGCGCGGCGATGGCGAAGACGAACGCCTCGAAGGGACGGCCGGTGTCCCGGTAGCGGGGCAGCGCCATCAGGACGGCGACGCACACCTCCTGCGCCAGGTCCTCGACGAAGTGGCGGGCATCACCCGGGAGCCGCGACAGCCGGGTGCGGCAGTAGCGGATGGCGAGGGGGTGCACGAAGGCCAGCAGATCGTGCGTGGCCTGTTCGTCACCGTCGACCGCGCGGCGCACGAGCGCACTGACGGGCCCGGCGTTGCCGCCTTTGGCGGCGCCGGTGGGGCCTGTGGCCGGGGATGACCCCAGGGCCTCGTCGTCGCGCATCAATCCATGGTGCCTTGGCGCCGGAGCGTTCGTGGCATCGCGGTCCGTGTTGTGCGTCGAAGCGTTATGAGCGGGTGCGCCGGAACCCATCTTCTGCGCCCTCCCCTCCGCTCGGCCCGAATCGTCGTCCCCGAGGACTCGACCTCTCCAAGAATGCGGCACACCATCAAGGATGCGGCATCGCGCCCGAAGCGACACGTCCCCTGGATTGTGCCCCGTCAATCCCCGGCGGGACACCGGTCGGGACGGGACTTTCCCGCCCCGTCTCCCCCGGCGAGCCTGCCGCCCCGCCCGCCCACCGGCGGACGGGACCGCTCCGGTCAGCCGGACGCCCCTCCCGCGGTCAGCGGACGAGACCCCAGCGGAAGCCGAGCGCCACGGCGTGCGCCCGGTCCGAGGCGCCGAGCTTCTTGAAGAGCCTGCGGGCGTGCGTCTTGACCGTGTCCTCGGAGAGGAAGAGCTCGCGCCCGATCTCCGCGTTGGACCGGCCGTGGCTCATGCCCTCCAGCACCTGGATCTCGCGCGCGGTGAGGGTGGGCGCGGCGCCCATCTCCGCCGAGCGCAGCCGGCGCGGGGCCAGCCGCCAGGTCGGGTCGGCGAGCGCCTGGGTGACCGTGGCCCGCAGTTCGGCGCGCGAGGCGTCCTTGTGCAGGTAGCCGCGGGCGCCGGCGGCGACCGCGAGGGCCACGCCGTCCAGGTCCTCGGCGACCGTCAGCATGATGATGCGGGCGCCCGGGTCGGCGGACAGGAGCCGGCGCACGGTCTCGACACCGCCGAGGCCGGGCATCCGTACGTCCATCAGAATCAGGTCGGACCGGTCGGCACCCCAGCGGCGGAGGACTTCCTCGCCGTTGGCAGCCGTCGTCACACGCTCGACGCCGGGCACGGTGGCAACCGCGCGACGGAGCGCCTCTCGGGCAAGCGGGGAGTCGTCGCAGACGAGGACGGAAGTCATGACCGCCCTCCGCAGCTGCTGATGCGCGTCACCTTGAGCCTCCAGGCTGGTACGTATCGTCACCTGTGCGGTCGACGTCCTCGGACATCTGTCCGGGAACTTCTCGTTTCAACCGCACTCGCTCTCTCAACGATGGTCACTCGAAAGAGTTACGGGTCGGACGGACACCTTCGGCACTCTACGTGAGGAAGCGATCACAGCGCTGGAGCCACCCCGTCCCGCGCCCTCCATCTGGAGCTATGCCCTATTTGGCGGCTTTCCTTCCGTTTTGCATGTGCCTGAGGCTAGATTCCCAATGAGTCATATTTACATCTACTACGACAGTAGGTGTGGAGACATGGACCGTATCCGCCTCAGTACCGGCACCAAGAGGACTACCCATGGCAGATTTCTCCCGCCTCCCCGGACCGAACGCCGACCTCTGGGACTGGCAGCTGCTGGCAGCCTGCCGAGGGGTCGACAGCTCCCTCTTCTTCCACCCGGAGGGTGAGCGGGGTGCGGCCAGGAGTGCGCGCGAGGCCTCGGCTAAAGAGGTCTGCATGCGCTGCCCGGTGCGCGCGGAATGCGCCGCGCACGCACTCGCCGTCCGCGAGCCCTACGGGGTGTGGGGCGGCCTCACCGAGGACGAACGCGAGGAGCTGATGGGCCGCGCGCGGCACCGCCTGATCCCCGCCTCCAGCACGATCGGCCCGATCGCCCCCCACTGACCCGTCAGCGGGCGGCGGCCCGCACCAGCTCCCCCAGGGTCGCCGCCACCGCCGGCACGCGGGCCAGGTCGGGCAGCGTCAGCGCCACGACCTCCCGCTCCACCGCCGGCTCCACCGCCAGGGCGCTCACGCCCTTGGCCCGCACGGACTCCACCGCCAGCTCCGGCAGCACCGCCACGCCCAGCCCCGCGCCGACCAGTCCGACCACGGCCGGGTAGTCGTCGGTGGCGAAGTCGATGCGCGGGGTGAAGCCCGCGCCCTCGCACACCTCCACCAGATGGCGGCGGCAGCGCGGACAGCCCGCGATCCACGGCTCGTCGGCCAGCTCGGCCATGCGCACCCGCCCGGCACCGGCCAGCCGGTGCCCCTCGGGCACCAGCCCGACGAGCCGGTCGGTCAGCAGCGGGGTGACCACGAGGTCCTCCCACTCGGCCACGGCCGCCGCCCCGCCGTAGCGGAAGGCCAGCGCCAGGTCGCAGTCCCCCTCGCGCAGCATCTCCACCGAACGCGGCGGCTCCGCCTCCACCAGGGAGATGCGGGTGCCCGGGTGCTCGGCGCGCATCGCCGCGAGCGCGGTCGGCACCAGCGTGGAACTGCCGCTGGGGAAGGAGACGAGCCGCACCCGCCCGGCGCGCAGCCCGGCGATGGCGGCGACCTCCTCCTCGGCGGCGGTCAGCCCGGCCAGGATCCCGGCGGCGTGCCGCACGAGCGCTTCCCCCGCCTGGGTCAGCCGCATCTCGCGGCCCGTACGGACCAGCAGCGGGGTGCCGGCCGACTGTTCCAGGGCCTTCATCTGCTGGGAGACGGCGGGCTGGGTGCAGCCGAGCTCGCGGGCGGCGGCGGAGAAGGAACCGGTCCCGGCGACAGCGCGCAGGATCCGCAGGTGGCGTGCCTCAATCACCCTTCGAGCATAAGCCCGCCTTTTGCTCCGGCCGCAATCTTCGGCCGGACCTTTGGGAACGGGCCCCGCAGGGTGGGGGCGCAGGGCCCGGGCGGCTATTTTGCGCACATGACGACTGCGTTGATCACTGGATCCACGGCGGGCATCGGCGCCGCCTTCGCCCGGCGGCTCGCCGCCCAGGGCCACAACCTCGTCCTGGTGGCCCGGGACACGAAGCGGCTGGCCGAGCAGGCCACCGAGCTGCACGACCGGCACGGCATCGAGGCCGAGGTCCTGGCCGCCGACCTGTCCACGGAGGAGGGCATCGCGGCGGTCGAGACCCGCCTCGGGGACCGTACGCACCCGGTGGACCTGCTGGTCAACAACGCCGGGTTCGGCAACAAGGGCCGCTACCTGGAGGTCTCCATGGCCGACGAGCTGGCCATGCTGAAGGTGCACATCGAGGCGGTGCTGCGGCTGACCTCGGCGGCCACGGCCTCGATGCGCTCGCGCGGCCGCGGCGGGGTCGTGAACGTGGCCTCGGTGGCCGCCTTCGTCCCGCGCGGCACCTACGGCGCCAGCAAGGCCTGGGTCGTGCAGTTCACCCAGGGCGCGGCCCGGGACCTGGCGGGGTCCGGGGTGCGGCTGATGGCGCTGTGCCCGGGCTTCGTGCGGACCGAGTTCCACCAGCGGGCCGGGATGGGCACCGACAACATCCCGGGCTGGCTGTGGCTCGACGCCGACAAGCTGGTGGCCGCCGCGCTGGCCGACCTGGCGCGCGGGAAGACGGTCTCGATCCCGGACCCGCGGTACAAGGCGCTGATGGGCGTGGTGAAGCTGACGCCGCGCGGGCTGCTCGGCGGGGTCTCCTCCCGGACGGGGCGCAAGTACGGGCCGCAGTAGACGCGGCGGGGTGCGGGAGGCAGGCCCCGGGGTGTCCGTATGACCCGTCGGTAATCGCGGCAAAGGGGTGAAATCTCCCTAAACTGGACGTGTCCCATCCACCCCGGGGAGGCGACGCGATGACGTTCGTACAGGTAATCGATTACGAGACCAGGCGGTTCGACGAGATGAACGCCCTCATCGACCGCTACGCGGAACAGACCAGCGGGAAGCGCACGGTCACCCACACCATGATCGGCAGGGACCGCGACTCCCAGACCCACTACGTGGACCTCGTCGAATTCCCCTCGTACGAGGAGGCGATGAAGAACTCCCACCTCCCCGAGACCGACCGGATGTTCCAGGAGATGGTCGCGCTCTGCGAGGGAATGCCCAAGTTCATGAACCTCGACGTGGTGCGCGACGAGTACCTCAACAAGCTCGTCGTGAACCGGATGTTCGAGGAGTGCATCCTCAAGGGCGACTTCGCCGTCCTGGACGAGTGCCTGGCGGCGGACTACAAGGACCACGACATCATGGAGAGCGAGGGCCAGAGCGACGGCCGCGACGGCATGCGGCAGACCATCAGCACGTGGAGGGAAGCCTTCGACTTCTCCTTCGAGCAGACCCGGCAGATCGCCGAAGGCGACTGCGTCACGACCCTCTGGAACTGGAAGGGCAACCAGAAGGGCCCGTTCATGGGGGTCGCCCCGACCGGCAAGGAAGTGACGATGTCGGGATGTACGACCTTCCGTCTCGACAACGGCCAGATCGCCGAGGGCTGGTGGTACTACGACGCCCCGAGCCTGATGCGGCAGATGGGCATGATGCCCGAGTAGGCCGGCACGCAAGAGGCCCTGGTCACCCCCGCGTCGCAGCGGTGACCAGGGCCTTCTCGTTCAGCTAGCGCTCAGCGGCGACGGCCTCAGTGGCTGTGACCGTGACCGTGGCCGTGACCGGCGTCGCCCTCTTCCTCCGCCGGCTTCTCGACGACCAGGGTCTCGGTCGTGAGCAGCAGGGAGGCGATGGAAGCGGCGTTCTCCAGCGCGGAGCGGGTGACCTTGACCGGGTCGATGACGCCGGCCTTGACCAGGTCGCCGTACTCGCCGGTGGCGGCGTTGAAGCCGTTGCCCTTCTCCAGCTCCGCCACCTTCGAGGTGATGACGTAGCCCTCGAGGCCGGCGTTCTCGGCGATCCAGCGCAGCGGCTCGACGGCGGCGCGGCGGACGACCGCCACACCCGTGCCCTCGTCGCCGGTCAGGCCGAGGTTGCCCTCGAGGACCTTGACGGCGTGGACGAGCGCGGAGCCACCGCCGGAGACGATGCCCTCCTCGACCGCGGCGCGGGTCGCGGAGATGGCGTCCTCGAGACGGTGCTTCTTCTCCTTGAGCTCCACCTCGGTGGCGGCGCCGACCTTGATGACGCAGACGCCGCCGGCGAGCTTCGCCAGGCGCTCCTGCAGCTTCTCGCGGTCCCAGTCGGAGTCCGTCGACTCGATCTCGGCCTTGATCTGGTTGACGCGGCCCGCGACGTCGGCGGCGTTGCCGCCACCGTCGACGATGGTCGTGTCGTCCTTGGAGATGGTCACGCGGCGCGCGGAACCGAGGACGTCCAGACCGGCCTGGTCGAGCTTGAGGCCGACCTCCTCGGCGATGACGGTGGCACCGGTGAGGGTGGCCATGTCCTGGAGCATCGCCTTGCGACGGTCGCCGAAGCCCGGGGCCTTGACGGCGACCGCGTTGAAGGTGCCGCGGATCTTGTTCACGACGAGGGTGGAAAGGGCCTCGCCCTCGACGTCCTCGGCGATGATCAGCAGCGGCTTGGAGCCACCCGCCTGGATGACCTTCTCCAGCAGCGGCAGGAGGTCCTGGATGGAGGAGATCTTGCCCTGGTTGATCAGGATGTACGGGTCGTCGAGGACGGCCTCCATACGCTCCTGGTCGGTGACCATGTACGGGGAGAGGTAGCCCTTGTCGAAGGCCATGCCCTCGGTGAACTCCAGCTCCAGGCCGAAGGCGTTGGACTCCTCGACGGTGATGACACCGTCCTTGCCGACCTTGTCCATCGCCTCGGCGATGAGCTCGCCGACCTGCGAGTCCTGCGCGGAGAGCGCGGCCACGGCGGCGATATCCGACTTGTCCTCGATCGGGCGGGCGGTCGCGAGGAGCTCCTCGGACACGGCCTTGACCGCGGCGTCGATGCCCTTCTTCAGGGCGGCCGGGGAGGCGCCGGCGGCGACGTTGCGCAGACCCTCGCGGACGAGCGCCTGGGCGAGCACGGTGGCGGTGGTGGTGCCGTCACCCGCGATGTCGTTGGTCTTGGTCGCCACCTCCTTCACGAGCTGGGCGCCGAGGTTCTCGTACGGGTCGTCCAGCTCGACCTCGCGGGCGATGGTGACACCGTCGTTGGTGATGGTGGGGGCGCCGAACTTCTTGTCGATGACGACGTTGCGGCCCTTGGGACCGATCGTCACCTTCACCGTGTCGGCAAGCTTGTTGACGCCGCGCTCGAGGGCGCGACGGGCGTCCTCGTCGAACTTCAGGATCTTCGCCATGGGAGCGGTTCAGCCCTCTCGAAAACTCGGGTTTAACGAACCGCGCCCCTCGCCGCCCGGCAATCAGCGGGGTGACCAGGGGCGCAGTTCAAAGCAATGCGTGAGAAGTGATTACTTCTCGACGATCGCGAGCACGTCGCGGGCCGAGAGGACGAGGTACTCCTCGCCGCTGTACTTCACTTCGGTGCCGCCGTACTTGCTGTACAGCACGATGTCGCCGACGGAGACGTCCAGCGGAAGACGCTGGCCGTCCTCGAAGCGGCCCGGGCCGACCGCGAGGACGACGCCCTCCTGGGGCTTCTCCTTCGCGGTGTCCGGGATGACCAGGCCGGAGGCCGTGGTCTGCTCGGCGTCGAGCGGCTGGACCACGATGCGGTCCTCAAGCGGCTTGATGGCAACCTTGGAGCTGGCGGTCGTCACGATCCGACCTCCCCCTTCGGAGATCCGGGGTTAACTGTCTGAGGTGGCGACCAGGTCGATCCGTCGTCGCGGGTGCCGGACCTGCCTGTCGCTGTGTTGGCACTCACCGGTGGCGAGTGCCAGGTGTGACACTATTCCGGCGATTAGCACTCGGTCAAGCGGAGTGCCAACACAGGCCGCCACTCCCACCGGATCCGGCCGCTGGACGACCCGTTTGGCTCATTCGGCACGGGGGCCGGGGCGCAGGCCCGCCATCGCGCCCTGTGTGAGGCTTGCCCCGTGCGCATCCTGGTCGTGGAAGACGAAGAGAACCTGGCCGAGTCCCTGCGGCAGGGCCTGTCCGCCGAGGGCCACCGCGTCGAGGTCGCCCACGACGGGCACCGCGGGCTGGAGCTGGCCCTCACCGGCGGCCCCTACGACGTCGTGCTGCTGGATCTCATGCTGCCCGGCCCCGGCGGCGCCGAGATCTGCACCCGGATGCGCGCCCACGGCGACCCCACCCCCGTCCTGATGCTCACCGCCAAGGACGGCGAGTACGACGAGGCCGACGGTCTCGACGCCGGGGCCGACGACTACCTCACCAAGCCCTTCTCCTTCGTCGTGCTCGGCGCCCGCCTGCGCGCCCTCGCCCGCCGCGCCGCCGGCCCCGGGCCCGCGCCCGCCGTGCTCCGCGCCGGGGACCTGGTCCTCGACCCGCACGACCGCCGCTGCCGCCGCGGCGCGCAGGACATCGAGCTCACCGCCCGCGAGCTCGGCGTGCTCGCCTGCCTGATGGAACGCCCCGGCAGGGCCGTCGCCAAGCAGGACATCCTCGACGAGGTGTGGGACTCCCCCCACGGCATCGACCCGAACATCGTCGAGGTCTACGTCTCCTCCCTGCGCAAGAAGATCGACGCCCCCTTCGGCCGCCGCTCCATCCTCACCGTCCACGGCACGGGCTACCGCATGGCCCCCGACGGCGGCTGAGGGCGGTCGACCTTGGTCAGCAGCCTCCGCGCCCGGACCGCGCTCGCCGCCGCGGTCGCGATGGCCGCCGTGCTCGCCACCGGCGGACTGTGGCTCTACACCCTCATGCGCGGCAACCTCCTCGACAACACCACCGGCCGCACCGAGCTCGCCGCACGGAAGACCGCCGCCCAGGCCGACACCCGCACCCTCCCGCCCGGCGGCCGGCTGCCCGCGCCGGAGGGCGGGGTCGACCTGGTCCTCGTACGCGACGCACAGGGCCGGACCGTCGCGAGCACCGCCGCCGGCGGGGAACCCCGGGACATCCCCCGACTCGACGGGCTCCGCCCCGGCCCCGGGCAGGACTCCCGGTCGGCCGTCCTGCCCCCCGCGCACCCCGGCGGGCAGCGGCGCGTGGTCGTCGCGGTCGAGGCCCCCGGCCCGCCCGGGGCGCACGACCCCGCCGCCCCGCACACCGTGTACGCGCTGACCGTGCTCGGGGACGTGGACGACGCCACCCGCGCCGTCGCGGTCGCACTGCTCGCCGGGGCGCCGCCGATGATCGCCTTCGCCGCGGCGCTGGCCTGGTGGGCCACCGGGCACGCGCTGCGCCCCGTCACCGCGATCCGCTCCGGGCTGGCCGCGGTCACCGCGAGCGAGCTGGACCGCCGTGTCCCCGACCCGGGCGGCGCCGACGAGATCGCCCAGCTGGCACGGACCGTCAACGACACCCTCGACCGGCTGGAGCGCTCCGACGCCCGGCAGCGGCAGTTCACCGCCGACGCCTCGCACGAACTGCGCAACCCGCTGGCCGCCGTCCGCTCCCGGCTGGAGGTGGCCCTGGCCATGGAGCGGCCCGACCGGGCGTCGGTGGAGGCCGCGCTGGCCGACACCGACCGGCTCCAGCGGATCGCCGCCGACCTGCTGCTCCTGGCCCGCCTCGACGGCGGACCCGCGCCGCGGCCCGAGCCGGTGGACCTGGCGCTGCTGGCGGCGGAGGACGCGGCACGCCGCCCCGCGCCCCGGGTGCCGCTGCGGGTGGAGGCACCGGCGCCGGTCCCGGCGTACGGGGACGCGGCGCGGCTGGAGCGGGCGCTGGGCAACCTGGTGGACAACGCCCTGAGGTACGCGCGGGGCCAGGTCGTGGTGCGGGCCGCCGCGCGGGACGGGTGGGCGGTGCTGGAGGTCGCCGACGACGGTCCGGGGATCCCGGAGGCGGACCGGGCCCGGGTCTTCGAGCGCTTCGTACGGCTCGACGCGGACCGGGGCCGGGCCAGCGGTGGCACCGGCCTGGGCCTGCCGATCGCCCGCGAGATCGCCCGGGCCCACGGGGGCGGCGTCCGCGCCCTGGGCGCGCCGGGCGGGGGCGCGCTGCTGGAGCTGCGGATCCCGTCGGGGAGGCGCTGAGCCCCCGCTCTCAGGCAGGCGTTCCTGGCGGAAAAGTGCAATTTTCGACACTCCCCATCGAGGGCTTCGGGCTTCGCAAGGAACCATGGGGAGGACATCAACGTCATAGATGATATGAAGATAAAGCGCCTCATTGCCGAGCAGATCGGTCCCCAGACCGCCACTGCGACCCCGAGTGCACCGGGCGCCGCGTCTCCTTCCCCCTCCTCGCCCTCATCGGCGTCGTCCCCGTCGGCCGCTCCTCCGCCCCCTCCGCAGGCGCGGCAGGACACCATCGACGGTGGCGGCGTTCCGTGCGTGGACTGAGGCCGCTGACGGTGGCGGGTGCCCGCCGCCGGACCGAAGCACTCCTGCTGGTGTTCGTCGTCGGCATCGCCGTCTTCGGGCACGTGAGCGCGGGCCTGGCCATGAACGGCGAGCTGCCGCAGCACCTCACCAGCTTCGTGATCAGCATGTCGCTGCTCTCGCTGGTGGGACACCTGGGCATCCGCCGGTTCGCGGCGTACGCGGACCCGCTGATCTTCCCGCTCGCGATGCTGCTGACCGGGCTGGGCCTCGTCCTGATCCACCGGCTCGACCAGGGGTACATCGAGCGCTACGGGTCGGACGCGAACGCTCCCGGCCAGCTGATGTGGACGGTGGTCGGGGTCGCCGCCTGCCTGCTGGTGGTGGCGCTGCTGCGGGACCACCGGCTGCTCCAGCGGTTCATCTACATCACGATGGCCGTGGCGCTGGTGCTGCTGATCGCGCCGGCGTTCTTCGGCGCGGACACGTACGGCGCGAAGCGCTGGATCATCCTGTTCGGGTTCTCGCTCCAGCCGGGCGAGTTCGTGAAGATCATGATCGCGATCTTCTTCGCGGGGTACCTGGTCATCCACCGCGACTCGCTGGCACTGGCGGGCCGGAAGTTCCTGGGCATGCGGCTGCCGCCGATGCGCCAGCTCGGACCGATCATCACGGTGTGGATCATCTCGCTGCTCGTGCTGGTCTTCGAACGCGACCTGGGGACCTCGCTGATCTTCTTCGGCGTCTTCGTGGTGATGCTGTACGTCGCCACCGAGCGCACCAGCTGGATCGTGTGCGGCCTGGTCCTGGCGGCGGGCGGCGCCTTCGTGGTCGGCTCGACCGAGCCGCACGTGAAGGCACGCGTGGCGGCCTGGCTCAACCCGCTGTCGTACTACTGGGAGAACCGCCCGCCCGGGGTCACCTCCGACCAGTCGGCGCAGGCCCTGTTCAGCTTCGGCACGGGCGGCGTCTCGGGCACCGGCCTGGGAATGGGCCACCCCGAGCTGATCAAGTTCGCGGGGCGCAGCGACTTCATCCTGACGACGGTGGGCGAGGAGCTCGGCCTGGCGGGGGTCATGGCCGTCCTGCTGCTGTACGCCCTGCTCGTCCAGCGGGGCCTGCGGATGGCCCTGGCCGCGCGTGACCCGTTCGGCAAGCTGCTGGCGATCGGCCTGGCGTCGGCGCTGGCGCTCCAGGTCTTCGTGGTCGCGGGCGGCGTCACGGGCCTGATCCCCCTGACCGGCAAGGCCCTGCCCTTCCTGGCGAAGGGCGGCTCGTCACTGCTGGCCAACTGGATCATGATCGCCCTCCTCCTCCGCATCAGCGACAGCGCGGAACGCCAGAGGGAGGCGGACGCCCGAGGCCCGGCGGAAACGACCATCACCCCGGTGGTGGCGGGGGTGGTGGGGTAGGGGCGGGGGCCGGCTTTTTCCCCCTCGAGGGGTAGGGGGCGGGTCGGTGGCTGCCCACCCACCTCACGGCGGGGTCCGCGCGGGGCGGAACCGGATAGCGGACCGGTGCGGGGGGGAGGGCGGGACCTGAGCCGGGCGGTCTCAGGGATGGGTTGGGGCTTTCCCGTCAGTCTCATCGTCCTTCCGCGTCGGGCCACCCTGTCAAGGGCGCTCCTTCGTCGCGTCGCTTCGCGATCGCCTACGGCGACCCTTGACAGGCCGTCCCGCCACGGAAAAACGAAGACTGCCGGGAAACCCCCAAAGGAACGGGACGGACGTTCATTGGACATCCGGCGGCATCAGCGACCAGCCGGGGTCGTCGGGGGCCGCCTCGCCAAGCATCCGGGCCGCTATCGGCAGCAATCGGGGCCGCGATTCGCGACAGATCGCTACGCGCTCCTCCCGTCTCAGCGTCCGACGCCCGCCTGGGGCCGCTGCCCGCAGGGAAGGACGACGGATCCGGCATCCGGGGCCGGTGGGCGCGACAAATCGCTACGCGCTCCTCGAATTCCGGCGTCCGCGCCCCGTCTTGGGCTGATACCCGCACCAAATGCCAACCAGAGGAACATCCGGAAGCGAGGGGCGCGGCAGATCGCTACGCGCTCCTCTCGGCTCGGCGTCCGACGGCTGTCTGGGGCCGCTGGCCGCAGCTGAGGACGACGGAGTGGGCATCCGGGGCCGGTGGGCGCGACAGATCGCTACGCGCTCCTCTGATTTCGGCGTCCGGCGGCCGTCTGGGGCTGATACCCGCACTCAAGGGCGACGGGATCGGCATCCACAGCCGGCAGGCGCCCCAGATCGCTACGCGCTCCTCGAAATCCGGCGTCCGGCGGCCGTCTTGGGCTGCTACCTGCACCAAATGCCGACCGGATAGGCATCCGGGGCCGGTGGGCGCCGTAGATCGACTTCTAGGATCTGCTGCATGGCAACGCGACTTGTGCAGATCAACATGAAGGCCCAGGACGACACCACACTCGGCCGGTTCTGGGCGGAGGCGCTCGGCTGGGGTATCGACAGCGAGGGGCCCGGCGTGACCAACCTCGAACCCGTGGGGTTCGCCTACCCCGACCCCGTGGCCGTGTGCGTCGACATCATCGCCCGGCCGGAGCCCAAGACGGTCAAGAACCGGGTGCACCTTGATCTGGCCACCACCTCGGCCGCCCATCAGGCGGAGTTGGTCGCTCGGCTGAAGGACCTCGGCGCCACCCTGGCCGACGTGGGCCAGGGCGACGTCCCCTGGACGGTCATGGCCGATCCGGAGGGCAACGAGTTCTGCGTCCTGGAACCCCGGGAGATCTACCGCGACACCGGGCCGATCGCCGCCGTGGTGGTCGACTCCACCGACCCGCGCGAGATGGCACGGTTCTGGGGCAAAGCGATGGACTGGACGGTGCACCAGGTCACCGACGACCAGGCGACCATGCGATCCGCCCAAGGGGTCGGCCCCTACCTGGAATTCATCCGCACCCCGGACACCAAGAGCGTGTGGAACCGCGTCCACCTCGACGTCGCCCCCTACTCCGGTGACGACCTGGCCGCAGAGGCGGCCCGGCTGCGCGCCCTGGGAGCCACCGACCCCGGCATCGACCAGTCCGCCATCTCCTGGACGATCCTCGCCGACCCGGAAGGCAACGAGTTCTGCCTCCTCTCCCCGCGCTGACCAGCCCAAGAGAACCGTCGGACGCCGAGCCGAGAGGAGCGCGTAGCGATCTGGGGCGTCCACCGGCCCCGGATGTCCATCCGGTCGGCATTTGGTGCAGGTAGCAGCCCAAGACGGCCGCCAGACGCCGGAATCCGAGGAGCGCGTAGCGATCTGGGGCGCCTGCCGGGCCCCGATGCCGATCCCGTGGCCCTTGGGTGCGGGTATCAGCCCCAGACGGGTCGCGGACGCCGGAATTCGAGGAGCGCGTAGCGATTTGTCGCGCCCACCGGCCCCGGATGCCGGATCCGTCGTCCTTCCCTGCGGGCAGCGGCCCCAGGCGGGCGTCGGACGCTGAGACGAGAGGAGCGCGTAGCGATCTGGCGCGAATCGCGGCCCCGATTCATTGGCTCGTCGGCCCGGATGCCCGGCGAGGCGGCCCCCGACCATCCCGCCTGGTCGCTGATTCCGCCGGATGTCCCATAAACGTCCGTCCCGTTCCTTTGGGGGTTTCCCGGCAGTCTTCGGCATTTCGTGGCGGGACGGCCTGTCAAGGGTCGCCGTAGGCGATCGCGAAGCGACGCGACGAAGGAGCGCCCTTGACAGGGCGGCCCGACGCGGAAGGACGATGAGACTGACGGGAAACCCCCAACCCCTCCCTGAGACCGCCCCGCCGGGACCCCGACCACCCCCACCCCCGCTCCGCCGCCCAGTCCCCGCCCAGCGGGAGCCCGCCCCAGCCCCCCAGCCGCGACGCCCACCCCCCTACAGGTAGTCCTCCAGGCGGCCGATCTTGTACCCCTGCTCCTGTATGTGCTGGAGCATCTTCGTCGCCATGTGGATTTCCGTCGCGCCCTTGAGTTCCGACGGGCCGCGGAAGTGGGCCAGGATGATGTCGCCGGGTTTGAGGGCCGAGCCCTCGGCGTACTGGAAGTCGTTTATCTGCATCGACGCCCGCCACAGCACGACCGTGTTGATACCGCACTCCGAGGCGGCCTTCAGGGTGTCGTCGTTGTAGTTGCCGAAGGGCGGGCGGAACAGGACCGGACGCTTGCCGAAGCGCTTCTCCAAGCGCTCCTGCTGGCCGCATATCTCCTTCTTCTGCGCCGCGAACGCCAGCGTGCGCATGTTGGGGTGCGTCAGCGTGTGGTTGTTTATCGTGCTGCCGGAGCCGTTGTCGCGGAGCTTCTCGAAGTAGCCGTAGTCCGACGACGCCACGTTGTCCGTCAGGAACATGCCGATCGGCAGCTTGAGGTCGGCCGCCATCTTCAGGAACTCGGGGTCCTTCTCCGCGCCGTCGTCGAAGGTCAGGAAGACGACCTTGTCGTTCGGAGCCACGGGTATTCGGTCCACGACCACCGGCTTGCCCGGGCCCGCCGGCTTCGGGAGTTGGGGCTTCTGCGCGGGCTTCGGGGCGTACTGCAGCGGGGCGGTCAGCCCCCACTTGCGGTACGCCTCGTCCCCCGGGGTGCCCGCCTGGGCGGAGGCGGCCGCGGAGGCCGGGGCGGACGGGGAGGCCGACGGGGCCCCCGGCGTCTGCCCGGCCTTGCGGCCCAGTCTCTCGATGGGATCCACGCTGTTCCCGCATCCCGACAGGGACAGCGCGAGCGCGCCGGCCGTCAGCGTCCCGGCTACCAGCCGGCGCGCGTACTTCACAGGTAATCCTCCAGGCGGGCCACGGCGTACCCCTTGTCCGTGACGGTCTTCATGACATGACGGATCATGTCAGGCATCGTGCCCTTCCAGTCCTCGCGGCCCCGGAAGTGCGTGAGGATGATGTCCCCGGGGTGCAGGTCCCTGTCCCATTCACGGTAGTCCATCCGGTTCGGGAAGGCCTCCGCGTTCCACAGGGGGACCGCCTTGATGCCACAGGACTTCGCCGCCCGCAGCGTGTCCTGGTTGTAGTTCCCGTACGGCGGCCGGAACAGCTGGGGCCGCTTGCCGAACTGCTTCTGGATGGTGTCCTGCTGCCCGCAGATCTCCTCGCGCTGCTGCTCGTAGTTGAGGCCGGGCAGGTAACGGTGGTTGAGGGTGTGGTTGTCCAGGGTGACGCCCGCGTCCTGCATCTGCTTGAAGTACGGGTAGTTGTCCCGCACGAGGTAGTCGCTGAGGAACGCCGTGTACGGGATCTTCAGCTCCTGCATCATCCGGATGAACTCGGGGTCCTTCTCGGCCCCGTCGTCGACCGTCAGGAAGACGACCTTGTCCTCGGTCGGGACGGTGGTGAAGACCGGGGGCAGCTCGTCCTGCCCCTCGACCTCGAAGCCCTCCCGCGCGGTGATCTCCGGCTTCGTCCTGGGTCCGGGCGGGGCCGCGAGCGGGGTCTTGGCGAGGCCCCACTTCTTGGCCATGGCGGCGCGCGCCTGCTGGGCGGCCTTCTGCTGCTCGGCGGAGTTGGCGAGGGCACCTGCCGCGCCCGGGCCGGTCTCGGCGGCGGCGTGGCCCGGCTTGCCCTTGACGGGCGTCCCCGGGTCGGCGGCGCCGCACCCCGTGCCCAGGGCGGCGACCAGCAGCGCTGCCGCGGCCACCCCGTACCGGCCGCGCGGGCGTGCCGCGGACCGGTGACCAAACTGCGAGGGATTTCCCTTTTGTCGTACAAGCTGCATAGCGCGGATCCTTGCACCGCCCGGCGCGGCTCCCCGGTCGACACCACGACCGCGGTCCCCCCTTCCACCGACTGGCCGACAATGGAGCCGTGACTCCCGAAGACTTCGCCGCGCTCCTCACCCCCGAGGGGCGCGCCCTCCTCGACTCGCTCCGCGACTACGACCCCGCCCAGGAGCTGGCCGTGGCCACCCGGCTGCGCCGCGAGCACCCCGCCGGGCTGGTGTCGGCCGCGCTGGGCCAGGCCCGGCTGAGGCAGCGGGCGGTGGCGAAGTTCGGGGCCGAGGACGCGTTCCGGATGTTCTTCACCCCCGGCGGCGGGGAGATGGCCACCCGCGCGTCCGTGGCCTCGTACCGGGCCGAGCGGCTGGCCGGGCTGGGCGTACGGAGCGTCGCGGACCTGTGCTGCGGGATCGGCGGGGACGCGCTGGCGCTGGCGCGGCGCGGGATCCGGGTGCTGGCGGTGGACCTCGACCCGCTGACGGTGGCGGTCGCGCGGGCCAACGCGGAGGCGCTGGGGCTGGCGGACCTGATCGAGGTCCGGGAGGCGGACGTGACGACGGTCGACGTCTCCTCGTACGACGCCGTCTTCATCGACCCGGCGCGGCGCGGCGGGCGCGGGCGGATCTTCGACCCGGAGTCGTACTCGCCGCCGCTGTCGTGGGCGGTGGAGGCGGCGCGGGCGGCCACGTACGCGGCCATCAAGATCGCGCCGGGGATCCCGCACGAGGCGGTGCCGGCGGAGGCCGAGGCGGAGTGGATCTCGGACCACGGGGATGTGAAGGAGGCCGTGCTGTGGTTCGGCACCGCCCCCGGGACGGTACGGGCCACCCTGCTGCCGGGGCCGGTCGGGCTGCGCACCGCCGACCCGCTGCCGGATCCCGCGGCGGGCCCGGTGGGGCGCTGGCTGTACGAGCCGGACGGGGCGGTGATCCGGGCGCACCTGGTGGCGGAGGTGGCGGAGCGGCTGGACGGGCGGCTGATCGACCCGACGATCGCGTACATCACGTCCGACGAGCTGCGGGCCACGCCCTACGCGACGGCTTACGAGATCACGGACGTGCTGCCGTTCGGGCTGAAGAAGCTGAAGGCGCTGCTGCGGGAGCGGGAGGTGGGGGTGCTGACGGTGAAGAAGCGGGGGTCGGCGATCGAGCCGGAGGAACTGCGGCGGAAGGTGAAGCCGTCGGGGCCGAACGCGGCGACGGTGTTCCTGACGCGGGTGGGCGGGGCGCCGGCGATGCTGATCGGCTCGCCGGTGGCCTAGCGGTTCGCGGGCCCGGCCCCCGACCCCGCGCCCCGGCCTCCCCCGGCTACCGCCGGGCCGGTGGGCGGGTACCGCGCCTCACGCGCCGGCGAGGCTGGACTTCGCCGGGCGGGCAGGGGCGGCCTGGGCGCGCTGGGCGCGCTTCGGGTGGGCGGCCGTGCGGGCGCGGAGGGACCAGCTGTAGTGGGTGGCGGCCTTGGCCAGGCCCAGGAGGGCGGTGATCCACAGGATCAGCCCGAGGCCCATGGAGTACGCGACCTCCCCGACCGTGTCCGCCCCCGGCCGGGCGCCCGCCGCGGCGGTGAAGGCCGTCCAGAGGCCGAGGGCGCCCAGGGACAGGGAGGCCAGCAGCCACACCGCGCTCCGGACCGGTGCGCGCAGCCCCGTGTCCGCGCCGGGGCCGCGGTCCGCGACGGCCCAGGCGCACAGCAGCTGGTGCACCCGGCGCTCCTGCCGGGCGCCCCGTACGAAGCAGTAGCCGGCCGGCACCAGCACCGCCAGCCCCATCACGGCGAACACGGCGCCGAAGAGGCGCTCCGGCCCGGCGCCGGACTCGAAGGTCATCACGGCCATGCTCACGAAGGTCCAGCCCACCGCGAAGACCGCCGCCAGCACCCACAGCAGCGCCAGCCGCCCCAGGCCCAGGCTGCGGCGGCTCAGGTCCGCGAGGAAGCGCGCGCGGTCGGCCCGTACGACGCGCTCGTCCAGCCACTCGCGCAGGTGCGCGGGCGGCGGCGGGGGCGGCAGGTCACGGCGGCTAGGCATGCGCATGACCCTAGCGACGCCCCTTGGAGCTTCACCGCAGCGCTCCTCGACCCGCGCTCAGCCGCCCTCCGTGACCTCGACGGATTCGAACCGCCAGCGGTGCACGGCCCGGGTGATCAGGTCCGCCGCGGGCTCCGGCAGCTCCGGGAGCTCCGCCGCCGCTCCGCCCTCGGGCGCCTCCCACCAGGTGATCACGAGCACCCGGTCCTGCTGCGCGCGCAGCACCTCGCGGCGCAGCGGCTCCCGGGCCAGGACCTGGGCGCGGGCCCACTCCAGCAGCTCGTTGCCCCGGCCCTCGACGGCCCGGGCCTCCCACATCAGCGCGACGGTGTTCACGAGTAGAGGTTGTCCTTGCTGAGCTCGTGCACGTGGTCGTGGGAGTGCCCACCGTGGCCATGACCGTGGCCGTTGTCGTGGTCGTGGCCGTGCTCGTGGGACGTGCCCGGGACGTGGGGGTCCGTCACCGGGAGGGAGGAGTCCGCGGACAGGTCCCAGTCCGAGGCCGGACGGTTCCGCTTGACCATCTCCGCACCCAGCGCGGCGACCATGGCGCCGTTGTCGGTGCACAGCTTGGGCCGCGGTACGCGCAGGGTGATCCCCGCGGCGTCGCACCGCTCCTGCGCCAGCGAGCGCAGCCGGGAGTTGGCCGCCACGCCACCGCCGATCATCAGGTGGTCCACGCCCTCGTCCTTGCACGCGCGGATCGCCTTGCGCGTCAGCACGTCCACCACCGCCTCCTGGAAGGAGGCCGCCACATCACGCACCGGCACCTCCTCGCCCGCGTTCCGCTTCGCCTCGATCCAGCGGGCCACCGCCGTCTTGAGGCCGGAGAAGGAGAAGTCGTACGCCGGGTCGCGCGAACCGGTGAGCCCGCGCGGGAAGTTGATGGCCGCGGGGTCGCCCTCCTTGGCCAGCCGGTCGATGACCGGCCCGCCGGGGAAGCCCAGCTGGAGCACGCGGGCGATCTTGTCGAAGGCCTCGCCCGCCGCGTCGTCGATGGTCGCGCCCAGCGGGCGCACGTCGCTGGTGATGTCCGGGGCCAGCAGCAGCGAGGAGTGGCCCCCGGAGACCAGCAGGGCCATGGTCGGCTCGGGCAGCGGACCGTGTTCGAGCTGGTCGACGCAGATGTGGGAGGCGAGGTGGTTGACCCCGTACAGCGGCTTGCCGAGCGCGTACGCGTACGCCTTCGCCGCGGAGACGCCGACCAGCAGGGCGCCCGCGAGGCCGGGACCGGCGGTGACGGCGATGCCGTCGAGGTCGCGGGCGGTGACGCCGGCTTCCTTCAGGGCGCGCTCGATGGTCGGGACCATCGCCTCGAGGTGGGCCCGGGAGGCGACCTCGGGCACGACGCCGCCGAAGCGGGCGTGCTCGTCGACGCTGGAGGCGACCGCGTCGGCGAGCAGGGTGGTGCCGCGGACGATGCCGACGCCGGTCTCGTCGCAGGAGGTCTCGATGCCGAGGACGAGCGGTTCGTCAGCCATGGGTCTCACTGCTCTCAGGGTGTTCGGGATTCTCTGTGGTCGAAGTGGCGGCAGCCGTGCGGGCCGGGTCGGTCAGGCGCATCACCAGCGCGTCGACGTTCCCCGGCTGGTAGTAGCCGCGCCGGAAGCCGATCGGCTCGAAGCCGAAGCGCTCGTAGAGCCGCTGGGCGCGGGTGTTGTCGACCCGTACCTCCAGCAGCACCTCCGCGCACTCGAAGGCGGTCGCGGCGCGCAGCAGCTCGGTGAGCAGCCGGGCGCCGAGTCCGGTGCCCCACTGGTCCTTGGCCGCCGCGATGGTCTGTACGTCGCCCAGGTCGCCGGAGGCCGCCAGTCCGGCGTAGCCGACCAGGCGGCCGCTGTCCGGGTCCTCGGCGACGACGTAGCGGCGGCTGGCGCGCGGGCCGCGGGCGTGGGCGAGTTCGGACCAGAACATCCCGGCGGACCAGGCGTCCTCGGGGAAGAGCTCGTGCTCCAGTTCCAGCACCGGTGCGATGTCCCACCAGCGCATCTCGCGGAGCACTGCGGTCGGGGCCGTCACTGCGGGGTGACCACCTTGTAGTTCTTCGGCACCTGGGCGTCGGGGCGGCGCAGGTAGAGCGGGGCCGGCGGGACGCCGTCGGCGTTCTCGAACGCCGCGCCGGCCGCGAGGCGTTCGGCGGCGAGGGCGGCGAGGGCCGCGGCCGACTGGTGCTCGGGGTCGCGCGCGTCGGTGAAGACCTCCGGGTAGAGCCGGGCGCCCCGGCCGACCGCCGGGAGGCCGGCGACCTGCTCGGCGATGTCGGCCGGGCGGTCCACGGCGGGCTCGCCGACCCGGGTGCGGGGGTCCTCGTAGCGCGCCCAGTAGACCTCCTTGCGCCGCGCGTCGGTGGCGACGGTGAAGGGGCCCTCGATCCCGGCGGCGCCCGCGGCGTAGGCGAGCCCGTCGAGGGTGCACAGGCCGTGCACGGGGATGCCGAGGACGGAGGCGAAGGTGGAGGCGGTGACCAGGCCGACGCGCAGCCCGGTGTAGGGGCCGGGGCCGACGCCGACGACGATGCCGGTGAGGGCTTCGAGCTTCACCCCGGCCTCGGCGAGGACCCGGTCCACGGAGGGCAGCAGGAGCTCCCCGTGGCGGCGGGCGTCGACCTGGTGGGACTCGGCCAGGACGGACTCCCCGTCGTGCAGGGCGACGGTGACGGCGGGCGTGGCGGTATCTACGGCGAGCAAGAGCACGCGAACAGCCTACGACTCCCCGGCGGCTGGGCCTTGCGGCCGGTCGCGGCGGGCCCCGGCTGCTACCTTTCGACCGGGAGTACGGCGCGGCGCCGCAGCGGCTGTGGGGCGGCGGCGGCACGGCGACAGGGCAGCAACCGGTACGCGCGGGCGCGGAGAGGTAGGAGCAAGGTGGCAAGCAGCAGCTCGGGAATCGTGGCCGGGCTCACCGTCACGGCGATCGCGGCGATCGGGTTCCTCGGCTACCAGGCCCACGCGACCGCTCCCGCGCACCCCGTGAAGCCCGCCGCGCAGGCCCCGGCGAACCCCCAGAACCAGGCTCCGGCGCAGCAGCAGGACGCGGCGAAGCCGGCGAAGCTGCCGGCCGAGTCGGGCACCGGGCAGCGGGTGGTGTACTCGGTGTCGCAGAAGCGGGTGTGGCTGGTCACGGAGGACGGCAAGGACCCGAAGACCTTCACGGTGGTGCCGAGCACGGTGCACCCGGCGCCCGGCAGCTACCTGGTCAACTCCCGGGCGGGCACGGTCACCGGCTCGGACGGGGTGCCGATCGAGCACGTCGTCCGCTTCGCCAGCAGCACCGAGGGCATCGGGATCGGCTTCAGCGCCCGGGTGGACGGCGCCCTGCCGCAGCCGGACCCGGCGAAGAAGACGGGCGGCATCCGGATGTCGCGTGCGGACGGCGACGCCATGTGGGCCTTCGCGCTGTACAACTCGAAGGTCGTCGTCGTCCAGTAGGCCGTCGGGGGCCGTCGGGGGCCGTCCGGCTCGCCGGGGGTTTCCCCAGCGCTCCTTTCCGAGCACATTTTTCACCCGTACGTGGGTACCGCGTACGGGCCGTCGCAGGCGTCAGGCCGCTTCCGGTTCCACGGAGGCGGCCTGTTCCGTGTCCGCCGCGCCCTCGGGCGCGGGGTCCGGGGGGCTCGCTTCCGAGCGCGCGGGCGGTGTGGACACGGCGCTGGCGGCCACGCCCGCCGCGAGCAGGGCCCGCATGGACACGACGGGCGCTCGCTCTGCTCCTGCTGCCGACATGGCTGCCTCCTGAGACCCCGGGGCGCCGCACTTAGGTAGACCTAACCAGCGCTCGGTACCATGTCATCACGCGAGCCCGCACCAGCGCAACGTTTTCCCGACGAGTTGTCGGTACCTCGTCGGCGGAACGGCCGGAACGGCCGGAACGGCTACGCCGGCGAGAGCCGCGCCAGCTCCGGCCCGGCCTCGGCCCAGCGCGCACCGACGCCGCGCAGCGCTACCTCGCGCACGTCGTCCAGGACCTCCTCGTGGCCCACCGCCCGTCCGATGACCACGTGCAGCCGGTCGTCGGAAAGCTCCTCCACCTTGCCGTCGCCCCACTCCACGACGACCACGGACTCGGGCAGCGAGACGTCGAGGTCCAGGTCCTCCATCTCGTCCAGCCCGCCGCCCAGCCGGTACGCGTCCACGTGCACCAGCGGCGGCCCGTCGCCCAGGGACGGGTGCACCCGGGCGATCACGAAGGTCGGCGAGGTCACGGCCCCGCGCACGCCCAGCCCCTCCCCCAGCCCCCGGGTCAGGGTGGTCTTGCCCGCGCCGAGCTCACCGGTCAGCAGGACCAGGTCGCCGGGGCGCAGCAGGCCGGCGATCCTGCGGCCCAGCTCCTGCATGGAGGCGGGCGAGTCGACGGTGATCAGGGTTTCGGCGGCGGCCTCGGCCAGGGCCTCAGCGGCCGGGCTGCGCGGCGCTTCCCGCTGTACGTCTTCCATGCGCCCCAACGTTAGTCGGTGCGCGGACGGCTCCGGCGCGCTCCAGCAGGCCGGTGAGCAGCCCCGTCACGATCTCGGGGCGTTCGAGCATCATCAGGTGGCCGGTCTCCTCCAGGACCACCAGGTCGGCGGCCGGAAGCTCCTCCTTGATCGCCACGCTGTGCCCGGCCGGGATGATCATGTCCCGGTCCCCGGCGACCACGGTGACGGGGACGTCGGCGAACCGCTGGAGGGCGGCGCTCTTGTCGTGAGTCTGGAAGGCCGGGAAGAACTCGGCGACCACGTCGATGGGGGTGGCCTCGATCAGCCGCTCGGCGAAGCGCGCGACGCCGGGGTCGACGTCGCGGGAGCCGAACGAGTAGAGCTTGATCATCCCGGCGAAGAGGTCGGCGGTGGCCCGGCGGCCCTTCTCCACGAGCTCCACCTGGGAGCCGAGGGCCCTGAGCACGCCCGGCAGCAGGCGGCGCACCGCGCCCTGCCCGATGGCCGGCAGCCCGTACGTGACCTCCCCGAGCCGCCCGCTGGAGGTCCCGACCAGGGCCACCCCGAGCACGCGCTCGCGCACCAGCTCGGGGAACTGCTCGGCGAGGGCCATGACGGTCATGCCGCCCATGGAGTGGCCGACGAGGACGAGCGGGCCCTCGGGCGCGGCGGCGTCGATGACGGCCTTGAGGTCGCGGCCGAGCTGGTCGATGGTGACGGGCTCGCCGTCGGCCTGGGCGAGGCCGCGGGCGCTGCGGCCGTGGCTGCGCTGGTCCCAGTAGACGGAGCGGACGGTCCCGCGCAGGGCAGCGCGCTGGAAGTGCCAGGAGTCCTGGCTGAGGCAGTAGCCGTGGCAGAACACGACGGTGGCCGGGGCGGCGCCCTTGCGGCGCGGCCGGCGCCTGCCGGCGCTCCGGGGCCCCTCCTCCGCCTCGTCGACCTCGTAGTAGAGCTCGGTGCCGTCCTCGGCGCGGCAGGTGCCCTCGGTCCCGCGCAGGGAGCCGTAGTCCCCGGCGGCGTCCAGCGCGAGGCGCGCCTTGCGGCGGATGCCCCGGCCCACGGTGATCCGTTCGACGGCGACACCGGCCGCGGCGCCCGCCGCCATGACACCGATGGCGGCGCCGGCCCAGCCGGCCTTGCGCCAGTTCTCGCTCACGACCCGTTCCCGCTCACGACGTCGCCGTCCTCACTCAGCCTCAGCCGCCGAGGTAGACCCGGGGCACCCGACCTCCGATACGGGTGACGATCTCATACGCGATCGTATGCGCCGCTTGAGCCCAGTCCTCGGCGGTCGGCTCGCCGCGCTCGGCGTCGCCGAGGATGACGACCTGGTCGCCCGCCTCGGCGCGGTCCTCGCCGAGGTCCACGACGAACTGGTCCATGGCGATCCGCCCGGCGGCCTGCCGGATCTTCCCGGCGACGAGCACGGGCCCGCGGCCGGAGGCGCCCCGCGGAAGGCCGTCGCCGTAGCCGGCGGGGACGAGCGCGAGGTGCGTCTCGGAGCCGGTGACGTAGTGGTGGCCATAGCTCACGCCGTGCCCGGCGGGGACGGTCTTGACCAGGGCGAGCGAGGCCTTGAGGGTCATGGCGGGCCGCAGGCCGAGTTCGGCCGGTGTGCCGAGCTCGGGGGAGGGCGAGACGCCGTAGACGGCCAGGCCGGGGCGGACGAGGTCGAAGTGGGCCTCGGGGAGGGTGAGGGTCGCGGGCGAGTTGGCGATGTGCCGGACCTCGGGGTCGACGCCCTCCTTCTCGGCGTAGGCCAGCATGTCGCGGAAGGCGTCGAGCTGGAGCCGGATGGAGGGGTGGCCGGGCTCGTCGGCGCAGGCGAAGTGCGACCAGACGCCGGTGACCCGGACGGTTCCCTCGGCCTGCGCGGCGACGGCCGCGCCGACGAGCTCGGCCCAGTCGGCGGGCTGGCAGCCGTTGCGGCCGAGGCCGGTGTCGGCCTTGAGCTGGATACGGGCGGTGCGGCCGGCCGCGCGGGCGGCCGCGCGGACCTCCTCCAGGGCCCACATCCCGCTGACGGACACGTCGATGTCGGCCTCGACGGCCTCCTGCCAGGGCCCGCCGGGGGTCCACAGCCAGCACATGATCCGCCCCTGGATCCCGGCGGCGCGCAGCTCCAGCGCCTCCTCGGGGGTGGCGGTGCCGAGCCAGGTGGCCCCGGCCTCCTGGGCCGCCCGGGCACACGGGAGGGCCCCGTGCCCATAGGCGTTCGCCTTGACGACGGCCATCAGCTCGGCCCGGGGCGCCCGCGCCCGCAGGGCACGCACGTTGGCCCGTACGGCATCAAGATCGATCTCGGCGTACACGCGCATCGGTGTCTCGTTCATCGCCCACAGTCTCTCAGAACCCGCACGACCCGGTGATCCAGCACGATTCGCCCCATTCGCCACCCCCAGATGAGCCCCGCCTAGGGGTACCTCCCGCCGACAGCCGGAGGAGTTCGAGGCGCGGGAGTCCGAGGCGGAGCCTCGGGGAACGGAGGAAGGGCGGGGCGGGGAGCAACCCCCTCACAGCGGACGTGGGGCGGGATCGGCCGGGCGGGTTACGCCGTTACGCTTCGCCACGCCTGCGGTAGCGCGGTGGCCACCTCCTGCGCCACCACCGGGGCCCCACCCGCCGCGAACCGCCCCGCGAGGCCGTGCAGGTACGCCGCCACGGCCCCCGCGTCCACCCCGCCGAGCCCCCCGGCGAGCAGCGCCCCCGCCAGCCCGGACAGCACGTCGCCGCTCCCGGCGGTGGCCAGCCACGGCGTGCCCGTCGGGTTCACCCGCACGGCCCCGCCCCCAGCGGGGGCGACCAGCGTCGTGGACCCCTTCAGCAGGACCGCCGCCCCGTACCGCCCCGCCAACTCCCGTACGGCGCCCAGCCGGCCCGCCTCCACCGCCTCCCGGGCCACCCCCAGCAGCGCCGCCGCCTCCCCCGCGTGCGGGGTCAGCAGGGTCGCGGCCCGGCGCGCCCGCACCGCCGCGGGGTCCAGCCCGCGCAGCCCGTCCGCGTCGACCAGCACCGGCACGTCCGCGTCCGCCAGGGCCCGCCCGACCTCCTCCGCACGCCCCGAGCCCAGCCCCGGCCCGACCACCCAGGCCTGCACCCGTCCCGGCCCGACCAGCACCTCGGGGAACCGCGCCAGCACGGCCTCCGCCGCCGGACCCACGTACCGCACCGCGCCCGCGCCGCCCCGCAGCGCCCCCGCCACGGCGAGCACCGCCGCGCCCGGGTACTGCTCCGATCCGGCGACGACCCCGACGACCCCGCGCCGGTACTTGTCGCTCGACGCCGTCGGCACCGGCAGCAGCCGGGCCACGTCGGCGTGTTGCAGCGCCTCCATCGCGACGGCGGAGTCCGGGAACTCCAGCCCGATGTCCACCAGCCGCACCGCCCCCACCCGCGAGGCCCCCGGGTCGGTCAGCAGCCCCGGCTTGTACGCCCCGAAGGTCACCGTCACATCGGCCCTCACCGCCGGCCCGGACACCTCCCCGGTATCGGCGTCCACCCCGCTCGGCAGGTCCACCGCGACCACGGGCACCCCGGCCGGGATCCGCTCCACCAGCTCCGCCGCGGCCGGCCGCAGCCCGCCCCGGCCGCCGATCCCGAGCAGCCCGTCCACGACCAGGTCGGCCCGCTCCGGCACCGCGGCCCCGACCCGTCCCCCGGCGGCCCTCAGCGCGGCCAGCCCGCCCGGGTGCATCCGATCGGGGTCCATCGCCACCGCCGTCACCCCCGCCCCGCGCCGGGCCAGCCGGGCGCCCGCGTACAGGGCGTCGCCGCCGTTGTCCCCGGGCCCGACCAGCAGCACCACCCGGGCCCCGTAGACCCGGCCCCGGCCCCCGGCCAGCAGCTCCGCGCACACGGCGGCCAGCCCGGCCGCGGCCCGCGCCATCAGGGCGCCCTCCGGCAGACGGGCCATCAACTCGCGCTCGGCGGCCCGCACGGTCTCCACGCTGTAAGCAGTACGCATACCACCAGCCTGCCGCACACGCCGGGCCTCAGCCCTCCGCGATCACCACCGCCGACGCGATCCCGGCGTCATGGCTCAGCGAGATGTGCCAGGACTTCACCCCGAGCGCCCGCGCCCGGGCCTCGACGGTGCCGGACACCCGCAGCCGCGGCTGCCCCGTGTCCTCGACGTACACCTCGGCGTCGGTCCACAACAGGCCCCCGGGCGCGCCCAGCGCCTTGGCCAGGGCCTCCTTGGCCGCGAACCGGGCGGCGAGCGAGGCGACTCCGCGCCGCTCGCCGCTCGGGAGCGTCAACTCGGAGTGGAGGAAGAGCCGCTCCGCCATCTGCGGCGTCCGCTCCAGCGCCGCGCCGAACCGGGCGATCTCGGCCACGTCAATCCCCACACCGACAATCACGGCAAAAACCCCAACTACTCGCTCACTCCACGGTCACCGACTTCGCGAGGTTACGCGGCTGGTCCACCTCGTTGCCGCGCGCGGTCGCCAGCTCGCACGCGAACACCTGGAGCGGGACCGTCGCCACCAGCGGCTGCAGCAGCGTCGGGGTGGCCGGAATCCGGATCAGGTGGTCGGCGTACGGCACGACCGCGTCGTCGCCCTCCTCGGCGATGACGATGGTCCGCGCCCCGCGCGCCCGGATCTCCTGGATGTTCGAGACGATCTTGTCGTGCAGGACGGAGCGGCCGCGCGGCGACGGGACGACGACCACGACCGGCAGGTCCTCCTCGATCAGCGCGATCGGCCCGTGCTTGAGCTCGCCCGCCGCGAAGCCCTCGGCGTGCATGTACGCCAGCTCCTTGAGCTTGAGCGCGCCCTCCAGCGCCACCGGGTATCCGACGTGCCGGCCGAGGAACAGCACGGTGTCCTTGTCGGCGAGCGAGCGCGCCAGGGCCCGGACCGGCTCCATCGTCTCCAGGACGCGGTCCACCGCCGCGGCGATGTCCGACAGTTCCCGGATCACCGCCTCGATCTCGTCGCCCCACTTCGTCCCGCGCACCTGGCCGAGGTACAGGGCGACGAGGTAGCAGGCCACCAGCTGCGTCAGGAACGCCTTGGTCGAGGCGACGGCCACCTCCGGCCCGGCGTGCGTGTACAGCACGGCGTCCGACTCGCGCGGGATGGTCGACCCGTTCGTATTGCAGACGGCCAGCACCCGGGCACCCTGTTCACGGGCGTGGCGCAACGCCATCAGGGTGTCCATGGTCTCGCCGGACTGCGAGATCGCGATCACCAGCGTCCGCTGGTCCAGGATGGGGTCGCGGTAGCGGAACTCGCTGGCCAGCTCGGTCTCGCACGGGATGCGGGTCCAGTGCTCGATGGCCAGCTTCGCGATCATGCCCGCGTGGTACGCCGTACCGCACGCCACGATCACGACCTTGTCGACCTCGCGGAGCACCGAGGCGGGGATGCGCACCTCGTCCAGGGTCAGCAGGCCGCTCGCGTCGATCCTGCCCAGGAGGGTGTCGGCGACAGCCTTCGGCTGCTCGGCGATCTCCTTGAGCATGAAGTAGTCATAACCCCCCTTCTCGGCCGCCGAGGCGTCCCAGTCCACGTGGTAGGCCCGAACCGACGCGGGCGAACCGTCGAAGCCGGTCACCGAGACCCCGTCGCGGCGGAGCTCGACGACCTGGTTCTGCCCCAGCTCGATCGCGGACCGGGTGTGGGCGATGAACGCGGCCACGTCCGAGGCGAGGAAGTTCTCACCTTCCCCAACGCCCACCACCAGCGGGGAGTTCCGGCGCGCCCCGACCACCACGTCCGGCTCGTCGGCGTGCACCGCGACCAGGGTGAACGCCCCTTCGAGCCGCCGGCACACCTGCCGCATCGCCTCCGCGAGCCCCGATCCCCCCAACCCTCCCGGCCCTGCCGGTCCCCCCGCCCGCCCGGCCTCCCGGGCCGCCTCGAAGTGCTCGGCCAGCAGGTGCGCGACGACCTCGGTGTCCGTCTCGGACTCCAGCCGGTGCCCGCGCTCGGCCAGTTCGGCGCGGAGAGCGGCGAAGTTCTCGATGATCCCGTTGTGGACGACCGCCACCCGGCCGGAGTTGTCCAGATGGGGATGGGCGTTGACGTCGGTGGGCCCGCCGTGGGTCGCCCACCGGGTGTGCCCGAGGCCCGTGGAGCCCGCGGGCAGCGGCTGCGCGACCAGCTCCTTCTCCAGGTTGACGAGTTTTCCGGCCTTCTTGGCGCTGACGAGCTTGCCGTCGGCGAGGACGGCGACCCCGGCCGAGTCGTAGCCGCGGTACTCCAGCCGCTTCAGTCCGGCGATGACCACATCGAGCGCCGACTGCGCTCCCACGTATCCCACAATTCCGCACATAGGGCGCAGGGTACGCCTGAGTCGGTCCGCTGTCGGGTACCCGAACAGGACGAAAACCCCGCCCCGGCGAATCCGCCGGCGCGGGGTTGACCCGCCCGGGCGACCCCCCGCCCTGGCGGGACGTCAGCCCAGCTTCCTGACCTGTGCCTCGATCGCGGGAGCCGCCAACTGCGCCTCGCCGGAGAGCCGGCTGGCGTGGAAGTTCACGAGGGTGGCGCCCTTGCGGACCACCATCAGCTCGGTCTGGTACGGCTCCCCGTCGCGCTCCGCCTCGACGGTGTAGGCCAGGGACTCGTCACCGCCGTACGCGGCGTGCGGGACGACCCGGGTCACGGTGAAGGACTCCCCGTTCACCGTCGCCGCGTACCCGCCCTCACAGGCCCGCCCGGCCGCCTGCACCTCGGCGAAGTGCCCGTGGGCGGCGTCCCCGGCGTACGAGCCGACGGTCACGACCGTCACCGTCGAGCTGGCGGCGTCCTGCGCGGCCGCCCGCTTCTGCCCCTCCGGCGCGTCGTCCGGCAGCGCCGACGCCACCGCGACGACCGAGGCCCGGGCCCAGCCGGTCCGCCCCGCCGGCAGGAAGCCGGAGACCGCACGGGCCAGCTCCCGGCACTCGGGCCGGTCCACGCTCGCCGCCGGGGCGCTGTCGTGCGCCTCCGGGGTCACCTTGTGGTCCAGGAGGTCCCCCTGGGCGACCAGCAGGCGCTCCGGGGCCGCCTGGAGCCTGCCCTGCTGCGGGGGAACGACGTGCTGCCCCTTGCGGGCCGGCCCGGCGGCCTGGTCGGAAACCGGCAGCTCGGCGGCCTGGACGTCCGCCTCCACCACGATCACGGCGGGCCGGCCCGCCCCGCATCCTGTGGCCAGCGCGGCCAGCGCCAGCCCCGAGACGGCTGTCGCGGCCGCGCGCCGCACGCGTCCGGGTCTCATCCGAGCCTCTCGTCCCCGCTCGCGTCCGCGGCGGCCAGTAGGCACAAGGAAACGGCGGACGCGGCCAGGACGCCGCGATGGACAGACGTGGTACCCACGTGAAAGCTCTCCCCCATGAAGCAAGATCACCGCGGGACGCCGGTCAACGTCGCGGTGACGAACAATGTACGACTTGCTCGATCACGTGACCGGTGTTAAGGGCACATCCGCGGGATCTTCCTGGTCACACCGGGAAATCGTGATCGGCACGAGACAGGACGGGCTTCCGATCGAGACCCGGTCGCGCTCCACCGCCCCACCTGGCCTTCCCGCCGCCCGGCACCGCCACGTGACCGACCCCACCACCCACGAGGGGCCCCGAGCCCCGACAATGGGCGGTGTGATCACATCGCCGACGCGCTGTACTCCGGAGCACGCAACGGAGCGTCCCGGTCCCCGCCGGGTGCCCGAGCCCTCGCCCTACGTCGACCTCACGCGGGCCGAGTGGAGCGCCCTGCGCGAGCGCACCCCCCTGCCGCTGACGGCGGAGGAGGTCGAGCGACTGCGCGGCCTCGGAGACGTCATCGACCTCGACGAGGTCCGGGACGTCTACCTGCCGCTCTCGCGCCTGCTCAACCTCTACGTCGGCGCCACCAGCAACCTGCGCGGCACCCTGAACACCTTCCTCGGCGACGCCGGCGGCAACGGCCACGGCGCCCAGCAGGGGACCCCGTTCGTCATAGGGGTGGCCGGCTCGGTCGCCGTCGGCAAGTCCACGGTGGCCCGTCTGCTCCAGGCCCTGCTGGCCCGCTGGCCCGAGCACCCGCGCGTCGAACGGGTCACCACGGACGGGTTCCTCTACCCGATGAAGGAGCTCCAGCGCCGCGGCCTGACCTCCCGCAAGGGCTTCCCCGAGTCCTACGACCGCCGCGCGCTCACCAAGTTCGTCGCCGACATCAAGGCCGGCAAGGACGAGGTCACCGCCCCGGTCTACTCGCACCTGATCTACGACATCGTCCCGGACGAGCGGCTCGTCGTGCGCCGCCCGGACATCCTCATCGTCGAGGGCCTGAACGTCCTCCAGCCGGCCCTCCCCGGCAAGGACGGCCGGACCCGGGTCGGCCTCGCCGACTACTTCGACTTCAGCGTGTACGTGGACGCCCGCCCCGAGGACATCGAGCGCTGGTACCTCAACCGCTTCCGGAAGCTGCGCGAGACCGCGTTCCAGAACCCGTTCTCCTACTTCCGCAAGTACACCCAGGTCTCGGAGGAGGAGGCCCTGGACTACGCGAAGACGATGTGGCGGACCATCAACAAGCCCAACCTGCTGGAGAACGTGGCCCCCACGCGCGGCCGCGCCACCCTCGTCGTCCGCAAGGGCCCCGACCACAAGGTCACGAAGCTGAGCCTGCGCAAGCTCTGAAAGCCCGCGACGGCCGCTGCGGGGCACCCCCGCAGCGGCCGTCGCGGACGCAGGTCCAGCCGCAGGCCTAGCCCAGCGCCGACTTCACCACGTCGGCGAGCCGCCCGGCGACCGCGCGGGCCTGCTCGATGTCGGCGGCCTCCACCATCACCCGTACGAGCGGCTCGGTGCCCGAGGGGCGCAGCAGCACCCGTCCGGTGGAACCGAGCTCGCGCTCGGCCTCGGTGACCGCGCTGGCCAGCTCGGCGGAGGTGGAGACGCGGGACTTGTCGACGTCCTTGACGTTGATCAGGACCTGCGGGAGCCGGGTCATGACCCCGGCGAGGTCGGCCAGGGAGCGGCCGGTGGCGGCGACCCGGGCGGCCAGCATGAGGCCGGTGAGGGTGCCGTCGCCGGTGGTGGCGTGGTCGAGGATGATCACGTGGCCGGACTGCTCGCCACCCAGGGCGTAGCCGTGCTCCTTCATCGACTCCAGGACGTACCGGTCGCCGACGGCGGTCTGGACGAGCTGGACGCCCTCGGCCTCCATGGCCAGCTTGAAGCCCAGGTTCGACATGACGGTGGCGACGACGGTGTTCTCGCGCAGCTGTCCGGCCTCGCGCATGGCGAGGGCGAGCACGGCGAGGATCTGGTCGCCGTCGATCTCGTTGCCGTCGGCGTCCACCGCGAGGCAGCGGTCGGCGTCCCCGTCGTGGGCGATGCCCAGGGCCGCCCCGTGCTCGACGACGGCGCTCTTGAGCAGGTCGAGGTGGGTGGAGCCGCAGCCGTCGTTGATGTTCAGGCCGTCGGGCTCGGCACCGATGGTGACGATCTCGGCGCCGGCCCGGGTGAAGGCCTCGGGGGAGACGCGGGCGGCCGCTCCGTGGGCCTCGTCCAGGACGATCTTCAGGCCGTCGAGGCGGTTGGGCAGGACGCCGATCAGGTGGGCGACGTACTTGTCGAAGCCCTCGTCGTAGTCCGAGACCCGGCCGACGCCGGCGCCGGTGGGCCGGGCCCAGGGGGCGCCGGTGCGGTGCTCCTCGTAGACGGCCTCGATCTTGTCCTCCAGCTCGTCGGCGAGCTTGTGGCCGCCGCGCGCGAAGAACTTGATGCCGTTGTCGGGCATGGCGTTGTGGCTCGCGGAGAGCATCACGCCGAGGTCGGCGCCCAGCGCACCGGTGAGATACGCCACCGCCGGGGTGGGCAGCACACCGACGCGCAGGACGTCCACGCCGGCGCTGGCGAGGCCGGCGACGACCGCGGCCTCCAGGAACTCGCCCGAGGCGCGGGGATCGCGGCCGACCACCGCCGTGGGGCGGTGGCCCGCGAAGGTGCCCGCCTCGGCCAGTACGTGTGCGGCCGCCACGGAGAGGCCGAGCGCGAGCTCAGCCGTCAGATCCGCGTTGGCGACGCCTCGCACACCGTCCGTCCCGAAGAGTCGTCCCACTGTTGTCCTCCCGAGTTCACGCTTCGCTTGGTGCCCGCTAGTGACAGGTGTTTGCCGTTTTTGGCGGTAAACGAACCGCCCCGGCAGCACAGAGAGTGCTGCCGGGGCGGTTTCGTTGCTGAACAGCAGGCGCAGATTAACGCTTGCTGTACTGCGGAGCCTTACGGGCCTTCTTGAGACCGGCCTTCTTGCGCTCGACCGCACGGTCGTCGCGGGAGAGGAAGCCGGCCTTCTTCAGCGCCGGGCGGTTGTTGTCCACGTCCGCCTCGTTCAGCGCGCGGGCCACGCCGAGGCGCAGGGCGCCGGCCTGACCGGAGACGCCGCCACCCGAGATGCGGGCGATGACGTCGTAGCGGCCGTCAAGCTCGAGGAGCTTGAAGGGCTCGTTGACTTCCTGCTGGTGCACCTTGTTGGGGAAGTAGTCCTCAAGGGTGCGACCGTTGATCTTCCACTTGCCGGTGCCCGGAACGATCCGGACGCGGGCGATGGCGTTCTTGCGACGGCCCAGGCCGGCGGCCGGCTGGGGGTCACCGAAGCGACCGGCAAGGGACTCGGAGGTGTAGTCGCCCTCGACGACGACGTCCGACTCGGTGGTGTACTCCTCGACGCCCTCGAACTCGTCGACGGGGGTCTCGGCGGTGGTCTCGGCCACGATGCTCCTCAGAATTCTCTGTGTTTAGGGGGTGGCCGGAACTACTGCGCGACCTGGGTGATCTCGAACGGCACCGGCTGCTGGGCAGCGTGCGGGTGCTGGTCGCCCGAGTAGACCTTCAGCTTCGAGAGCATCTGACGGCCCAGGGAGTTCTTGGGGAGCATGCCCTTGACGGCCTTCTCGACGGCCTTCTCCGGGTTGTTCGCCAGCAGGTCGTCGTAGCGCACGGAGCGCAGACCGCCCGGGAAACCGGAGTGGCGGTAGGCCATCTTCTGGGAGGCCTTGTTGCCGGACAGGTGAACCTTGTCGGCGTTGATGACGATGACGAAGTCGCCCATGTCCATGTGGGGGGCGTAAGTCGGCTTGTGCTTGCCCTTCAGGAGGGCAGCGGCCTGGGTCGCCAGACGGCCGAGGACAACGTCCTGGGCGTCGATGACGAGCCACTGGCGCGAGATGTCGCCGGGCTTGGGGCTGAACGTACGCACGCGTATGCCTTCGCTTCTTCAGTGGTGGGTCATCCCATAGGGCACGAGCCCCGCGGGAAGGGTCCTGACAGGGTCACCACGGACGATCACGACAGCCCTCGTTCACATCGGGGACGCACCCGAGTGAAAACCGCTGGTCATCGGTCCGGTGGACCGGCGTAAGGCCCTTTCACGTGAGAATGAGAAAGCCCATACGCATAACAAACCAGCAGGATACCCAAGCAGACCCGTATGGGTCAAAACGCGGTCCGCGATGCCGATGCTGCTGACGTCGCGGCGCACTCCGGTTCGGTCCTGGGTGGGGACCCCGCAGTTGTTACGGGCTCCAGGATAACCCGAACGGAACGGGTGGCACGACGCGCCAGCAGACACGCGAGCCCGCACAGGGTCGCCGCGTCCTTGAACGCACGCCGCTTGTGGGCCAGCTCCGACGGCCACGGAACCAGCGCCAGCTGAGGGGTCAGGGCCAGCCAGAACCAGGGCGAGCGGGGCATCGAGCCCGGCCGCACCCCCGAGGCCAGCAGCAGCGGCAGCACCACCAGGAGGTAGTGGTCGAAGGAGGGACGGGACACCAGGAATGCGGCGAGCATCACCATGCAGGCCGTTTCCGCCAGCCGCAGCTCTCCCCCGTCCGGCTCGGCGGAGCCGGGCCGCCGCCACCGCCGCCAGGCACCCCACAGCCCGGCGCCGGCCCCCGCGAAGGCCACCGCCACCGCCACCGGCTGCGGCACCCCCAGCCGCGGCAGCACCGCGATCGGCGAGGCGTCCCAGGGCAGCGCGTACGCGTCCTGCCCCTGGAACAGGAACGGCAGCGTCTTGGTGAAGAACAGCGTCGGGCTCGGCATCAGCAGCGCCCCCGCCACCGACAGCCCCAGCGGCACCGCCACCGCCACCGCCAGCCCCCGCCACCGCCGGGCCAGCACGAAGACCAGCCCGGCCGGCACCAGCATCGGCTTGCAGGCGATCGCCAGACCCACCACCAGCCCCGCCGCCGCCCACGACCTGCGGTGCGCCAGCAGCAGCGCCACCGGCAGGGCGGCCGCGGAGACCGCCGTCCAGTTCCCGATCAGCACCAGGTTCAGGTACGGCTTGTACACCAGCCCCAGCAGCCCCAGCCCGCCGACCGCGAACCGCGAGCACAGCGGTACGGAGAACAGCCGCAGCGCCGCCCACCAGCCGACGCCGACCAGCCCCGAGATCCCCGCCGGAAGCAGCCAGCGCAGCACCCCCGTGGGCACCAGCGCCTCCGGCACCGCCATGAGCACCGCACTCGGCGGGTACAGGAAGCGCCGGTCCTCGTACGGGGAGACCCCCGCCAGCAGGGCGTCCGCGGCCTTGACCACGAACGCGTTGTCCGAGCCCCAGTTCTCCCGCAGGCTCGTCGACACCGAGACGGCCAGCAGCACCACCAGTGCCACCGCCCGCCAGGACCGCGGCGCCGGTCGGAGCAGCCAGACGACCAGCCGGTCCCCCGTGACCGGCCGGCCACTCCGCGTCAGCCAGATGCGCATGAGCCAGATGCTAGGCCGCAACCCCACCACGCCTCCCCCTCGACCCGCGCGGGGGAGGTCCGTCCCCTAGCGCTTGCGCTCGACCCTACGTTCGTCCCAGACGGGCTCCTGAGTCTCCCGGACAACACCGTCTGAACCGAAGACCAAGTAACGGTCAAACGTGCGCGCGAACCAACGGTCGTGCGTCACGCACAGCACGGTGCCCTCGTACGACTCCAGACCGTCCTGCAGGGCCTCCGCCGACTCCAGGTCGAGGTTGTCGGTGGGCTCGTCCAGCAGCAGCGCCGTGGTCCCCGCCAGCTCCAGCAGCAGGATCTGGAACCGCGCCTGCTGGCCGCCCGACAGCCGCTCGAACGGCTGCTCCGCCTGCCGGTCCAGCTCGTAGCGGCGCAGCGCCCCCATCGCCTGGCCCAGCGGCTTGGCCGCCTCCGTCCACAGGATGTCGACGAGCGTGCGGCCGAACAGTTCCGGGTGGGCGTGGGTCTGCGCGAAATGGCCGGGAACCACCCGTGCGCCCAGCTTCCAGTCACCCGTGTGCTTGACGTCCTCACCCGCCAGCAGCCGCAGGAAGTGCGACTTGCCGGAACCGTTCGAGCCGAGGACCGCGACGCGCTCCCCGTAGAAGACCTCCAGCGAGAACGGCTTCATCAGCCCGGTCAGCTCCAGGTTCTCCACGGTCAGCGCGCGCACGCCCGTCCGGCCGCCCTTGAGCCGCATCGTGATGTCCTGCTCCCGCGGCGGCTCCGGCGGCGGGCCGGCCTCCTCGAACTTCTGGAAGCGGGTCTGCATCGCCCGGTAGCGGGAGGCCATGTCGGGGCTGCTCGCCGCCTGGTTGCGCAGCCGCAGCACCAGGGCCTTCAGCCGGGCATGCTCCTCGTCCCAGCGCCGCTTGAGCTCCTCGAAGCGGGCGAAGCGCTCCTTGCGTGCCTCGTGGTACGTGCCGAAGCCCGCGCCGTGCACCCAGACGTCGGAGCCCATCGGGCTCGCCTCCAGGCTGATGATCTTCTCTGCGGCCTGGGTCAGCAGCTCCCGGTCGTGGGAGACGAACAGGACCGTCTTGCGGGTGGCCCGCAGCTGCTCCTCCAGCCACCGCTTGCCCGGGACGTCGAGGTAGTTGTCCGGCTCGTCCAGCAGCAGCACCTCGTCCGGGCCGCGCAGCAGCGCCTCCAGGACGAGCCGCTTCTGCTCGCCGCCGGAGAGCGTGCGCACCTGCCGGAACTGGGCCTGGTCGTACGGGATGGCCAGCGCGGCCATCGTGCAGACGTCCCAGAGCGTCTCCGCCTCGTAGCCCTGGACGTCGGCCCAGTCGCTGAGCGCCTGGGCGTAGGCCATCTGCGCGGCCTCGTCGTCCACGGTGAGGATCAGCTCCTCGGCCCGGTCCACGGCCTTCGCCGCGTCCCGGATCCGCGGCTGGGACACCGAGACCAGCAGGTCCCGTACGGTCGACTCGTCCCGCACCGAGCCCACGAACTGGGACATCACACCGAGGCCGCCGCTGATCGTGACCCCGCCGCCGTGCGGCTGGAGCTCACCGGAGATCAGCTTCAGCAGGGTGGTCTTGCCGGCGCCGTTGGCCCCCACGAGGGCCACCACCGCCCCCTCCCCCACGCGGAAGGAGACGTCGGGGAGCAGTACCCGTCCGTCGGGCAGGTAGTACTCCAGATGGCTGGCTTCGAGATGTCCCATGCCGGGCATTCTCCAGGTCCGGCGGGGCCGGGCCCAAACCGTCTAGCAGCAGCCCTTGCCCGGCAGGGTGCGCATGTTCCGCGCCTCCTTGCTGCGGGCGGCCAGCAGCTCGTCGGCGGGGTAGCCGACCTCCTCCAGGGTCAGCCCGTGCGGCTTGACCACGTGCACGGAGGAATCCCGTACCGCCGCGGCCAGGACCTGCCCGGGCCACTCGACGGGCCGGTGGCCGTCGCCGACGTGCAGCAGGGCGCCGACCAGGGAGCGGACCATGTTGTGGCAGAAGGCGTCGGCCCGGACGGTCGCGGTGACGATCCCGTCCTCGCCCCGCACCCAGCTCAGCTCCTGGAGGGTGCGGATGGTCGTGGCGCCCTCGCGCTTCTTGCAGTAGGCGGCGAAGTCGTGCTCGCCGAGCAGCGCGCGGGAGGCCTCGTTCATGGCGTCCACGTCCAGCGGCCACTGGTGCCACAGCACGTGCCCGCGGCGCAGCGGGTCGACCCCGCCCTGGTGGTCGCCGACGCGGTACGCGTAGCGGCGCCAGATCGCGGAGAACCGGGCGTTGAACCCCTGGGGGGCCTCGGCGACCTTCCACACCCGGATGTCGTGCGGCAGCCGGCCGGCGAGGCGGCGCAGCAGCAAGGCGCGGTGCTCGGCCCACACCTCGTCGGCGATGTCGAACTGCGCGACCTGCCCGCGGGCGTGCACGCCGGCGTCGGTGCGCCCGGCGACGGTCAGCTCGACCGGCTCGGGCAGCCGCATCACGGTCTTCAGGGCCGACTCCAGCTCGCCCTGGACGGTCCGCAGCGTGCGCTGCTTCGCCCAGCCGGAGAAGTCCTTGCCGTCGTAGGACAGGTCCAGCCGTACCCGGACGTGCCCGGGCTCCACCTCGTCACTCACGTGACAGATCCTCTCAGACGCACAGAAATGCAGAACGGGCCCGCCCCGGGAAGGGGCGGGCCCGTTCAGAGCCGATCAAGCAAGCTCGATCCCGAAGCGGGATCAGGCCTCCTTGGTCTCCTCGACAGCCTCGGTCTCGGCAGCCTCGGACTTGGCCTCGGCCTCCTTGACCGCACGCTTGGTGGCGGCCTCGGCCTCGCCGGTGGCCTGCTGGGCGACCGTGAGGGCCTCGACCAGCTCGATCACGGCCATCGGGGCGTTGTCGCCACGACGGTTGCCGATCTTGGTGATGCGCGTGTAACCACCGGGGCGGTTCTCGTAGCGCGGGGCGATCTCGGTGAACAGCGTGTGCACGATGCTCTTGTCCGTGATCGTCTGCAGCACCAGGCGACGGTTGTGGATGTCGCCCTTCTTGGCCTTGGTGACCAGACGCTCGGCGTAGGGACGCAGGCGGCGGGCCTTGGCCTCGGTGGTGGTGATGCGGCCGTGCTCGAAGAGCGCCTTCGCGAGGTTCGCGAGAAGGTGCTTCTCGTGCGCGGCGGAGCCGCCCAGACGGGCACCCTTAGCGGGACGCGGCATGGTGTTACTCCTTCATATCTGCACCGGCCGTGTCAGGTACCGGTGTCAGTTCCCCCGGGGCGGACGCCCCGGGAAAGTTTTCTCTTAGTACTGCTCGGTCTCGACGAAACCGGCGTCCGCGTCGTCGTCGGCGCCGAAGGCGTCGGCGGCGGCGGTCGGGTCGAATCCGGGCGGGCTGTCCTTGAGGGCCAGGCCCATGCCGGCGAGCTTCGCCTTGACCTCGTCGATCGACTTCGCACCGAAGTTGCGGATGTCGAGCAGGTCGGCCTCGGAGCGGGCGACGAGCTCACCCACGGAGTGGATGCCCTCGCGCTTGAGGCAGTTGTACGACCGAACGGTGAGCTCCAGCTCCTCGATCGGCAGCGCCAGGTCGGCGGCCAGGGCGGCGTCCGTCGGGGACGGGCCCATGTCGATGCCCTCGGCGTCGATGTTGAGCTCGCGGGCCAGACCGAACAGCTCGACCAGGGTCTTGCCGGCGGACGCCATGGCGTCGCGCGGGCGCATGGCCTGCTTGGTCTCGACGTCGACGATCAGCTTGTCGAAGTCGGTGCGCTGCTCGACTCGGGTCGCCTCGACCTTGTAGGTGACCTTCAGGACCGGCGAGTAGATCGAGTCGACCGGGATACGGCCGATCTCCTGGCCCGCCTGCTTGTTCTGGACGGCGGAGACGTAGCCGCGACCGCGCTCGACGGTCAGCTCCATCTCCAGCTTGCCCTTGCCGTTGAGCGTGGCGAGGACCAGGTCCGGGTTGTGCACCTCGACACCGGCCGGGGGCGCGATGTCGGCAGCGGTGACCAGGCCGGGACCCTGCTTGCGCAGGTACATCACGACCGGCTCGTCGTGCTCCGAGGAGACGACCAGCTGCTTGATGTTGAGGATGATGTCCGTGACGTCTTCCTTGACGCCCGGCACGGTGGTGAACTCGTGCAGGACGCCGTCCACGCGGATGCTGGTGACAGCGGCACCCGGGATGGAGGACAGGAGGGTACGGCGCAGGGAGTTGCCGAGGGTGTAGCCGAAGCCCGGCTCCAGCGGCTCGATCACGAACCGCGAGCGGTACTCGTCGACGACCTCTTCGGTCAGCGAAGGACGCTGAGCGATAAGCATGTCTGTTCCTTCAGTCGTGGACGCCCACTATTTGACGCCCGACGGGTGCGGCCCGGGGGCCGCGGACTTACAAGGGTACGGGCGGTACGTCCCCCGCAGGGGGCGCACCGCCCGGACACTCAAGAACGCACAGGTGCGTCCGCTGCGTCAGACGCGGCGGCGCTTCGGCGGGCGGCAGCCGTTGTGCGGGGTGGGGGTGACGTCCTGGATCGAACCCACCTCGAGGCCGGTGGCCTGGAGGGAGCGGATCGCGGTCTCACGGCCGGAGCCGGGACCCTTGACGAAGACGTCGACCTTGCGCATGCCGTGCTCCTGCGCGCGGCGGGCGGCCGACTCGGCGGCCATCTGCGCGGCGAAGGGGGTGGACTTGCGCGAGCCCTTGAAGCCGACGTGGCCGGCGGAGGCCCAGGAGATCACGTTGCCGGACGGGTCCGTGATCGAGACGATCGTGTTGTTGAACGTGCTCTTGATGTGGGCGTGCCCGTGAGCGACGTTCTTCTTTTCCTTGCGGCGCACCTTCTTGGCAGCGCCCTGACGACCCTTGGGGGGCATCTCTTACTCCTACGGGAGGTGGTCGGTCCTACAGCGCAAGACCGCTGAACAGGACTACTTCTTGCCCGGCTTCTTCTTGCCGGCGATCGCGCGACGCGGGCCCTTGCGGGTACGTGCGTTCGTGCTGGTGCGCTGACCGTGCACCGGCAGGCCACGACGGTGGCGGATGCCCTGGTAGCACTGGATCTCGATCTTGCGGCGGATGTCGCCCTGGATCTCGCGGCGGAGGTCACCCTCGGTACGGAGGTTGGCGTCCACGTACTCGCGGATCTTGACGAGGTCCTCTTCGGCCAGGTCACGAACGCGGGTGTTCGGGTTCACGCCGGTAGCGGCGAGGATCTCCTTGGACCGGGTGCGCCCGATACCGAAGACGTAGGTGAGTGCGATCTCCACGCGCTTTTCGCGCGGGATGTCGACACCGGAAACGCGTGCCATGCAATGGCTCCTGTGTGTTCGGGGGTCTTCCGCAGAACCGATCCCGACCGCCGACCACCGGGATGGGTGGTGGTACGTCCGGGTCCCCGGCCCCCGCCGGAGGTACCGCCGGCCCCTCGCAGGGCTGGGCGGGTTCTGCGTATGTACGTTTTGTTACGTCGCGCGAAGAACTGCGTAAGGCAGGTCGGTCGGCGTGCGTCAGCCCTGGCGCTGCTTGTGGCGCAGGTTGTCGCAGATGACCATGACCCGGCCGTGACGGCGGATCACCTTGCACTTGTCGCAGATCTTCTTGACGCTCGGCTTGACCTTCATGTGGGTGAGGTTCTCCGGGTCAGTGCCACCACCCGCGCCGGAGCGGGGTGCGGGGGCAAGATCTACTTGTATCGGTAGACGATCCGGCCACGCGTCAGGTCGTAAGGAGACAGCTCCACAACGACCCGGTCATCGGGAAGGATGCGGATGTAGTGCATACGCATCTTCCCGCTGATGTGCGCGAGGACCTTGTGACCGTTCTGGAGTTCCACCTTGAACATGGCGTTCGGGAGGGACTCGATCACGGTGCCCTCGATCTCGATGGCACCTTGCTTCTTGGCCACGCTTCGCCTTTCGAATCGGCTACCTTGATCGGCCCACGGACATGTAAATGCACGCAAGCCGACGAGTCAGTCTACGTCAGGGCACCCAGAAAGACGAATCCGGAAAGTTTGCCCCAGAGTCTAGATCATTAACCGGCGGCTACCCGAGGGGGTCCGGCGCCGTGGTGACGCCGTACTCCGCGAGCTTCGCCTTGCCGCAGTCCGGGCTGGTCAGGACGATGGGGCCGGCCTCCGTGAGGGCGACGGAGTGCTCCCAGTGCGAGGACCAGGTGCCGTCCGTGGTGATGACCGTCCAGTCGTCGGCCAGTACCTCCGTCTGGGCGGTGCCCAGGGACACCATCGGCTCGATCGCCAGGCAGAGGCCGGGGACCAGCTTGACGCCCTTGCCCCGCTTGCGCGAGACGTAGTTCAGCAGGTGGGGGTCCATGTGCATCTCGGTGCCGATGCCGTGGCCGCCGTAGTCCTCGATGATCCCGAACTTGCCGAGGCTGTGCTCGCCGGTCGACGGGCGGGGCTGGCGCTTGATGTAACCCTCGATCGCCTTCGAGATGTCCACGAGGCGGTTGCCCGTCTTCATGGCCGCGATACCGGCCCACATGGACTCCTCGGTCACCCGGGACAGCTCGACCAGCTCCGGAGCGTGACCGGTGCCCACGAAGGCCGTGTAGGCCGCGTCCCCGTGCCAGCCGTCCACGATGGCGCCGGCGTCGATGGAGATGATGTCGCCGTCCTTGAGGACCGTCTTGTCGTCCGGGATGCCGTGGACGACGACCTCGTTCACCGAGGTGCAGATGGTCGCGGGGAAGCCGCCGTAGCCGAGGAAGTTCGACTTCGCCCCGGCGTCCGCGATGACCTTGCGGGCCACCATGTCCAGGTCCCGCGTCGTGGCGCCCGGCACCGCCGCCTCACGGGTCGCCGCGTGGATCGCGGCGACGACCAGCCCTGCCTCGCGCATCTTCGCGATCTGCTCGGGGGTCTTCAGCTGAACCATGAAACGGCCTTCCACCTTCGAAAAACGGGGTCTTCCCAACAGTACGGCCGCGATGCCCGGAGGACATCGCGGCCGTACTGTCGGTCACGTACAGGAGTGACTACTTCTTCAGGGCGTCCATCGCCCGCTTGGTGATCTCGTGCACCTCGCCGAGGGCGGAGATGGTCACCAGCAGACCCTGGGCCTTGTAGTAGTCGATGATCGGCTCGGTCTGCGTGTGGTAGACGTCCAGCCGGTTGCGGACCGTGGCCTCGGAGTCGTCGTCGCGCTGGTACAGCTCGCCGCCGCACTGGTCGCAGACGCCCTCGGTCTTCGGAGCCGCGTAGATCACGTGGAACACGTGCGCGGAGTCCTGGCGGCAGATCCGCCGGCCGGCGATGCGCTTGACGACCTCGGCCCCGTCGACCTCCAGGTCGAGGACGGCGTCGAGCTTCATGCCCGCCCCGGACAGCATCGCGTCGAGCGCCTCGGCCTGGGCCACGTTGCGCGGGAAGCCGTCGAGCAGGAAACCGCCCGCGGCGTCCGGCTGCTCCATGCGGTCCTTGGCCATGCCGATGGTGATCTCGTCGGGAACGAGCTCACCGCGGTCCATGAACGCCTTGGCGCGGACACCCAGCTCAGTGCCCTGGCTGATGTTGGCGCGGAAGAGGTCGCCCGTGGAGATGTGCGGGATCGACAGGTTCTTGGCGAGGAACGCGGCCTGCGTTCCCTTGCCCGCCCCGGGGGGTCCGACGAGGACGATTCGCATCAGCGGAGGAACCCTTCGTAGTTGCGCTGCTGGAGCTGGCTCTCGATCTGCTTCACGGTTTCCAGACCCACACCCACGATGATCAGGATGCTCGTCCCGCCGAACGGGAAGTTCTGGTTCGCTCCGAAGCCGGCCAACGCCATTGTCGGCACTAGAGCGATGAGACCCAGGTACAGCGACCCCGGCCAGGTGATCCGGTTGAGTACGTAGCTCAGGTACTCAGCGGTAGGCCGGCCGGCGCGGATGCCCGGGATGAACCCACCATACTTCTTCATGTTGTCGGCAACTTCCTCGGGGTTGAACGAGATCGCCACGTAGAAGAACGCGAAGAAGACGATCAGGAGGAAGTAGGCGGCGATGTAGTACGGGTGGTCGCCCTTGACGAAGTGCTTCTGGATCCAGGTCGCCCAGCCCGCGGTCGAACCGCTGAACTGCACGATCAAGGCCGGGATGTACAGCAGCGACGAGGCGAAGATGACCGGGATGACACCGGCCTGGTTCACCTTGAGCGGGATGTAGGTGGACGTGCCCCCGTAGGCACGGCGGCCGATCATGCGCTTCGCGTACTGGACGGGGATCCTGCGCTGGGCCTGCTCGACGAAGACCACCAGGGCCACCATCGCGAGGCCGACCAGGATGACGACCGCGAACTCGACCCAGCCACCAGCGATCTTGCCCTGGAGCTTGATCGTCCACAGGGCGGAGACGAAGCCGGCCGCGATCGAGATGAACATCAGGATCGACATGCCGTTGCCGATGCCGCGGTCGGTGATCAGCTCACCGAGCCACATGACGATGCAGGTACCGGCGGTCATGGTGACCACCATGGTGATGGTGGTGAAGATCGAGCGGTCCGGGACGATCTCGCGAGCGACCGGGCAGCTCCCGAACAGGGCGCCGGTGCGCGCGGTGGCGACCAGGCCGGTGCCCTGGAGGATCGCGAGCGCGACCGTCAGATAGCGCGTGTACTGAGTGATCTTCGAGGTGCCGGCCTGTCCCTCTTTCTTGAGGTTCTCCAGCTTCGGAATGACCACGGTCAGCAGCTGCAGGATGATGCTCGCGGTGATGTACGGCATGATGCCGAGCGCGAAGATCGTGATCTGCAGCAGCGCACCGCCGCTGAACATGTTGACCAGACCGAAGAGGCTGTTGCTGCTCCCCATCTGGTCCACACAGATCTGAACGTTCTTGTAGCTCACGCCGGGTACCGGGATGTGGGACCCGAGCCGATACAGCACGATGATGCCGAGCGTGAAGAGCAGCTTCTTGCGCAGGTCGGGCGTCTTGAACGCCCGGGCGAACGCGGTGAGCACGGTGCCTCCTGCGACCCCCGCGCTACTGCGTCAGAGGTGACGGTCTGAGGATCGACGAATACGTACAAGCAAAGGTGCAGGCCACCTTACCGGCGACTGCGCCCCCCGTGGAACGACCAACCGGGGATGCCCCATATGTGAGGCATCCCCGGTCGGGTTTTACTCGCTATTTGTCACAAAGTTCGTCTTAGACGAGCTCGGTGACGGTGCCGCCGGCGGCGGCAATCTTCTCCTTGGCGGAGGCGGAGACGGCGTCAACCGCAACCGTCAGCGCCACGGAGATCTCGCCCTGGCCCAGGACCTTGACGAGGCTGTTCTTGCGAACCGCGCCCTTGGCGACCAGGTCGGCCACCGTGACCTCTCCGCCCTCGGGGTAGAGGGCACCGAGCTTGTCCAGGTTGACAACCTGGAACTCGGTGCGGAACGGGTTCTTGAAGCCCTTCAGCTTCGGCAGGCGCATGTGGAGGGGCATCTGCCCGCCCTCGAAGCGCTGCGGAACCTGGTAGCGGGCCTTCGTACCCTTCGTACCACGACCAGCCGTCTTACCCTTCGACGCCTCACCGCGACCCACACGGGTCTTCGCGGTCTTGGCACCGGGGGCGGGACGGAGGTTGTGGGCCTTCAGCGGGCTGTTCTCAGCCATGATTAGTCAACCTCCTCAACCGTCACGAGGTGGCGGACGGTGTGCACCATTCCGCGGAACTCGGGGCGGTCCTCCTTGACGACCACGTCGTTCAGGCGCTTGAGCCCGAGCGAACGCAGGGTGTCGCGGTGGTTCTGCTTGCTGCCGATGTACGACTTCGTCTGCGTGATCTTGAGGCGGGCCATCAGACACCCGCCCCTGCACGCGCACGGAGCAGAGCCGCGGGAGCGACGTCCTCGAGCGGCAGACCACGGCGAGCCGCGATCTCCTCGGGACGCTGCAGGCCCTTGAGGGCCTCCACGGTCGCGTGCACGATGTTGATCGCGTTGTCGGAGCCGAGCGACTTCGACAGGATGTCGTGAACGCCGGCGCACTCCAGAACGGCGCGCACCGGGCCACCGGCGATAACACCGGTACCGGGGGAAGCAGGCTTCAGCAGGACAACGCCGGCCGCCTTCTCGCCCTGGATCGGGTGCGGGATGGTGCCCTGGATGCGGGGAACCTTGAAGAAGTTCTTCTTGGCTTCCTCGACGCCCTTGGCGATGGCCGCGGGAACTTCCTTGGCCTTGCCGTAACCGACACCTACGGTGCCGTCACCGTCACCCACCACGACGAGCGCGGTGAAGCTGAAGCGACGACCACCCTTGACAACCTTGGCGACGCGGTTGATCGCGACAACGCGCTCAACGTAAGCGGTCTTCTCGGCGGCAGCGCCACCGTCGCGACCCTTCCGGTCCCGCCGCTCGCCGCCACCGGCACCGCTGCCGCGGCGCTGGGGTCCAGCCATTGGATTACCTCTCTCTGTTACGTCCGTTAGTCCCGGAACCGGGGCTTAGAACTTCAGCCCGGCTTCGCGGGCGGCGTCAGCCAGAGCGGCAATGCGCCCGGCGTACCTGTTGCCACCACGGTCGAACACGACGGCCTCGACACCAGCGGCCTTGGCGCGCTCGGCGACCAGGGCGCCGACCTGCTTGGCCTGCGCGGACTTGTCGCCCTCGCTGCCACGGACCGACGCGTCCAGGTGGGACGCCGACGCCAGGGTGTGACCCTTGAGGTCGTCGATCACCTGAGCGGTGATACCGCGGTTCGAACGCGTCACGACGAGGCGCGGACGCTCCGCCGTACCCGACATGTTCTTGCGGATGCGGATGTGGCGGCGCGCCTTCGCAGCGCGCTTGTAAGCGTCGCCCTTGGCGATCTTCACACCGTATGCCATGGCTTTACTTACCAGCCTTTCCGACCTTGCGGCGGATGACCTCGCCGGCGTACTTGACGCCCTTGGCCTTGTACGGGTCGGGCTTCCGCAGCTTGCGGATGTTCGCCGCGACCTCGCCGACCTTCTGCTTGTCGATGCCCTCGACCGAGAACTTGGTCGGAGACTCGACCTTGAAGGAGATGCCCTCGGGCGCCTCCACCAGGATCGGGTGGCTGTAGCCGAGCTGGAACTCCAGGTCGGAGCCCTTCGCGGCAACGCGGTAACCGACACCGCTGATCTCGAGCGCCTTGGTGTATCCCGTGGTCACACCGGTGATCATGTTGGCCACCAGCGTGCGGGACAGGCCGTGGAGGGCCTTGTTCTGACGCTCGTCGTTCGGACGGGTGACGTTCAGAACGCCGTCCTCGCCCTTAACGATCTCGATGGGGGCGGCGACGGTGTGCGTCAGGGAGCCCTTGGAGCCCTTGACGGTGACCGTGCGGCCATCGATGGTGACGTCCACGCCGGCGGGAACCGGGATGGGGAGCTTGCCGATACGAGACATAGCTTTTCCTCCGTTCCCGACTACCAGACGTAGGCGAGGACTTCCCCACCCACGCCCTTCTTCTGCGCCTGCTGGCCGGTCAGGAGACCGTGGGACGTGGAGATGATCGCCACGCCCAGGCCGCCGAGGACCTTCGGCAGGTTGGTGGACTTCGCGTACACGCGCAGACCCGGCTTCGAGATCCGCTTGATGCCGGCGATCGAGCGCTCGCGGTTCGGACCGAACTTCAGCTCGAGGACGAGGTTCTTACCAACCTCGGCGTCCTCGACCTTCCAGCCGGTGATGAAACCCTCCTGCTTGAGGATTTCCGCGATGTGCGACTTGATCTTGCTGTGCGGCATCACGACCTGGTCGTGGTACGCCGAGTTTGCGTTACGCAGACGAGTCAGCATGTCTGCGATCGGGTCAGTCATGGTCATGAATCGGCCTTCGGCCTCTCTCGCCGGGGTTTCCTGTATGCGCCATCCCTCTCCCCACACAGGGGCGGGACGGGTGCGGCGCGGGGACCTACGGCGTAGTAAGTCGACGGGCGGCGGACGCCCAACCCCACTAGCCTACGGCATGGGGGAGGGGCCTCCGCCGGCCCAGATGCTTACCGAGAGCTTCTGGAAACCTCAACACCCAAAGGGTGAAGGGATTTACCAGGAGCTCTTGGTCACGCCCGGCAGCTCGCCACGGTGAGCCATCTCACGAAGGCACACGCGGCACAGGCCGAACTTGCGGTACACGGAGTGGGGGCGACCGCAGCGCTGGCAGCGGGTGTACGCACGCACACCGAACTTGGGCTTGCGGGCAGCCTTCGCGATGAGAGCCTTCTTCGCCATCTCGCTTACGCCTCCTTGAACGGGAAGCCGAGGTGACGGAGGAGCGCGCGGCCCTCAGCGTCGTTGGTCGCCGTGGTCACCACGGTGATGTCCATACCCCGGACGCGGTCGATCTTGTCCTGGTCGATCTCGTGGAACATGACCTGCTCCGTGAGACCGAAGGTGTAGTTGCCACGGCCGTCGAACTGCTTCGGCGACAGGCCGCGGAAGTCGCGGATGCGCGGCAGCGCGAGCGACAGGGTGCGGTCCAGGAACTCCCACATGCGGTCGCCACGGAGGGTGACGTGCGCACCGATCGGCTGGCCCTCACGCAGCTTGAACTGCGCGATGGACTTGCGGGCCTTGGTGACGGCCGGCTTCTGACCGGTGATCGTGGTGAGGTCGCGGATGGCGCCGTCGATCAGCTTCGAGTCACGGGCGGCGTCGCCGACACCCATGTTCACGACGATCTTGACGAGGCCGGGAATCTGCATGACGTTCTCGTAGGAGAACTCTTCACGCATCTTGCCCGCGATCTCCTCGCGGTACTTCGTCTTCAGACGCGGAGTGGTAGCCATCAGATGTCCTCACCCGTGCGCTTGGCAACACGGATCTTGTTGCCCTCGTCGTCGAAGCGGTAACCGACGCGGGTGACGACCTTCTTGCCGTCCTTCTCCACGACCAGCTGGACGTTGGAAACGTGGACGGGGGCCTCGGTGATCACGATGCCGCCGGCCTGGTTCTGCCCGGCCTTGGTGTGCTTCTTGACCCGGTTGACACCCTCGACCAGGACGCGGTTCTCGCTGGGCATGGCCGCGATGACCTTGCCCTGCTTGCCCTTGTCCTTACCGGTGATGACCTGGACCAGGTCGCCCTTCTTGATCTTCATGCTTACAGCACCTCCGGCGCGAGCGAGATGATCTTCATGAACTTCTTCTCGCGCAGCTCACGGCCCACGGGGCCGAAGATACGGGTGCCGCGAGGGTCGCCGTCGTTCTTCAGAATGACGGCGGCGTTCTCGTCGAAGCGGATGTACGAGCCGTCCTGGCGGCGGCGCTCCTTGACGGTGCGAACGATGACCGCCTTGACGACGTCACCCTTCTTCACGTTGCCACCGGGGATCGCGTCCTTGACGGTGGCGACGATGACGTCACCGATGCCCGCGTAGCGGCGACCCGAGCCACCGAGAACACGGATGCAAAGGATCTCCTTGGCACCAGTGTTGTCGGCGACACGCAGTCGCGACTCCTGCTGGATCACGTCTATCTCCTGTTTGTCTGCCGGTTCCCGGCCGGGGCCCCCGCGAAGGGAGACCCCGGCCGAGCCTGGCGGAACTGACCCGAGGGGCCCCTGAACTTTTTGTTCAGGGCCTCAGGTAATTACTTGGCCTTCTCGAGGATCTCGACGATGCGCCAGCGCTTGCTCGCCGACAGCGGACGCGTCTCCATGATGAGGACGCGGTCGCCGACACCGGCAGCGTTCTGCTCGTCGTGAGCCTTGAGCTTGTTCGTACGGCGGATGACCTTGCCGTACAGCGCGTGCTTGACGCGGTCCTCGACGGCGACGACGACGGTCTTGTCCATCTTGTCGCTGACGACCAGACCCTCACGGGTCTTGCGGAAGCCGCGCTCGGTCTTCTCAGTCACGTTCTTCTCGCTCATCAGGCGCTCTCCACCGTCTCGATACCGAGCTCACGCTCGTGCATCAGGGTGTAGATGCGAGCGATGTCCTTACGGACGGACTTGAGCCGGCCGTTGTTCTCCAGCTGACCGGTGGCCGCCTGGAAACGGAGCTTGAACAGCTCCTCCTTGGCCTCGCGCAGCTTGGCAACGAGCTCCTCGTTGCCGAGCTCGCGGAGCTCGGACGCCTTGGTTCCCGTCGCCATCACGACTCACCTGCCTCGCGCTTGACGATGCGGCACTTCATCGGCAGCTTGTGGGCCGCACGAGTCAGAGCCTCACGCGCAATCTTTTCGTTCGGGTAGGACAGCTCGAACATGACCCGGCCCGGGTGCACGTTCGCGATCCACCACTCCGGGGAACCCTTACCGGAACCCATGCGGGTCTCGGCGGGCTTCTTCGTCAGCGGACGGTCCGGGTAGATGTTGATCCAGACCTTGCCGCCACGCTTGATGTGGCGGGTCATCGCGATACGAGCCGCCTCGATCTGGCGGTTCGTCACGTAGGCGGGGGTGAGCGCCTGGATGCCGTACTCGCCGAACGAGACCTCAGTACCGCCCTTGGCCATACCGCTGCGCTTCGGGTGGTGCTGCTTGCGGTGCTTGACCCTACGAGGGATCAGCATGTCGGTCAGGCCTCCGTTCCGGTGCTCTCGGCCGGAGCGGCGGCGGGGGCGTCGGCCTTGGGGGCCTCGGCACCAGCAGCCTGCTGCGGCTTGCGGCCACCACGGCCGCCGCGCTCGCCACCACGGCCACCACGGCCGGCGGGACGGTCGCCAGCGCCGGCACCACGGGCCGGGCGGTTACCCGCACGGGCCGCAGCGTTCTCGGCGCGAACCTCGGCGATGTTCTTGACGTCGCCCTTGTAGATCCAGACCTTCACGCCGATACGGCCGAAGGTGGTCTTGGCCTCGAAGAAGCCGTAGTCCACGTTCGCGCGCAGCGTGTGCAGCGGCACACGACCCTCGCGGTAGAACTCGGAGCGGGACATCTCGGCGCCGCCGAGACGGCCACCACACTGGATCTTGATGCCCTTGGCGCCGGCCTTCATGGTGCCCTGCATGCTCTTGCGCATGGCACGACGGAAGGAGACGCGGGAGGAGAGCTGCTCGGCGACGGCCTGAGCAACCAGCTGAGCGTCGAGCTCGGGGTTCTTGACCTCGAGGATGTTCAGCTGGACCTGCTTGCCCGTGAGCTTCTCGAGGTCACCGCGGATGCGGTCGGCCTCGGCGCCGCGGCGGCCGATGACGATGCCGGGACGAGCGGTGTGGATGTCCACACGCACGCGGTCACGGGTGCGCTCGATCTCAACCTTCGAGATGCCGGCGCGCTCCATGCCGGACGTCATCATCCGACGGATGGCGACGTCTTCCTTGACGTAGTCCTTGTACAGCTTGTCGGCGTACCAGCGGGACTTGAAGTCCGTGGTGATGCCGAGTCGGAACCCGTGCGGGTTTACCTTCTGGCCCATTACCGGGAACCTTCCTTGCTGCTGACGACCACGGTGATGTGGCTGGTCCGCTTGCGGATCCGGTAGGCACGGCCCTGGGCACGCGGACGGAACCGCTTCAGGGTCGGGCCCTCGTCCACGTACGCCTCGCTGATGACCAGCGTGGAGGCGTCCGGGTGGTTGTAGTTGTGCGCGGCGTTGGCGATGGCGCTGTCAAGCACCTTGCCGACCGGCACGCTCGCGGCCTGCGGGGCGAAACGCAGGACCGCCTGAGCCTCCGTGGCATCCATGCCACGGATGAGGTCCACCACGCGGCGGGCCTTCATGGGCGTGACGCGGATGTACCGCGCCTGGGCCCTGGCTTCCATGGTTGTCCCTTCGGTGTTAGTCATAGTCGTAACCACCCCGCGATTAGCGGCGCTTCGACTTCCGGTCGTCCTTGACGTGGCCGCGGAAGGTGCGAGTCGGCGAGAACTCGCCGAGCTTGTGGCCGACCATCGACTCGGTGACGAACACCGGGACGTGGGTCTTGCCGTTGTGCACCGCGATCGTGTGACCCAGCATGCTGGGGATGATCATCGAGCGACGGGACCAGGTCTTGATGACGTTCTTGGTGCCGGCTTCGTTCTGGGCGTCCACCTTCTTTACGAGGTGGTCGTCGACGAAGGGCCCCTTCTTGAGACTGCGCGGCATCTAAACCCGCTCCTAGCGCTTCTTGTTCGTCTTGCGGCGGCGGACGATGTACTTGCTCGAAGCCTTCTTCGGCGAGCGAGTACGACCCTCCTTCTGACCCCACGGGGAGACCGGGTGGCGACCACCACTGGTCTTGCCCTCACCACCACCGTGCGGGTGGTCAACCGGGTTCATCGCGACACCGCGGACGGTCGGGCGGACGCCCTTCCAGCGCATGCGGCCGGCCTTGCCCCAGTTGATGTTCGACTGCTCGGCGTTGCCGACCTCGCCGACGGTGGCGCGGCAGCGCGCGTCGACGAGACGGATCTCACCGGACGGCATGCGGAGGTGGGCCATCACGCCCTCCTTCGCGAGCAGCTGCACGGAGGCACCAGCCGAACGCGCGAACTTGGCGCCGCCACCGGGGCGGAGCTCGATCGCGTGGATCGTGGTACCGACCGGGATGTTGCGGAGCGCGAGGTTGTTGCCCGGCTTGATGTCGGCCGTGGGGCCGTTCTCGATCCGGTCACCCTGCTGCAGACCGCGCGGCGCGATGATGTAGCGCTTCTCGCCGTCGGCGTAGTGCAGCAGCGCGATGCGCGCGGTGCGGTTGGGGTCGTACTCGATGTGCGCGACCTTGGCCGGCACGCCGTCCTTGTCGTGACGACGGAAGTCGATCACGCGGTAGGCGCGCTTGTGGCCACCGCCCTGGTGGCGAACGGTCACACGACCGGTGTTGTTACGGCCGCCCTTGCTGTGCAGGGGGCGGACCAGCGACTTCTCCGGCGTGGACCGCGTGATCTCGACAAAGTCGGCGACGCTGGAGCCACGACGGCCCGGGGTCGTCGGCTTGTACTTGCGGATACCCATTTCTCAGTCCTCGTCCGATTCCGGACGACTAGACCTCCGTTAGGAGGCCTGGCCGCCGAAGATGTCGATACGGTTGCCCTCGGCAAGGGTCACGATGGCGCGCTTGGTGTTGGCGCGCTTGCCGAAACCGGTCTTGGTGCGCTTGCGCTTACCCTGACGGTTGATCGTGTTGACCCCGGTGACCTTGACCGAGAAGACCGCCTCGACGGCCTGCTTGATCTGGGTCTTGTTGGCGCCGGGCGCGACGATGAACGTGTACTTGTTCTCGTCCAGCAGCGCGTAGCTCTTCTCCGAGACGACCGGCTTGATCAGCAGGTCGCGCGGGTCGGTGAAGGTCTTGCTGGTAACGGTCGCCTCAGACATCAGGCCTCGTTCCCTTCGGTCTCATCGGCCTTGGGGCCAGACACGAAGGACTCGAGCGCGGCCTGGGTGAAGACCACGTCGTCAGAGACGATCACGTCGTACGTGTTCAGCTGGCCCGGCTCCAGGATGTGAACCTGGGGCAGGTTGCGGGCGGACAGCCACGCCAGCTCGTCAGAGCGCTCGGCGACCAGGAGCAGGTTCTTGCGCTCCGAGATCTTGCCGAACAGCGTCTTCGCGGCCTTGGTGGAGGCGGCACCCTCGACCACGCCGGTGACGACGTGGATGCGGGAGTGACGCGCGCGGTCCGAGAGGGCACCGCGGAGGGCGGCGGCCTTCATCTTCTTCGGGGTGCGCTGCGAGTAGTCACGCGGCACGGGGCCGTGGACGACGCCACCGCCGGCGAACTGCGGAGCGCGGGTCGAACCCTGACGGGCGCGGCCGGTGCCCTTCTGGCGGTACGGCTTCTTGCCACCACCACGGACTTCGCCACGGGTCTTGGTCTTGTGCGTGCCCTGACGGGCAGCAGCCAGCTGGGCGACGACGACCTGGTGGATCAGCGGAACGCTGGTCTTCGCGTCGAAGATCTCCGCGGGGAGCTCGACGGTACCGGCCTTGTCGCCTGCCGGCGAAAGGATGTCAATGGTGCTCATTACCTCAAGCCCCCTTGGCCGCGGTACGGACCAGGACGAGGCCGCCGTTCGGACCGGGGACCGCGCCCTTGATGAGGAGCAGACCCTTCTCCGCGTCAACCGCGTGGATGGTCAGGTTCTGGGTGGTGACGCGCTCGTTACCCATGCGACCGGCCATGCGCATGCCCTTGAAGACACGCCCAGGGGTGGCGCAGCCACCGATCGAACCGGGGGAGCGGTGCTTGCGCTGCACACCGTGACCGGCGCCGAGGCCCCGGAAGTTGTGGCGCTTCATGACACCGGCGAAGCCCTTGCCCTTGCTGTTGCCCGTGACGTCAACCTTGACGCCGGACTCGAACACAGCAGCGGTGATCTCCTGGCCGAGCGTGTACTCGCTGGCGTCGGAGGTGCGGAGCTCCACCAGGTGGCGGCGCGGGGTCACGTCGGCCTTGGCGAAGTGGCCCTTGAGGGGCTTGTTCACCTTGCGCGGGTCGATCTCGCCGAAGGCGATCTGGACCGACTCGTAGCCGTCGGTGTCATTGGTACGGACCTGGGTAACGACGCAGGGCCCGGCCTTGACGACGGTCACCGGGACGACACGGTTGTTCTCGTCCCAGACCTGGGTCATGCCGAGCTTCTCGCCCAGGACGCCCTTGATCTGCTTAGCCATCTTCTCGACGCCTCTCAGAGCTTGATCTCGATGTCAACGCCGGCCGGAAGGTCCAGGCGCATCAGCGAGTCAACGGTCTTGGGCGTCGGGTCGAGGATGTCGATCAGGCGCTTGTGCGTGCGCATCTCGAAGTGCTCGCGCGAGTCCTTGTACTTGTGCGGCGACTTGATGACGCAGTACACGTTCTTCTCAGTGGGCAGCGGCACCGGGCCCGCGACCGACGCACCAGTGCGGGTCACCGTCTCGACGATCTTCTTCGCCGAGGAGTCGATGACCTCGTGGTCGTAGGCCTTGAGCCGGATGCGGATCTTCTGTCCCGCCATGGCTACTCCGTAGTCCTGTCTCTGTATGGAAACGCTCTGGCTCCCGGTCGGCTGCGGAACGGGGTTCCGCGGCCTCTCCTCCGACCCACGCGGTCGGGCGTGTCGCACTCCCTCCGAAAAAATTCCCATACGGAAATTCCCTCATCCAAGGGGGTGCGGTCCTGGACCGCGCATCGGGGGAGAAACACCCACCGAGTGCCTGGCGCACACCGTGCTGACACTTCCCAGAAGATTCCCGTACGTCCGCCCTCATTGCTGCCCCGAGAGGCAGATTAAGGACGACGAGTACTGTGGGACTCGCTTCCGGTCCTCCCGGCGGGAGGCGCGCAGCATCGGCACACAGCCGAGCAACTTGAGTAGTCTGCCATACGAGACACGTACCTGGCCAATCGGGCCGAAGAGAATACCCCGCCGAGCGATCACGTCAAACCGCGGCACGCGGCGGGGATCCCAGGTCAGGACCGGGAGGCCGTCGCGCACTCCTTCGGCATGTCGGCCACGTTCCCGCTCCGGTCGTACGGGTCGACGACCGGCCCGGACGGGCCCGTCCCCGCCGCCACCCGCTCGCTGTCGAACCGCGGGTGCAGGAACCCGGTGCCGTCCCGCCGACAGTCGTCGTTGCCCGCGCTCTCCAGCCACTCCACTACCTGGAGCTTGCCCGGGGTCGCGACCACCTTGAGCGGGTCGTAGAGGGCCATGGTCAGCGTCCGCCGCACCACCGTGCGGGCCACCTCGTCCGAACCGGGCTTCGCCCGGACCACGGGGTAGACGAAGGTGTAGTCGGCGTGGACCTTCACCTCGCCGTCGCGGCCGCTGTCGAAGCTCATCCGGCCGCGTGTCTTGACCACGTCGCCGACGACCCTGACCTCCGCCGGGTCGAACCGGCTGAACAGCCACAGCGGGTCCGCGTCGACCGAGGGGGCGGACAGCCCGCGCTCGATGAGGGGCCGCCCGTCGCCCTGACCGGGGTCCAGCAGGTCCAGCGCCGCCCGGGGCCGCTCGCCCCGCAGGGTGGCGGGGTCCAGGTTCGACGCGATCAGCAGGGCCTTGGTCTTCGCCAGCGCGTCGGCGACCCGCTCCTTCGCCATCCCGCCCACGGCCGCCGCCTCGGGGACCTCGATGCCGGCGGCGCCATCGGCCCACTGCGCGGCCGGCGAGCCCCGGAAGGGCTCCTTCAGCGTCGGGCGGTCGGCGGGCACCGCCCCCGGGGCCGCCGTCGGGCGCCCGGTCTCCGCAGGCAGCGGACCCGCGTCCCGTGCTTCCTGGCGGGCCTCCGCCCTGCCCGTCAGCTTGTCGATGACCAGCTCCGGCCGCAGCGCCACCAGGGCCAGCCCCGCGATGCCGACGATCGCCGCCGCGGCCTTGAGCCGCCGCTTGCCCCGCCCGCGGCCCTCCCTCTCCTGCCAGGCGGGCCCCGTGCGCCAGCCGGGCGGATCCCCCGCCCCCGGCTTCGGCGCCCGGCCGAACCGGCGGCGCCCCGCCCGCGCCCGTTCCTCCTCCTCGCGCCGCAGCCGCTCGGTGACCATCCGGGCCCGCGCCGAGGGCTCCTTCGGCGCGGCGGCGCTCTCCCGCGCGACCTGCTCGCTGAAGCGGGCCCACTCCTCGTCGGATATCTGCGGCCGCCCGCCGTCCTGCTGCTCCATGCTCCCCACCCCTGAACATTGCCGACTTATGTGGAAGGGCCCCTCCCCCGCCGCCGGAGCGGTGGGGAAGGGGCCCTTCCGTCAAACATGGTGCCCGCTGGTGCGAGCTACCAGGTCAGAACACGAATTACTTCGTGATCTTGGTGACCTGGCCGGCGCCGACCGTACGACCACCCTCACGGATGGCGAACTTCAGGCCCTCCTCCATGGCGACCGGCTGGATCAGCTGGACGGACATGTCGGTGTTGTCGCCCGGCATGACCATCTCGGTGCCCTCGGGGAGGGTCACGACGCCGGTCACGTCCGTGGTACGGAAGTAGAACTGCGGGCGGTAGTTGTTGAAGAACGGGGTGTGACGGCCACCCTCGTCCTTCGACAGGATGTACGCGGCGGCCTCGAACTCGGTGTGCGGCGTGACCGAACCGGGCTTGATGATGACCTGACCGCGCTCGACGTCCTCGCGCTTGATGCCACGGAGGAGCAGACCGACGTTCTCACCGGCCTGGCCCTCGTCGAGCAGCTTGCGGAACATCTCGATGCCGGTGACCGTGGTGGTGGTCTTCTCCGGCTTGATGCCGATGATGTCGACGGTCTCGTTGACCTTCAGGACACCACGCTCGATGCGGCCGGTGACGACGGTGCCACGACCGGTGATCGTGAAGACGTCCTCGACGGGCATCAGGAACGGCTTGTCGGTGTCACGCGGCGGGGTCGGGATGGCCTCGTCCACGGCGTCCATCAGGCCGAGGAGCTTGTCACCCCACTCCTTGTCGCCCTCGAGCGCCTTCAGCGCGGAGACCTGGACGACCGGCAGGTCGTCGCCCGGGAAGTCGTACTCGGAGAGCAGCTCACGGACCTCGAGCTCGACGAGCTCCAGGATCTCCTCGTCGTCCACCATGTCGGCCTTGTTGAGGGCGACGACGATGTACGGAACGCCGACCTGGCGGGCCAGGAGCACGTGCTCCTTGGTCTGCGGCATCGGGCCGTCGGTGGCGGCGACCACGAGGATGGCGCCGTCCATCTGGGCGGCACCGGTGATCATGTTCTTGATGTAGTCCGCGTGACCCGGGCAGTCGACGTGGGCGTAGTGACGCGCCTCGGTCTGGTACTCGACGTGCGCGATGGAGATGGTGATACCGCGCTGGCGCTCCTCAGGAGCCTTGTCGATCTGGTCGAACGCCGAGGCCGCGTTCAGGTCCGGGTACTTGTCGTGCAGCACCTTGGTAATGGCGGCCGTGAGGGTCGTCTTACCGTGGTCAATGTGACCGATGGTGCCGATGTTGACGTGCGGCTTAGTCCGCTCGAACTTCGCCTTCGCCACGGGGGTCCTCCTGAGAGTGGTTCTGTACGCCTTGATGATCGTCGGCGCCAGGTGATCTTTGCTGGATAGCCGGTTCCCCCGGGGCAACGGGAGGGTTGCTCCTGTTGCCCCAGAGGCTCCGGTGGCAAGCCTAAAGCGTGTACTCGGAAGAGTTACTCGCCCTTGGCCTTCGCGATGATCTCCTCAGCGACGTTCCGGGGAACCTCGGCGTAGGAGTCGAACTGCATCGAGTAGCTGGCGCGACCCGAGGTCTTGCTGCGGAGGTCTCCGACGTAGCCGAACATCTCCGAAAGCGGCACGAGGCCCTTGACGATCTTGGCTCCGTGACGGTCCTCCATGGCCTGGATCTGGCCACGGCGGGAGTTGATGTCACCGATGACGTCACCCATGGACTCCTCCGGCGTGGTGACCTCGACGGCCATCATCGGCTCGAGGAGCACGGGAGAAGCCTTGCGCGCGGCCTCCTTGAAGGCCTGCGAACCGGCGATCTTGAAGGCGAGCTCGGAGGAGTCGACCTCGTGGTAGCCACCGTCGAGAAGCGTGACGCGGACGCCCGTCATCTCGTAGCCGGCCAGGATGCCGAACTGCATGGCCTCCTGCGCACCGGCGTCGACCGAAGGGATGTACTCCTTCGGCACGCGGCCACCGGTGACCTTGTTCACGAACTCGTACGCCGGACCGTCGGCGTCCGTGATCGGCTCGATCGCGATCTGCACCTTGGCGAACTGACCGGTACCACCGGTCTGCTTCTTGTGGGTGTAGTCGTGACGCTCGACGGCCTTGCGGATCGTCTCGCGGTACGCGACCTGCGGCTTGCCGACGTTGGCCTCGACCTTGAACTCGCGCTTCATACGGTCGACCAGCACCTCGAGGTGCAGCTCGCCCATACCGCCGAGGATGGTCTGGCCCGTCTCCTCGTCCGAGTGAACGTGGAAGGAGGGGTCCTCCTCCGCGAGACGCTGGATGGCGACACCCAGCTTCTCCTGGTCACCCTTGGACTTGGGCTCGATGGCGACCTGGATGACCGGAGCCGGGAAGTCCATGGACTCCAGGATCACGGGCTGCTTGTCGTCGCACAGCGTCTCACCGGTGGTGGTCTGCTTCAGGCCCATGACGGCGACGATGTCGCCGGCGCCCACCGCGTCGATCTCCTCACGCTTGTTCGCGTGCATGCGGTAGATCTTGCCGATGCGCTCCTTCTTGCCCTTGACGGAGTTCAGCACCGCGGTGCCGGCCTCCAGGCGGCCCGAGTAAACCCGGACGAAGGTGAGCTTGCCGAGGTGCGGGTCGCTCATGATCTTGAACGCGAGCGCGGCGAGGGGCTCCTCGTCCGACGGCTTGCGCTTGACGACGACCTCGGCGTCCTTGACGTCGTGGCCCTCGATGGCCTCGATGTCGAGCGGCGACGGGAGGTAGCGCACGACGGCGTCGAGCAGGGGCTGGACGCCCTTGTTCTTGAACGCCGTACCGCAGAAGACCGCGGTGATCGTGGGCTCGCCCTTGCCCTTGCCGGAGCCGAGGATGATGCGACGCACGGCCGCGTGCAGCTGCTCCTCGGTGGGCTCGGTGCCCTCGAGGAAGAGCTCCATCATCTCTTCGTCGTTCTCGGCGACCTGCTCGACGAGGGTGGCGCGCCACTCCTCGGCCAGCTCGGTGTGCGAGGCCGGGATGTCGACGACGTCGTACATCTCACCCTTGGTGGCCTCGGCGGACCACACGAGGGCCTTCATGCGGACGAGGTCGACGACGCCCTTGAAGTCCGCCTCGGCACCGATCGGCAGCTGCATGACGATCGGAACCGCACCGAGGCGGTCCTTGATCATGTCGACGCAGCGCATGAACTCGGCGCCGGTACGGTCGAGCTTGTTGACGAAGCAGATGCGCGGGACGCCGTAGCGGTCCGCCTGACGCCAAACGGTCTCGGACTGCGGCTCCACACCGGCGACACCGTCGAACACGGTGACGGCACCGTCGAGGACGCGGAGCGAACGCTCCACCTCGACCGTGAAGTCCACGTGACCCGGGGTGTCGATGATGTTGATGGTGTGGTCGACGTCCTCGAGCGGCCAGTGGCAGGTCGTCGCGGCGGACGTGATGGTGATGCCGCGCTCCTGCTCCTGCTCCATCCAGTCCATCGTGGCAGCGCCGTCGTGGACCTCACCGATCTTGTAAGACACACCGGTGTAGAACAGGATGCGCTCGGTGGTGGTCGTCTTGCCCGCGTCGATGTGGGCCATGATGCCGATGTTGCGCACCTTGGCCAGGTCAAGCGAAGTGGTAGCCATAAGGCTTCAGTCTTCTCTCGGTCTCGATGTGGGTTGCGACTACCAGCGGTAGTGCGCGAAGGCCTTGTTGGACTCGGCCATCTTGTGCGTGTCCTCGCGCTTCTTGACGGCCGCACCGAGGCCGTTCGAGGCGTCGAGAAGCTCGTTCATCAGGCGCTCGGTCATGGTCTTCTCGCGGCGGGCGCGGGAGTAACCCACGAGCCAGCGGAGGGCCAGGGTCGACTGACGACCCGGCTTGACCTCGACGGGAACCTGGTAGGTCGCGCCACCGACACGGCGGGACTTGACCTCGAGGGACGGCTTGACGTTCTCCAGCGCGCGCTTCAGCGTGATGACCGGGTCGTTGCCGGTCTTCTCGCGGAGGCCTTCCATGGCGCCGTAAACGATGCGCTCGGCGGTGGAGCGCTTGCCGTTCAGGAGGATCTTGTTGATGAGCGAGGTCACCAGAGGAGAGGCGTAGACCGGGTCGATGATGACCGGGCGCTTCGGGGCGGGGCCCTTACGAGGCATTCTTACTTCTCCTTCTTGGCGCCGTAGCGGCTGCGGGCCTGCTTGCGGTTCTTGACAGCCTGGGTGTCAAGCGCACCGCGGATGATCTTGTAACGAACACCCGGCAGGTCCTTCACACGGCCACCACGCACGAGCACGATCGAGTGCTCCTGCAGGTTGTGTCCCTCACCCGGAATGTAAGCGGTGACCTCGATGCCGGAGGTCAGACGCACACGCGCGACCTTGCGGAGCGCCGAGTTCGGCTTCTTCGGGGTGGTCGTGAACACACGCGTGCAGACACCACGACGCTGAGGCGAAGCCTCGAGCGCGGGGGTCTTCGTCTTCTCGACCTTGTCCTGCCGGCCCTTCCGGACCAGCTGCTGGATCGTAGGCACTACTTCTCCGGTTTCTGTGTGCCGTGTAGTGAAGCTAACCTGGAACTTTCCCGACCCACGCGGTCGGGTGTGTCGGATCCGGCGGACCCCCGCGCAAGCGCGGAGACACATGAATCTCGGTGGCCGATGCGGCTCGCCGTGCGGTTGATGGACACGCACAGGAGCCCAGGCACACCCCAGGCACAAGGTCTGAGCGTACCCACCGCATCCACTCCGGTCAAAACATAGGCCGCGCCGCCACCGCCCGCACGGCCCCGCAGCTCAGGCGCCCCTTGGGCGCGGGCCCTTCGAGCCGGGTCGGCCGCGCGGAGGTCACACGGGCGTGGTAGTGCGGGCGAACTACACTGCCAGCGAATCCCAGCGAGTCAGTTCAAAACGTACGAGCGCCAGGAGCAGGACATTGGGGACGGTCACCTCGGAGCCGACGACGGGCGCAGCCCCGCCCCCCGGCCCCGCGCTTCGGCGGCGCACCGCCCTCTCCCGCCTGTACGGGCCCCTGCTGGCGTTCCTCGTCACCTCGGGCGCCTTCTGCGCGGCCTGGGCGGCCCGCGGCAGCTTCCCCTTCGGCGGCACCGGCCGGGCCATCAACGACCAGGCCAACCAGTACGTTCCCTTCCACCGCGCCTTGTGGGACCTCGTCCACGGGCAGGCCGCCGGCGACGTGCTCTTCAGCTGGCGCGGCGGCTTCGGACAGCAGTTCCTGTCCGACTACTACACCTACCTCGGCAATCCGTTCTCCTGGCTCGCCGTCCTCGTCCCGCGGGCCCACGTCGACCTGGCCGTCTTCCTGATCACCCCGGTGACGATGGGCGCGGCCGCCGCGCTGATGACCGTCTACCTCGGCAGGCTCCAGGCCGGGCCGTGGTGGCAGCGCGGGGTGCTCGGCGCCTGCTACGGGCTGTGCGGGTGGGCGCTCAGCGACGCCTCGTACATCCCGATGTGGCTGTGGGGCCTGGTCGCCCTCCCCCTGCTCGGCATCGCCGTCGAATGGTGCCTGGAAGGCCGGCGCTGGCCGGGCGCCGCCCTCCTGGTCGCACTCGCCTGGTACGGGAACTTCTACACGGCGATGATGGCCACGATGGCCGCCTGCGTGCTGCTGGGCGTCCGTCTGCTGACCCTGGAGATGACGGGGGCGCAGCGCCTGCGGGCCCTGTGGCGCGCGGCCACCGCCGCCGCGGCCGGCATCCTCCTCACCCTCCCGCTCCTCCTGCCGTCGTTCCTGTCCAGCGGCGCCTCGCAGCCCACGAAGGCCGCGGCCTTCGACCCGGTGCGCATCGACGTCTTCCTGGCCGGCATGCTCCCGGCCACCCACCTGTGGGGCGGCCGGCCTCGGCTGTACGTGGCCTCGCTGGGCCTGATCCTGGCGGGCGCCTTCCTCCTCAACACCCGCATCGCCGGCCGTACCCGCCTGGTCTGGGCAGCGGCCACGCTGCTGGTCCTGGTCTCCTTCCAGTTCCCCCCGACCCAGTACGTGTGGCACGGCCTGGCGGTCCCGAACGGCAACCCCTACCGCGAGACGTTCGTGTTCAGCGGGATGGTCGTGGTCCTGGCCTGGCTGGCCCTGTCCAACCGTCCGCGCCCGCTGCACCTCGCCCTGGCGGCCGGCCTGCTGGTCGTGGCCACGTTCGTGCTGCGCCACACCAACGACTTCGGCGGCTGGACCTGGCCTGCGGTCCTGGCCGGCGGCGCCGTCTCCCTCCTGGCCCTGACGCTCCTGTCCCTCTCGGGACGGCACCGCGCCCTCCTCCCCCTCGCGGCCGTCCTCATGATCGGGGTCGTCCTCGCCGAGTCCACGGTCGCGGCGGCGAACGCGGACGCCCGCCGCTCCCGCGAACGCTGGGCGGCCCCCGCCGCCACCTCCAGCCGCTCGATCACGAACCACTACGAGGCGGTCCGCGAGGTGGACGGCTGGCCCGCCTACCGGACGGATTCGGGCGCGCCGCAGACCTCGTACAACGACGCCCTGGCCCTGCGGGCGGAGGGCCCGCAGTACTACAGCAGCTACCTCCCGCAGGCCACGTACCAGGCCCTGGAGCCCCTGGGCTACGGCTACAAGAACGACGGCCGCACCTTCTTCGGCGCCGACAACCCGGTCCTCGACGCGATCTTCTCCATCGGCGCCCGGGTCCGCCCGGGCACGGCTCCCGGCACCTGGACGTCGACGAAGCAGCCGGCCCCTCCCCTGGTCACGGTCCGCCCCGCCCCGTACACCTCCCCCAACCCCCCGGCCAGCGTCTACGCCCGCCAGGAGACGGTCCTGGGCGCGACGGTCTACGAGGTCCCCGCCGCCACCCGCACCGGCACCCCCGCCTCCCAGACCTACACGGCCACCTGCACGCCGGGCTCCGAGGCCTACTGGTACTCCCCCGCGCTCTACGGCACCCTCCGCACCGGCGGCCGCTCCCTGCCCCTGGAGGACCGCATGACCGGGGTCCTCCCCCTGGGCCCGGTCCCCGCGTCCGGCACGGTCACGGCGACGGCCGAAACCCGCACCGAGAACGCCACGGCCGGCCCGAACCCCATCGGCTGCCTCGACCGCGCGGCCCTGGCCACCGCGGTCGGCCGGCTCACCACCACGGGCGCCACCGAGGTCCACGTCGGCGGCCACTCCATCGAGGCCACCCTCCCGCCGACCGCCACCGGCACGGCCGTCTTCGCGATGACGGACATCCCCGGCTGGCAGTGCTCGGCCCCCACGACGAACTTCCACGGCCTCCTGGCGGTCCCCCTCACCCCGGGCACCCGCCACCTCTCCTGCACCTACACCCCCAAGGGCCTCACCCCAGGCCTCGCAGCCGCCGCCCTGGCCCTCCTGACCCTGACCTCGGCCACCACGGCAACCCACCTCCGCCGCCGCCGCGAACGCGTCTGACGGGAGCCGGGGCCGCCCCCGGGACACGGGGAAGTCCCCGGACACGAAGAAGCCCCCCACCTCTCCTCTCGGAGCGGTGGGGGGCTTCCTCATACGAGCTGCTAGCCGTTGTACGGGCCGTAGTCGTAGTCCTCCAGCGGGACAGCCTGGCCGGAGCCGGTGCCGAAGGGGGAGTAGTCGATGTCGTCGTAGCCGACGGCCGAGTACATCGCGGCCTTGGCTTCCTCGGTCGGCTCGACCCGGATGTTGCGGTAGCGGGACAGGCCCGTACCGGCCGGGATGAGCTTACCGATGATGACGTTCTCCTTGAGGCCGATGAGGCTGTCGGACTTGGCGTTGATCGCCGCGTCCGTCAGGACTCGGGTCGTCTCCTGGAAGGAGGCGGCCGACAGCCAGGACTCCGTCGCCAGCGAGGCCTTGGTGATACCCATCAGCTGCGGACGGCCGGAGGCGGGGTGACCGCCCTCGGTGACCACACGACGGTTCTCGGTCTCGAAGCGGGAGCGCTCGACGAGCTCGCCCGGGAGGAGCTCCGCGTCGCCGGACTCGATGATCGTCACGCGGCGGAGCATCTGCCGGATGATGATCTCGATGTGCTTGTCGTGGATCGACACGCCCTGCGAGTTGTAGACCTTCTGGACTTCGCCGACCAGGTGGACCTGGACGGCACGCTGGCCGAGGATGCGCAGCACGTCGTGCGGGTTGGTGGCACCCATGGTGAGCTTCTGGCCCACCTCGACGTGGTCGCCCTCGTGCACGATGACCTTGGCGCGCTTGGAGATCGGGAACGCCGTCTCCTCGCTGCCGTCGTCGGGCGTGATGACGATCTTCTTCGTCTTCTCGGTCTCCTCGATCCGCACGCGGCCGGCGGCCTCGGAGATCGGGGCGACACCCTTCGGGGTACGGGCCTCGAAGAGCTCGACGACACGCGGCAGACCCTGCGTGATGTCGTCACCGGCCACACCACCGGTGTGGAAGGTACGCATCGTCAGCTGGGTACCGGGCTCACCGATGGACTGGGCGGCGATGATGCCGACCGCCTCACCGATGTCGACCAGCTTGCCGGTGGCCAGCGAGCGGCCGTAGCAGAAGGCACAGGTGCCGACGGCGGACTCACAGGTCAGGACCGAGCGGGTCTTGACCTCCTCGACGCCGTTCGCGATGAGGGCGTCGATGAGCACGTCACCGAGGTCCACGTTCGCCGGCGCGATGACCTTGCCGTCGATGACGACGTCCTCGGCCAGCATGCGGGCGTACACGGAGGTCTCGACGTCGTCCGCCTTGCGGAGGACACCCGCCTCGTCCTTGACACCGATCTTGAGCTTGAGGCCGCGCTCGGTGCCGCAGTCCTCCTCGCGGATGATGACGTCCTGCGAGACGTCCACCAGACGACGGGTGAGGTAACCCGAGTCGGCGGTACGCAGGGCGGTGTCCGCGAGACCCTTACGGGCACCGTGGGTGGAGATGAAGTACTCCAGCACGGACAGGCCCTCACGGAACGAGGCCTTGATCGGACGCGGGATGGTCTCGTTCTTCGCGTTCGACACCAGACCACGCATACCGGCGATCTGCCTCATCTGCATCATGTTTCCTCGGGCACCCGAGTCAACCATCATGAAGATGGGGTTGGTCTTGGGGAAGTTCGCGTTCATCGCCTCGGCAACCTCGTTGGTCGCCTTGGTCCAGATCGCGATGAGCTCCTGCGTGCGCTCGTCCTTGGTGATCAGACCGCGCTCGTACTGCTTCTGGACCTTCTCGTCCATCGCCTCGTAGCCCGCGACGATGGCCTTCTTGGCCTCGGGCACGACGACGTCGGAGATGGCCACGGTGACGCCCGAACGGGTCGCCCAGTGGAAGCCGGCCGCCTTCAGGTTGTCGAGCGTCGCCGCCACGATGACCTTGGGGTAGCGCTCCGCCAGGTCGTTGACGATCTCGGAGAGCTGCTTCTTGCCCACCGAGTAGTCGACGAACGGGTAGTCCTCGGGCAGCAGCTCGTTGAAGAGCGCGCGGCCCAGGGTGGTCTTCAGACGGAAGCTGTCGCCCGGCTGGAACTCCTGCTCGCCCTCTTCGGCGACCGGCGGCACCCAGCCGCGCGGCGGGATGGTGCCCACCGGGAAGCGGATGTCGACGGACGACTGCAGCGCGAGCTCGCCGGCGTCGAACGCCATGATCGCCTCGGCGGTGGAGCCGAACGCGCGGCCCTCGCCCTTGGTGTCACGGAGCTCACCGTCGGTGGTCAGGAAGAACAGACCCAGGACCATGTCCTGCGTCGGCATCGTGACCGGACGGCCGTCGGCCGGCTTGAGGATGTTGTTCGAGGACAGCATCAGGATGCGGGCCTCGGCCTGCGCCTCCGCGGAGAGCGGCAGGTGCACGGCCATCTGGTCACCGTCGAAGTCCGCGTTGAACGCGGTGCAGACGAGCGGGTGGATCTGGATGGCCTTGCCTTCGACCAGCTGGGGCTCGAAGGCCTGGATGCCGAGACGGTGCAGCGTGGGCGCACGGTTCAGCAGGACCGGGTGCTCGGCGATGACCTCTTCGAGCACGTCGTACACGACCGTGCGGCCGCGCTCGACCATGCGCTTCGCCGACTTGATGTTCTGCGCGTGGTTCAGGTCGACCAGGCGCTTCATCACGAACGGCTTGAAGAGCTCCAGCGCCATGGCCTTGGGCAGACCGCACTGGTGCAGCTTCAGCTGCGGACCGACGACGATCACGGAACGCGCGGAGTAGTCCACGCGCTTGCCGAGGAGGTTCTGACGGAATCGACCCTGCTTGCCCTTCAGCATGTCGCTGAGGGACTTCAGCGGGCGGTTGCCGGGGCCCGTCACCGGGCGGCCGCGACGACCGTTGTCGAAGAGCGCGTCCACGGCCTCCTGGAGCATGCGCTTCTCGTTGTTCACGATGATCTCGGGGGCACCGAGGTCGAGAAGGCGCTTCAGGCGGTTGTTGCGGTTGATGACGCGGCGGTACAGGTCGTTGAGGTCGGAGGTCGCGAAGCGGCCACCGTCGAGCTGCACCATCGGACGCAGGTCCGGCGGGATCACCGGCACGCAGTCCAGAACCATGCCCTTGGGGCTGTTGCTGGTCTGCAGGAACGCGGAGACGACCTTGAGGCGCTTGAGCGCACGGGTCTTCTTCTGGCCCTTGCCGGTACGGATGATCTCGCGGAGGCGCTCGGCCTCCTCCTCCAGGTCGAAGGACTCCAGGCGCTTCTGCAGCGCCGCGGCACCCATCGAGCCGTCGAAGTACGTGCCGAAGCGGTCACGCAGCTCGCGGTAGAGGAGCTCGTCGCCCTCCAGGTCCTGGACCTTGAGGTTCTTGAAGCGGTTCCACACCTCGTCGAGGCGGTCGATCTCGCGCTGGGCGCGGTCGCGGAGCTGCTTCATCTCGCGCTCGGCACCCTCGCGCACCTTGCGGCGCACGTCGGCCTTGGCGCCCTCGGCCTCAAGCTCGGCCAGGTCGCTCTCGAGCTTCTTGGCACGGCCTTCGAGGTCGGCGTCGCGGCGGTTCTCGATCTGCTGGCGCTCGACGGAGACGTGGGCCTCCAGCGACGGCAGGTCGCGCTGACGGCGCTCGTCGTCGACGAACGTGATCATGTACGCGGCGAAGTAGATGACCTTCTCGAGGTCCTTCGGCGCGAGGTCCAGCAGGTAGCCCAGGCGCGACGGGACGCCCTTGAAGTACCAGATGTGGGTGACGGGAGCGGCAAGCTCGATGTGGCCCATGCGCTCACGGCGCACCTTGGCGCGCGTGACCTCGACGCCACAGCGCTCACAGATGATGCCCTTGAAGCGGACACGCTTGTACTTGCCGCAGTAGCACTCCCAGTCCCGGGTGGGGCCGAAGATCTTCTCGCAGAAGAGTCCGTCCTTCTCGGGCTTGAGGGTGCGGTAGTTGATGGTCTCCGGCTTCTTGACCTCGCCGTGCGACCAGGTTCGGATGTCGTCCGCGGTGGCAAGGCCGATCCGCAGCTCGTCGAAGAAGTTGACGTCGAGCACTGTGCGTCAATCCCTCTTTCGGGGTCGAGTCTCAATCATGGTCTGAACGGTCCCGGGGACGGCCGGGGGATCTTCGTGGGATCCCCCGGCCAGGCCCGTCAGACCTCTTCGACGCTGCTCGGCTCGCGCCGGGACAGGTCGATACCGAGCTCCTCCGCCGCGCGGAAGACGTCCTCGTCGGTGTCGCGCATCTCGATGGACATGCCGTCCGAGGACAGCACCTCCACGTTGAGGCAGAGCGACTGCATTTCCTTGATGAGCACCTTGAAGGACTCGGGAATGCCCGGCTCGGGGATGTTCTCGCCCTTGACGATGGCCTCGTAGACCTTCACGCGGCCGGTCACGTCGTCGGACTTGATCGTCAGGAGTTCCTGGAGCGCGTAAGCGGCGCCGTAAGCCTCAAGCGCCCACACCTCCATCTCACCGAAGCGCTGACCACCGAACTGCGCCTTACCACCCAGCGGCTGCTGCGTGATCATCGAGTACGGACCGGTCGAACGGGCGTGGAGCTTGTCGTCGACCAGGTGGTGCAGCTTGAGGATGTACATGTACCCGACCGAGATCGGGTCCGGGAACGGCTCGCCGGAGCGGCCGTCGAACAGGCGCGCCTTACCGGTCGGGAGCACCATGCGCTCGCCGTCGCGGTTCGGGATGGTGTGCTGGAGCAGGCCGGCCAGCTCGTCCTCGCGCGCACCGTCGAAGACGGGGGTGGCGACGTTGGTGCCGGGCGCGACCTGGTCGGCGCCGATCGCCTGGAGGCGCTGCGCCCACTCGTCCGCGAGGCCGGAGACGTCCCAGCCGCGGCTGGCGAGCCAGCCGAGGTGGATCTCCAGGACCTGTCCCGGGTTCATTCGGGACGGGACACCCAGCGGGTTCAGGATGATGTCGACCGGAGTTCCGTCCTCGAGGAACGGCATGTCCTCGATCGGAAGGATCTTCGAGATAACACCCTTGTTGCCGTGGCGGCCGGCGAGCTTGTCACCGTCGGTGATCTTGCGCTTCTGGGCCACGTAGACGCGGACCAGCTGGTTCACGCCCGGAGGAAGCTCGTCGCCCTCCTCGCGGTCGAAGACGCGGACACCGATGACCTTGCCGATCTCACCGTGAGGCACCTTGAGCGAGGTGTCACGCACCTCGCGGGCCTTCTCACCGAAGATCGCGCGGAGCAGGCGCTCCTCGGGGGTCAGCTCGGTCTCACCCTTGGGCGTGACCTTGCCGACGAGGATGTCGCCGGCGACGACGTCCGCACCGATGCGGATGATGCCGCGCTCGTCGAGGTCGGCGAGGACCTCCTCGGATACGTTCGGGATGTCCCGGGTGATCTCCTCGGGGCCCAGCTTGGTGTCACGGGCGTCGACCTCGTGCTCCTCGATGTGGATCGAGGAGAGGACGTCGTCCTGCACGAGGCGCTGCGACAGGATGATCGCGTCCTCGTAGTTGTGGCCTTCCCACGGCATGAACGCGACGAGCAGGTTCTTGCCGAGGGCCATCTCGCCCTCTTCGGTGGCCGGGCCGTCGGCGAGGACCTGGGCCTCGACGATCCGGTCGCCCTCGTTGACGATGACCTTCTGGTTGACCGAGGTGCCCTGGTTCGAGCGGGAGAACTTGGCGACGCGGTACGTGGTGTACGTGCCGTCGTCGTTGGCGACGGTGATGTAGTCGGCCGAGACCTCCTGGACGACACCGTCCTTCTCCGCCTTGATCGAGTCGCCGGCGTCGACCGCACAGCGGTACTCCATGCCGGTGCCGACGAGCGGGGCCTCCGCCTTGATGAGCGGAACGGCCTGGCGCATCATGTTCGCGCCCATGAGGGCACGGTTGGCGTCGTCGTGCTCGAGGAAGGGGATCATCGCGGTCGCGACGGACACCATCTGGCGCGGCGAGACGTCCATGTAGTCCACGTCGGACGGCTCGACGTAGTCGACCTCGCCGCCACGCTTGCGGACCAGGACGCGGTTCTCGGTGAAGCGCAGGTCGTCGTCCAGGCGGGCGTTCGCCTGGGCGATGACGAAGCGGTCTTCCTCGTCGGCGGTGACGTAGTCGACCTCGTCGGTGACGACACCCTCGACGACCTTGCGGTACGGGGTCTCGATGAAGCCGAACGGGTTGATGCGGCCGTAGGAGGCCAGCGAGCCGATCAGACCGATGTTCGGGCCTTCGGGCGTCTCGATCGGGCACATGCGGCCGTAGTGCGACGGGTGCACGTCACGGACCTCGAAGCCGGCCCGCTCACGGGACAGACCACCCGGGCCGAGGGCGTTGAGACGACGCTTGTGCGTCAGGCCCGACAGCGGGTTGTTCTGGTCCATGAACTGCGACAGCTGGCTGGTGCCGAAGAACTCCTTGATGGAGGCGACGACCGGCCGGATGTTGATCAGGGTCTGCGGCGTGATCGCCTCGACGTCCTGGGTGGTCATGCGCTCGCGCACGACGCGCTCCATACGGGCGAGACCCGTACGGACCTGGTTCTGGATGAGCTCGCCGACGTTGCGGATACGACGGTTGCCGAAGTGGTCGATGTCGTCGGTCTCGACGACGATCTCCCGGCCCGACTCGCCGACGGTCTCGGTCTCGCCCGCGTGGAGCTTCACGAGGTACTTGATCGTGGCGATGATGTCGTCGGTGGTGAGCACACCGGCGTCGAGCGGCTCGTCGGCGCCGAGCTTCTTGTTCACCTTGTAGCGGCCGACCTTCGCGAGGTCGTAGCGCTTCGGGTTGAAGTAGAGGTTCTCGAGCAGCGTCTGAGCGGCCTCGCGGGTCGGCGGCTCGCCCGGACGCAGCTTGCGGTAGATGTCGAGCAGCGCGTCGTCCTGGCCCTGGGTGTGGTCCTTCTCCAGGGTGGCGCGCATGGACTCGTACTCGCCGAACTCCTCGAGGATCTGCTCGGTGGTCCAGCCGAGGGCCTTGAGGAGGACGGTGACGGACTGCTTGCGCTTGCGGTCGATGCGGACGCCGACCATGTCGCGCTTGTCGACCTCCATCTCCAGCCAGGCACCCCGGGAGGGGATGATCTTGGCGGAGAAGATGTCCTTGTCGGACGTCTTGTCGATGGAGGAGTCGAAGTAGACACCCGGGGAACGGACGAGCTGCGACACGACGACGCGCTCGGTGCCGTTGATGACGAAGGTGCCCTTGTTGGTCATGAGCGGGAAGTCGCCCATGAAGACCGTCTGAGACTTGATCTCACCGGTCTCGTTGTTCGTGAACTCGGCCGTGACGAAGAGCGGCGCCGCGTACGTGAAGTCGCGCTCCTTGCACTCGTCGACGGAGTTCTTCGCCGGCTCGAACCGGTGGTCGCGGAACGTCAGCGACATCGACCCGGAGAAGTCCTCGATCGGCGAGATCTCCTCGAAGATCTCTTCCAGACCGGACTTGGTGGGGACGTCCTGTCCACTCTCAAGCGCCGACTCGACGCGAGACTTCCAGGCGGCGTTGCCGAGCAGCCAGTCAAAGCTCTCGGTCTGCAGCGCCAGGAGGTTCGGAACCTCGAGGGGCTCCTTGATCTTTGCAAAGGAGATGCGCAGCGGGGCGGTGCTGGCACCGGTGTTCGTATTGGTCGAGGCGTTGCGCGAGGCGGCCAAGAGGGGGTCCTTCCGAGGGCTCGGACTCACTACGCGCGTACCGGTCCCAGCCGACACAGAAGACAGAGCCTCCCCAGCTGGACTAAAAGACCAGGTCAGGGCGTATCAATCCGGTGTGCTCGAGCGTGGGCATGCCCCTGGCGACGGGCAGGGGGCAGCTAACAGGCAGCGCAAAGGGTCAGTGTAGCCACTTGGCTCACTGATGTCCAGACCAGGTTTCCGGAAACCGGCAACAGGCCCTTCCCCACGTCCTCAACCAACACCGCGTCCAGCCAACACCGCAGCCGATGCCGCAGCGCCCGTACACAGAGCGCGTATCAGTACTGCCCTCTTCGTAGTCGATCCATGCCTCGGATCCCGGATCGAGCCGGGGGACCTCGCGACGGGTCTGAGAATTGCGCGCCGCTGGCCGTTCGTCAAGGCCCCGTGCTCCGAGCGGATCATCTCCGGACCCTGCGTCGGGGCAACGAAGATCACCCTACTCCCCAACGAGACCAGGGCAAGTCAGGCACTGCGAATACGCCAAAGGGCGACCACCCTTACGGGTGATCGCCCTTGGTTGAGGCCGTCAGGCGGCCTCAGAGGTGTTACTTGACCTCGACCGAGGCGCCAGCGGCCTTGAGGGCCTCAGCGGCCTTGTCAGCGGCTTCCTTGTTGGCCTTCTCGAGGACCGGCTTCGGGGTGCCGTCGACGAGGTCCTTGGCCTCCTTCAGACCCAGGGAGGTCAGCTCGCGCACGACCTTGATGACCTGGATCTTCTTGTCACCGGCGGCGGTGAGGATGACGTCGAACTCGTCCTTCTCCTCGACCTCGGCCACGGCACCGGCGCCCGGGGCACCCGGGGCGGCGACGGCGACGGCCGCGGCGGCGGTGACGTCGAACTTCTCCTCGAAGGCCTTCACGAACTCGGAGAGCTCGATGAGGGTCATCTCCTCGAACTGGGCGAGGAGGTCTTCCTGAGAGAGCTTCGCCATGATGGGCGATCCTTCCACTAATTCGGCAGGTGCCGGATGTATAGAGAGGCGGGCGTAACGGCCCGCTACGACCCACGCACTAGGCGGCGTAGATCAGTGCGCGAGCCGAATTACTCGGCACCGCCCTGCTCGGCGAGCTTGACGCGAAGGGCTTCCGCAGTGCGGACGAACTTCGACGGCAGCGCCTGGAAGAGCGAGGCAGCCTGGGACTGCTTGCCCTTGAACGCGCCGGCCAGCTTGCTGAGCAGAACCTCGCGGGACTCGAGGTCCGCAAGCTTCTTGATGTCATCGGCGGACAGCGCCTTGCCATCAAGGACACCGCCCTTGATGATCAGGTTCGGGTTCTCCTTGGCGAAGTCACGAAGACCCTTGGCCGACTCCACCGGGTCACCGGTGATGAAGGCGGCACCCGTCGGACCAGTGAACTGGTCGTCGAGCGAGGTGATCCCGGCGTTGTTAGCCGCAATCTTGGTCAGCGTGTTCTTCACCACGGCGTACTGGGCGTTCTCACCGAGCGAACGACGCAGCGTCTTGAGCTGCTTCACGGTGAGACCCCGGTACTCGGTCAGCACGACGGCGCTGGAGCTGCGGAACTTGTCCTCAAGCTCGGCTACGTCGGCAGCCTTGTCGGGCCTTGCCATAGAGCGTCGGCCTCCTTCCGGGTGATGAGGACCGCTCAGAAGGGGCTGACATACAAAACGCCCCGGCGCAGGCGCCAGGGCGTAGCTCAACCGGAAAAATGTCCAGGAACGATTCCACAGTCACCTGCGCGGGTCGTCCGCAGTAGCGGATCCTTCGGCCACCGCACCCTTGTCGGGCACAGCAACGACCAGCGGTCTTTGGCTTCTGTGGAAGAGTACGCGAAGGATGCGAGCCGGAGCAAATCGTCCTCCGGACCGGCCCCCCGACCGGTCCGGAGGGCGGGACTCAGCCCTGGCCGGAGCCCTTGGCGCCGAGGTCCATGACCTGGTCGGCCGGCGGGGCGGCGATGTCGACCGGCTTGTTGTAGTCCAGGAACTTCATCGTCATGTCCATCGGACCCTTGGCCGCCTCGGCGCGGGTGCGGACCTGCTTGGTGTGGTCGCTCTCGTCGATCCACATGTCCATGTTCATGCTCTTGATGCCCTCGCCCTCCAGCTTCTGGATGGACTTCTCCTGGCGTTCCTTGGCCTCGGGAGTGAGGGTGGCGAGGGAGGCCCGCATCTGCTCGATGGTGACCGTGCCGGAGACGTGCCGGGTCTTCACGCCGTCGATGGTCTCCTCGCCGACGGTCTTGAGGTCCTTGGCGCCCAGCAGGTCACCGGCGCGGTCGCCCGGGTTCTCGGCGGCGTTGCCCGACCCGGCGCCGAGGCCGTCCAGCTGCTTGGCGGCCTCCGGGTTCGCGCTCTTCACGTCGATCTTCAGCCAGGCACCCTCGGAGCCCATGTACATGACCCCGTCGACGAGACGGATCTCCACCGCACCGTCCTCGCCCGGCGCGGTCATCTTCATGGCCATGGCCACGGACGGCTTGATGCGCAGAGAGACGTCCGCGTTGACCGGCTTGCCCTGCGCGGTGCCGGTCATGGTGTAGCGCAGCGAGGTGATCTCCTCGGACTTCTTCTTCACCTTCTCCAGGTACGCGGCCGGTGCGGCGTCCGCGGCTCCCTGGGCCGGCTTGCCGGCCGCCGGCGCGGCGGCGGAGGGGGTCGCGGCCGCGGCCTTGCCCCCGTCGTCCTTCTTGCCGCCCTCGCAGGCGGTCGTGGCCCCGCCCACGAGCAGTACGGCGGCCAGTGCGGCCATGGCGGTCTTCTTGCGGTACACGAGCATGGAGTCCCCACCCCTGGTGCGAATCGATCAACCGTCCGACCCTACGGTAAAGGGACGGGAAAGTCGCATGGGATTTCGGGCGCCCCGGGGCAAACGAAACCGGCCCCCCGCTTCCCGTGAGGGAGGCGGGGGGCCGGTTCAGCCAGAAAGGCGAGAGCCGTCAGGCTCAGACCGCGGCCGGGTCTTCCTCGACGAGGAGGTTCCGGGTGCGGTTGGAGTCCAGCTGGATGCCGGGGCCCATCGTGGTGCTCAGGGCGGCCTTCTTGATGTAGCGGCCCTTGGCGGCGGACGGCTTCAGACGGACGATCTCGTCCAGCGCCGCCGCGTAGTTCTCGACCAGCTGCTCATCGGAGAAGGAGACCTTGCCGATGATGAAGTGCAGGTTCGAGTGCTTGTCGACGCGGAACTCGATCTTGCCACCCTTGATGTCGGTGACAGCCTTGGCGACGTCCATGGTGACGGTGCCGGTCTTCGGGTTCGGCATGAGACCACGCGGACCGAGCACGCGGCCGAGGCGGCCGACCTTGCCCATGAGGTCCGGGGTCGCCACGACGGCGTCGAACTCGTTGAGGCGGTTGCCCTTGGCGATCTCGTTGATCAGCTCGTCGTCGCCGACGATGTCGGCGCCGGCGGCTTCCGCGGCCGCAGCACGGTCACCGGTCGCGAAGACCAGGACCCGGGCGGTCTTACCGGTGCCGTGCGGGAGGTTCACGGTGCCGCGGACCATCTGGTCGGCCTTGCGCGGGTCGACACCCAGGCGGAAGGCAACCTCGACGGTGGCGTCGAACTTGGTGGTGCTGGTCTCCTTGGCGAGACGGACGGCCTCGAGGGGAGCGTAGAGCTTCTCCCGGTCGACCTTGGCGTCCGCAGCGCGGAGAGTCTTGCTGCGCTTCACTTCTGCTCCTGTGTAAGTGCTTCAGGCATGGAGTCGTGGTACGGACCAGCGCTTGGCCCTACCACTGGGGAACTGCGAGGGGCTGATCAGCCCTCGATCGTGACACCCATGGAACGGGCGGTGCCGGCGATGATCTTCTCGGCGGCGTCCAGGTCGTTCGCGTTGAGGTCGGGCATCTTGATCGTGGCGATCTCGCGGACCTGGTCACGCGTGAGCTTCGCGACCTTGGTCTTGTGCGGCTCGCCGGAGCCCTTCTCGATGCCCGCGTGCTTCAGGATGAGGCGCGCGGCCGGCGGGGTCTTGGTGATGAAGGTGAAGGAACGGTCCTCGTAGACCGTGATCTCCACCGGCACGACCATGCCACGCTGCGACTCGGTCGCGGCGTTGTAGGCCTTGCAGAACTCCATGATGTTGACGCCGTGCTGACCGAGCGCGGGGCCGACCGGCGGAGCCGGGTTGGCCGCACCGGCCTTGATCTGGAGCTTGATAAGCCCCGTGACCTTCTTCTTCTTGGGAGGCATTGCTCTCTCCGGGTCCTAGTGAGAGTTTTCCAGCCGCCTTCCGGTCATCCGGATGGAGGCATACCGCACCACGATAACGGGTATCGGTGCGGGGCTAAAAACCGAGCAGGTCAGACCGCCTTTTCGGGCTGGTCTGACCTGCTTCGGAAGCGTCGCTCAGAAGATCTGGATCAGTTCTTCTGAATCTGGTCGAAGCTCAGCTCGACCGGGGTCTCGCGGCCGAAGATCTCGACGAGGCCCTTGACCTTCTTCGAGTCCGGGTTGATCTCGTTGATCGTCGCCTGGAGCGTCGCGAACGGGCCGTCGGTGACGGTGACCGAGTCGCCGACCTCGAAGTCCAGGACCTCGATGGTGCGCTTGACGGCGGGGGCCGGGAGACCGGCTTCCTCGGCGGCCTGCTTGGCGGCCTTCTCCTGCGCCTCCGGGGCGAGCATCTTGACGATCTCGTCCAGGGTCAGCGGGTACGGGTCGTACGCGTTGCCGACGAAGCCGGTGACGCCGGGGGTGTTGCGGACGACGCCCCAGGACTCGTTCGTCAGGTCCATGCGGACGAGAACGTAGCCGGGCAGCTTGTTCTGCCGGACGTTCTTGCGCTCGCCGTTCTTGATCTGGACGATCTCTTCCTCGGGCACCTCGGCCTGGTAGATGAACTCCTCGACGTTCAGCGAGACGGCACGCTGCTCCAGGTTCGCCTTCACGCGCTTCTCGTAGCCCGCGTAGGTGTGGATCACGTACCACTCGCCGGGGAGCAGGCGCAGCTCGTCGCGCAGGGCCTGGATCGGGTCGACGGGCTCGGCGGGAGCGGCCTCCTCGGCCTCCTCCGCGTCCTCGGCCGGAGCGGCGTCCTCGACGTCGCCCTCGTCCTCGGAGTCCTCGACGCCCTCGTCCTCGGAGTCCTCGTCGGCCTCGGCCTCGTCGTCAGCGTCCTCGACGTGCAGCGCGGCCTCCTCGGCGGCGATGCCGGCCTCGGCGTCGGCGAGCTCGGCCTCGTCGGGGTCCACAGCGTCTGCCGCCTCGACGATGTCGAGCTCGTCCTCGACGGACTCGACGGAGTCGTGGCTCGCGTTCAGGTTCGGGTCAGACACGGTGGCTGCTTCTTCCTGGATACAAAAGGTGGTGGAACATGCGAAAAGGGGCGGCACCCATCAAGGCGCCGCCCTCCGCGGGGATCAGCCGAAGACGAACTTGATGGCTTGCTGGAACCCATAGTCAATCACGGTCACCAGACCGATCATGATGACGACGAAGACAATCACCACGCTGGTGTACGTCGTGAGCTGGTTTCGCGTGGGCCAGACGACCTTGCGGAGTTCCGCGACGATCTGGCGGTAGAAAAGCGCGAGGCGGCCCAGGGGGCCCTTCTTCCCGCGCTTGCCGCCCTTGCGGGCCTTCTTCTCGCGGGTGTCGCTGTCGGCGTCAGGCATGTCGATGGAGCCCAGGGCGTCCGTCACGTCTCTCACCTGAATCCGGGTCGTGGCCGTAGCCGCGCCCGGTTGCGCCGCACGGCGTTGCATCGAAATACGTACCTGCGCACACATCCGAGAAGGAGTGTGGAGCAGGGCCGGAGGGACTCGAACCCCCAACCGCTGGTTTTGGAGACCAGTGCTCTACCAATTGAGCTACGACCCTTTGCGCTCCCCAACCTACCGCATCCGGACGAGTGCACGGAGTGCTCACGCCCCGGGGCGTTTGGTGAGGACCAACGACAGCAGAGCATACGTGGTCCTGGGCCCGACGTCGAACAGAGAACATCCGGACCTGCTCCGTCCGGTGACTGAAACGGTGTGCGGGGCTTCCGGAGCGTCTGGGACGATTGGCCGCATGACCTCTGCAACGCCTTCCTCCGAGCGCCGGGTGTCCGCCCGTATCGGCGCCATTTCCGAGTCCGCGACCCTCGCCGTCGACGCCAAGGCCAAGGCCCTCAAGGCCGCCGGGCGCCCGGTGATCGGCTTCGGCGCGGGCGAGCCCGACTTCCCGACTCCGGACTACATCGTCGAGGCGGCGGTCGCGGCCTGCCGCGACCCGAAGTTCCACCGCTACACGCCGGCCGGCGGTCTGCCCGAGCTCAAGAAGGCCATCGCCGCCAAGACGCTGCGCGACTCCGGCTACGAGGTGGACGCGTCGCAGGTCCTGGTGACCAACGGCGGCAAGCAGGCCATCTACGAGGCCTTCGCGGCGATCCTCGACCCGGGCGACGAGGTCATCGTCCCGGCCCCGTACTGGACCACCTACCCGGAGTCGATCCGCCTCGCCGGCGGCGTCCCGGTCGAGGTCGTCGCCGACGAGACCACCGGGTACCGGGTCTCCGTCGAGCAGCTGGAGGCGGCGCGCACCGAGCGCACCAAGGTCGTCCTGTTCGTCTCCCCGTCCAACCCGACGGGTGCCGTGTACAGCGAGGACGACGCCCGCGCGATCGGCGAGTGGGCCGCCGGGCACGGCCTGTGGGTGCTGACCGACGAGATCTACGAGCACCTGGTCTACGGCGACGCGAAGTTCACCTCGCTGCCCGTGCTGGTCCCGGCCCTGCGCGACAAGTGCATCGTCGTCAACGGCGTCGCCAAGACGTACGCGATGACGGGCTGGCGCGTGGGCTGGGTCATCGCCCCGCAGGACGTCATCAAGGCCGCGACCAACCTGCAGTCGCACGCCACCTCCAACGTCTCCAACGTGGCGCAGGTCGCCGCGCTGGCCGCCGTATCGGGCGACCTGGAGGCCGTCGCGGAGATGCGCAAGGCCTTCGACCGCCGCCGCCAGACGATGGTCAAGATGCTGAACGAGATCGACGGCGTCTTCTGCCCGACCCCCGAGGGCGCGTTCTACGCGTACCCGTCGGTCAAGGAGCTGCTCGGCAAGGAGATCCGCGGCAAGCGCCCGCAGACCTCGGTCGAGCTCGCCGCGCTGATCCTGGACGAGGCCGAGGTCGCCGTCGTCCCCGGTGAGGCCTTCGGCACCCCCGGCTACCTGCGCCTTTCGTACGCCCTGGGCGACGAGGACCTGGTCGAGGGCGTGACCCGGATCCAGAACCTCCTGGCCGAGGCCAAGGCCTGAGGCACCCCGCGGAGCGGCGCCGTCCCACCGGGGGCGGCGCCGCTCCGGCGTTTCCGGCCCCCGCCGGGGGCCGCCCGGGGTCGCCGGGGCCCCGCCGGGCGTCAGATTCATGTTCGGGCAATGTCCCGTTCAGGTAATCCCCTGCCAATCGGATGACCGATGCGGCAGGATCACCAGATGGAGCACGTACGCGATCTCACGCTTCTGCCGAAGGCCCACCTGCACCTGCACTTCACCGGCTCGATGCGCCCGTCGACCCTGCTGGAGCTGGCCGACAAGTACGGCGTCCGGCTGCCGGACGCACTGACCGCCGGCGAGCCGCCCAAGCTGCGGGCCACCGACGAACGCGGCTGGTTCCGCTTCCAGCGGCTCTACGACGCCGCCCGCTCCTGCCTGCGGGAGCCCGAGGACATCCGGCGGCTGGTCCGCGAGGCCGCCGAGGAGGACGTCCGGGACGGCAGCGGCTGGCTGGAGATCCAGGTGGACCCCACCTCCTACGCCCCGCTGCTCGGCGGCATGATCCCGGCCGTGGAGATCATCCTCGACGCCGTCGACGCCGCCTCCCGGGAGACGGGGCTGGGCATGCGGGTGCTGATCGCCGCCAACCGGATGAAGCACCCCCTGGACGCCCGCACCCTGGCCCGGCTGGCCGTCCGGTACGCCGACCGGGGGATCGTCGGCTTCGGCCTCTCCAACGACGAGCGCCGCGGCATGGCCCGCGACTTCGACCGGGCCTTCGCCATCGCCCGCGAGGGCGGTCTGCTGGCGGCCCCGCACGGCGGTGAGCTGACCGGACCGGCCTCGGTCCGCGACTGCCTCGACGACCTGCACGCCTCCCGCATCGGGCACGGTGTCCGGGCCGCCGAGGACCCGCGGCTGCTGAAGCGGCTCGCGGACCGGCAGATCACCTGCGAGGTCTGCCCGGCGTCCAATGTCGCGCTCGGCGTCTACGAGCGGCCCGAGGACGTCCCGCTGCGCACCCTCTTCGAGGCCGGGGTGCCGATGGCCCTGGGCGCGGACGACCCGCTGCTCTTCGGTTCGCGGCTGGCGGCCCAGTACGAGATCGCGCGCCGCCACCACGCCTTCACGGACGAGGAGCTCGCCGAGCTGGCCCGCCAGTCGGTGCGGGGTTCGGCGGCGCCGGAGGAGGTCAAGGCGAAGCTGCTGGACGGGATCGAGCACTGGCTCAGCGGGTGAGCCGCAGGTCGCCCTCGTGACAGTCGGCCCGTACCCGGCGGCCGTCGGGGAAGCCGATCTCCAGGTGGGTGCGGCCCTGCTCGGGCAGGGCGAACTCGGCGACCGATTCGACGGTCTGGCCGACGTGGCGCAGGAACGGGTGCTCGCCGAGGTCCTCGCCGACCTCGATGCGGCCCCACTCCCCCAGGTCGTACGGCTCGTGGGGCGCGGCGGACTCGACGATGAGGCACCAGTCGGACCCGGTGGTGATGCGGGTGGACTCGCCGGCGCTGTCGATCAGCCATACGTCGAGCGGGGCCTCGGAGCGCTCGCCCTCGCAGATGTGCCAGGAGGCGACGACCCGGCTGATCTGGCGTCCCACGAGGCGCGTGGGGTCCGTTCCGGCCCCGTGCAGGGGGCAGTTCATCTCAGAGGCGGACGCCGACCGTCACCGGCTCGTTGACGAGGGTGACGCCGAAGGCCGCGTGGACCCCGGCGACGACCTCGCGGGCCAGGGCCAGCAGGTCCTCGGTGGTGGCCTGGCCCCGGTTGGTGAGGGCGAGGGTGTGCTTGGTGGAGATGCGGGCGGGGCCGGTGCCGTAGCCCTTGGTGAAGCCGGCCTTGTCGATCAGCCAGGCCGCGCTGGTCTTGGTACGGCCCTCGCCGGCCGGGTAGGCGGGCGGGGCGGTGTCGGGGCCGAGGCGGTCCTGGACGCGGGCGAGGAAGGCGGCGTAGGCCTCGTCGGTGAGGATCGGGTTGTGGAAGAAGGAGCCGGCGGACCAGGTGTCGTGGTCGGCGGGGTCGAGGACCATGCCCTTGCCGGCGCGCAGGCGCAGGACGGTCTCGCGGGCGACGGCGGCCGGGACGCGGTCGCCGGCCTCGACGCCGAGGGCGCGGGCCGTCTCGGGGTACTTGACGGGGGCGGAGAGGCCGCCGGCGTCCTCGAGGGCGAAGCGCACGCGCAGCACGACGTAGCGGTCGGGCTGGTCCTTGAAGAGGCTGTGGCGGTAGCGGAAGGCGCATTCGGCGGCGGTCAGGGTGACGGTCTCGCCGGTGGTGCGGTCGTAGGCGACGACCTCGGTGATGGTGTCGCAGACCTCCTGGCCGTACGCCCCGACGTTCTGGATCGGGGTGGCGCCGGCGGAGCCGGGGATCCCGGCGAGGCATTCGATGCCCGCGAGGCCGGCTTCGACGGTGCGGGCGACGGCGTCGCTCCAGTTCTCGCCGGCGGCGAGTTCCAGGGTGGTGCCGTCGAGGGTGAAGCCGGTGGTGGCGATGCGCAGGGCGGTGCCGTCGAAGCCCTCGTCGCCGATGACGAGGTTGCTGCCGCCGCCGATGACCAGCAGCGGGGTGCCGCTCGCGTCCGCGGCGCGGACGGTTTCGACCACCTCGGCGTCGGTGGTCGCGGTGACCAGCCGGGCCGCGGGGCCGCCGAGGCGGAAGGTGGTCAGCGGGGCGAGGGGGGCGTCGTGGAGTTCCTGCACGTGGACAAGAGTACGGTCCGTCCCCCTCGCATCCCGGCGGGGCACTCAGTGGCCCGGCTTCTGCTCGGCCAGACGCCGCTCGGCCTCGGCCCAGGTGAGGGGGAGTTCGCGGGCGGGAGCGGTCCAGTAGGTGAAGGCGGACTCCTTCATGTACGCGCTGGCGGCGCGGGAGCTGGAGCGGTGGGGCTCGCTGCGGGCGAAGCGGTAGAGGGCGTCGCGGTCCTCCCAGGCGGAGAGGGTGAGGAAGGTCCGGCTGAAGACGCGGGCGCGGAGGGCGGCGCCGTGGGCGCCGGGGGCCTTGCGGATCTGGCCGATGATGCCGGGTGCCTTGAGGAAGAACTTGAAGGCGCCCGCGAGGGTGGCGGTTTCGAAGCGGGAGGCCATGACGTAGACCTCGGCGTCGGGGGCGGGGGCGGTGGGGGCGATCCAGGGGATGTCGGGCATGGCTGGGCTCCTTCGGTTTGTTCGGATCCAGATCGGGCCGCGCAGGGAGTAAGGGGCGCCAGCGCCTCTTGAGTCGTACGCATCGTAATGGGCCGTGCGGGAGTTTGGGTAGTACATTGCGGGCTGGGATTCAGCTGGCGGCGGTCACCTCGGGCGTGCGGGCGGACGGGGTGGCGGCGGCCGGGGCCGGGGACGGCCGCTTGGTCCCGCGGGGCAGGAGCAGGGCGAGGACAGCGGCGAGGGCGACGGCTGCGGCGCCGATCCACAAGGCGGGGACGGTGCCGTCGGTGAAGGTCTGCGGGGTCCGGTAGCCGCCGTGGGCGGAGAAGACGGAGGCCAGGACGGCCACACCGAGGGCGCCGCCGACCTCGCGGAGGGCGTTGTTGGTGCCGGAGGCCTTGCCCTGGTCGGCGGCGGCCACGGTGGACATGAGCACGTGGTTGGCCGGTGCGAAGTACAGGGACATGCCGATCCCGCTGAGGACGAGGGCCGGGAGCTGGGCGGCGTAGGAGACGCCGGGGCTCAGGACGAGGGCGAACCAGCCGAGGCCCAGGGCCTGGAGGGTCAGGCCGGCGGCGACGACGGGGCGGCCGCCGATCCGGTCGGAGAGGATCCCGGCGAGCGGGGCGACGACGATGCCCATGCCGGTCCAGGGGAGCATGCGCAGGCCCGCCCCGGTGGGCGAGTAGCCGGCGACGCCCTGGAGGAACTGGCTGAGCAGGAAGATCGACCCGAACATGCCGAGGTACATCAGCAGGCTGGCGAGGTTGATCCCGAGGAAGCCGCGGTCGCGGAAGAGCCGCATGGGCAGGACGGGGTCGGAGTTGCGGAAGCCGTGGCGGACGAAGCCGCCGACGAGGGCGCTGCCGGCGATGAGCGCGGTGAGGACGGGGGCGCTGGTCCAGCCGTGGGCGTTGGCGTTGACCAGGCCGTAGACGATGCCGAAGAGGCCGCCGCTGATGAGGAGGGTGCCGGGGAGGTCGAGGCGGGCGTCCGGGACGGTGGACTCGGCGAGGCGCAGGCGGGCGAGGGGGATCAGGGCGAGGCCGATGGGCACGTTCAGCCAGAAGATCCACTGCCAGGAGACGTGCTCGGTGAGGCTGCCGCCGATGAGGGGTCCGCTGGCGACGGCCAGGCCGGTGACGGCTCCGTAGATCCCGAGGGCCAGGCCGCGGCGGGCGGCCGGGACGGCGGCGGTGAGGAGGGTGAGGCTGAGCGGCATCATGACCGCCGCACCGGCGCCCTGGACGGCGCGGGCGGCGATGAGCTGGCCTATGCCGGGAGAGAGGGCGGCGGCCGCGGAGGCGACGGTGAAGAGGGCGAGGCCGGTGGTGAAGAGCCGGCGGCGGCCGAAGCGGTCGCCGAGGGCGGAGCCGAACATCAGCAGGACGGCGAAGGTGAGCGTGTAGGCGTTCACCGTCCATTCCAGGTCCTCCAGCTTCCCGCCGAGGTCGGCGCGGATGGCGGGGAGGGCGGTGGTGACGACGAGGTTGTCGAGGGCTGCCATGAAGCCGGCGGCGCCGGTGAGGACGAGGGCCCAGACCGCGGACGGCCCGAGTTTCTGCTGGGTCATGTTTCCCCCTGGATGGTTTGTTAGTTATTGCTGACTAACTTTCGAGGCCAGACGGATGCGAGGCCGCGTTCGGCCCCGCATCTCACGCCGTGCGACCGCCCCTCGGGGCGCGCACCGATCCGGCCGCCTTGGCGACGTCGCCCGGGAAGCCGTCCCAGATCCGGTGGCCGGAGGGGAACCCCATGGCGGACAGGGTGTTGATGAGCATCCCCTGCGCCATGAAGGCGGTGGTCTGGTGGACGTCGCCGAGCGGGATGCCGACGGTGTCCCACAGCTCCAGCCAGCCGGCCCGTACGAGCTCGCCGAGCTCGTGGTCGCCGGCGGCCTCGGCGGCGGCCACGGTGACGTACATCTGGAGCTGCATCTGGAGCATCGCCGGGTCCTCGGCGATCAGCCGGACGTAGGCCTCGCCCATGGCGGCGCGGGCCTCCTCGCCGTGCAGCCCGTCGGCGGCCTCGGCGAAGACCTTGCGGGTGCTCTCCAGGCACCGCCCGGCGGCGGCCAGGAAAATGGCCTTCTTGCCCGGGAAGAGGCGGAAGAGATAGGGCTGCGACACCCCGACGCGCTTGGCGATCGCCTCCGTGGAGGTCCCGTGGTAGCCGCCGCGCGCGAACTCCTGGATCGCGGCGCGGATGACGCTCTCGCGCCGCTCGTCCGCACTCATCCTTGCCATGCATGGAAAGTTAGTACTCAATCACTAACTAAGTCAAGGGGCTGTGTGCGAGGGCGGAGGAGGAGCCGGAGGGGGAGGCGGAGAGGGCACGGGGGCGCGGGGGGGTGGCCCCGCGCCTCGGCCCGTCGTCAGGTGGCCGGTCAGGCCAGCCGGACCACCGCACGGGACATGCCCAGGACCTTCTGCCCTGCGCTCATCGCCGTCAGGTCGACCCGTACGCGGTTGTCGTCCAGCTTCTGCGCGACCTTGGCGGTGACCTCGATCAGCGCACCCTGGTCGTCGTTCGGGACCACGACCGGCTTGGTGAAGCGGACGCCGTACTCCACGACCGCGCCCGGGTCGCCGACCCAGTCGGTCACGACGCGGATCGCCTCGGCCATGGTGAACATGCCGTGCGCGATGACGTCCGGCAGCCCGACCTCCTTGGCGAACTTCTCGTTCCAGTGGATCGGGTTGAAGTCGCCCGAGGCGCCGGCGTAGCGCACGAGCGTGGCGCGGGTCACGGGGAAGGACGCCGCCGGGAGCTCGGTGCCGACCTCGACGTCGGCGTAGTGGATCTGCGCGGTCATCTCAGGCCTCCTCGGGGGCGCGGGACACGAGCTTGGTCCACGCGGTCACCACGTGCTCGCCGGACTCGTCGTGGACTTCGCCGCGGATGTCGATGATGTCGTTCCCGGCGAGCGACTTCACGGCCTCGATGGTCGAGGTCACGGTGAGCCGGTCACCCGCGCGCACGGGGCGCACGTACGCGAACTTCTGGTCGCCGTGCACGACGCGGCTGTAGTCCAGGCCCAGCTGCGGGTCCTGGACGACCTGGCCCGCGGCGGCGAAGGTGATGGCGAACACGAAAGTCGGCGGGGCGATCACGTCCTGGTGACCGAACGCCTTGGCGGCTTCGGGGTCGGTGTAGACGGGATTCTCGTCACCCACCGCGACCGCGAATTCGCGGATCTTCTCCCGGCCGACCTCGTACGGCTGCGTGGGCGGGTAGGTCCGCCCCACGAAGGCCTGGTCGAGTGCCATGGCTCACTACCTCCTGTGGAAGGGGCTCCGGATCAAGGAACCGGTGCGGAAACGACACGAGGCCGCCCCCCAGAAGGGGACGACCTCGTGAAGGTGCCTATGCGGAGACTTCGCCAGTGATTAGCGGGTCTCGCGGTGCGCGGTGTGCGAGTTGCAGCGCGGGCAGTGCTTCTTCATCTCCATGCGGTCCGGGTTGTTACGCCGGTTCTTCTTGGTGATGTAGTTCCGCTCCTTGCACTCCACGCAGGCCAGCGTGATCTTCGGGCGGACGTCGGTGGCAGCCACGTGAGTGCTCCTTGACGGACTATGGGACGGATGAACGCATAAAAGAGTAGCCGATCGGGAGACCGACCCCGCAATCGGCTACTGGGTGTGGTAGCGGCGACCGGACTTGAACCGGTGACACAGCGATTATGAGCCGCTTGCTCTACCGACTGAGCTACGCCGCTTTGATGAGATCCGTTCCCCGCCCGAGGGCGGGGAACCTCTCTCACCAGAGCCCCAATGCGGAATCGAACCGCAGACCTTCTCCTTACCATGGAGACGCTCTACCGACTGAGCTATTGGGGCGAGCGAGGAAGACATTACACGGTTGCGCGCCGATCGCCCAAATCCTTTGGGGGGACTGGGCTCGGAAGACCCGCGGCCGCCTTTCTTGATCGCTCCCGGAGCCTTCTCCCGGCACATACGGGCCCTTTTGTGGCGGGGGTCACATCCGCACCGCAGACCACGCGGCTCCGGCGGGGGCAGCGCCCGGGCGGGGGGCGACCGGCGGGGCTGCGACCGGCTCGTCGGCCGGATGTGGCGCGGGGGGCGCGTCCGGGGGCGCCGAGGCGCGTGGGCACCACACCGGTACGACTATTGCGCTCTTCCGCGAACCCGGGAGCCCCGCACCCTAGGCTCTGAGCACGCTGCGTGATCTTGGGCCGCGGGCTGCGGCCACGGCACAGGAACCGCCCGAGCCACCGCAGGAGCGCGATGTCCGACAGCCAGCCGCAGCAGCCGTCCCCCTCACCCCGCAACCCGGCCGGGGGCCCCTCCGGCGGCTCCGCCGGAAACCCGGGCGCAGGCCCGTCCAAGGGTCCGGCGGGAGGCCCGCCCAAAGGGTCGGCGGGGGGTCCGTCCCGGGCCTCCGGCGGCCCGTCCCGGGGCCCGGCCGCAGGCCCGGGGCGCACTCCGGCCGAGGGCCCGGGGCGCACCCCGGGCCGCGCTCCCGCCGGCGGCCCCGCCCCCGAGGCCACGGGGCTCCTGCTCACCGGCGCCCGGCTCACCGACGGGCGCACCGTCGACGTCCGGCTCAGCGCCGGCCGCATCCAGGCCGTCGGGACCGCGGGCAGCCTCCCGGCCCCCGCCCTGGCCCGGGTCGACCTGCGCGGCTACCTGCTCCTGCCCGCCCCGGCCGAGCCGCACGCGCACGGGGACACCGCCCTGACCGCCGACGGCGAGGGGCCCGTCTCCTACGCCCGCGACGAGGTGCAGCGCCGGGCCACCGAGGCGGCGCTGCTCCAGCTCGGGCACGGGGCCACCGCCGTGCGCTCCCACATCCGGATCGGGGACGTGCACGGGCTGGGGCCGATGGAGGCCGCCCTCCAGGCCCGCCGCTCCCTGCGCGGGCTCACCGACCTCACCACGGTGGCCGTACCCCGCCTGCTGACCGGGGTGGCCGGGGCCGACGGGCTGGCGATGCTGCGCGACGCCGTGAAGATGGGCGCCTCGGTGATCGGCGGCTGCCCCGACCTGGACCCCGACCCGACGGGCTTCGTCGAGGCGGTCCTGGAGCTGGCCGCCGAGCACGGCTGCCCCGTGGACCTGCACACGGACGGGGACGACCCCGGCCGCCTCGCCCGGCTCGCGGCGATGGCCGGCGGGCTGCGGCCCGGGGTGGCCATCGGCCCCTGCGGAGGCCTGTCCCGGCTGCCGCTGGACGCCGCCTCCCGCGCCGCCGACCAGCTCGCCGCGGCCGGCGTCCGGGTCACCTGCCTGCCGCAGGGCGACTGCGCCGCCCTGGAGCGCCGCGGCCTGCGCACCGCCCCCGTGCGCCTGCTGCGCGCCGCCGGGGTCCGGGTCGCCGCCGGGAGCGGGGCGCTGCGGGACGCGGGCAACCCGGTCGGGCGGGGCGACCCCCTCGAAGCCGCCTACCTGCTGGCCTCCCAGGGCGGGCTGCGCGCCGCCGAGGCCTACGACGCGGTCAGTGCCGCCGCCCGGGAGGCGATGGCCCTGCCGGAGGTCCGGGTGGAGGCCGGCTTCCCGGCGGAGCTGCTCGCCGTGCGCGGGGACCGGATCGCCGGGGTGCTGTCGCTGGCGTACAGCCGGATCGTGATCCACCGGGGCCGGGTGGTAGCCCGGACGAGTGCCGTACGGGAGTACTGCGACTCGGCGGTCGCGGTGGCCCTGGACCTGCCCCGGCAGGGCCGGATGGAGCCCGGCCCCTGAGGGCTCGCCGGGCGTTCGCGGGCGGGGGCGCCCGGGTCGTCGTACGGTCGTGACATGCGCATCGTCATCGCGGGTGGACACGGTCGGATCGCGCTGCGGCTGGAGCGCCTGCTCGCCGCGCGCGGGTACGAGGTCGCGGGGATCATCCGGGACCCGGAGCAGGGCGCCGATCTGCGCGAGGTCGACGCGGAACCGGTGCTGTGCGACCTGGAGTCGGCCTCCGTGGAGCACGTGGCGGGGATCCTGCAGGGCGCGGACGCGGCGGTTTTCGCCGCCGGCGCGGGCCCGGGCAGCGGTCCGGCGCGCAAGGAGACCGTGGACAGGGGGGCGGCGGTGCTGTTCGCCGACGCCGCCGAACGGGCCCGCGTGCGCCGCTTCCTGATGGTCTCCTCGATGGGTGCGGACGCCCGGCACGAGGGGAGCGAGGTCTTCGACGCCTACCTGCGGGCCAAGGGCGAGGCCGACGACCACCTGCGGACCCGGCTGGGCCTGGAGTGGACGATCGTCCGCCCGGGCGTGCTGACCGACGACCCCGGCACGGGGCTGGTCCGGCTGGAGGCGCACACCGGGCCGGGCAGCGTCACCCGGGACGACGTGGCCGCGGTCCTCGCCGAACTCATCGAGACCCCGGCGACGGCCGGCCTGACCCTGGAGCTGCTGTCGGGCTCGACGCCGGTCCCGGTGGCCGTGAAGGACGTCGCGGGCAACTGAGCCGGCCGCAGCACCGACGACCGGACGGCACGTCAACTCCGCTCCGGCGGGGGCCGTCAGGGGCTCCCGGCCCGGGCTGTACGAAGAAACCCCCGCCCACTGCGCTTCCGCAGATGAACGGGGGTTCCACTCGCGTGGCGGCGCCAGGATTCGAACCTGGGTAGGCTAAGCCGACGGATTTACAGTCCGCTCCCATTGGCCACTCGGGCACACCGCCATGGGATGCCGCCCGGGTTCCTCCGCCTTGCGGCGTTGTTCCCTGGCAACGACGTAAACGATACCTGATGCGCGGGGGTGCTTCGCCACCGGATTGATCAGCACTTCCCCCGGGTGCGGTGGCTAGGCTTTGCGGAGCGGTCCGGGGATGTCGGGCCGCGGCCCTCCGGGGCACACCGCAGCCGATTTCAAGGAGCCACAGCACATGGCCGACTCCAGTTTCGACATCGTCTCGAAGGTCGAGCGGCAGGAGGTCGACAACGCCCTCAACCAGGCCGCCAAGGAGCTCTCGCAGCGCTACGACTTCAAGGGCACCGGCGCCTCGATCGCCTGGTCCGGCGAGAAGATCCTGATGGAGGCGAACTCCGAGGAGCGCGTCAAGGCCGTCCTCGACGTGTTCGAGACCAAGCTGGTCAAGCGGGGCATCTCGCTCAAGGCGCTGGACGCCGGCGAGCCGCAGCTCTCCGGCAAGGAGTACAAGATCTTCGCCTCGATCGAGGAGGGCATCTCCCAGGAGAACGCCAAGAAGGTCGCGAAGATGATCCGTGACGAGGGCCCCAAGGGCGTCAAGGCCCAGGTCCAGGGCGATGAGCTGCGCGTCAGCTCCAAGAGCCGCGATGACCTCCAGGCCGTCCAGGCCCTCCTCAAGGGCAAGGACCTGGACTTCGCCATCCAGTTCGTGAACTACCGCTGACCTGCGCGCACGTCGCTGATCGGACCCCGTGGGGCACAACGGGGGCGGATCGCCGGGCTTCCCGGCGGGCGCCCGCGTTGTGCCCTTCGCCGTTTCGGCGCCCGGGGCACGTGCCCGGCGTGAGCGGCGCGCGCTCCCGTCCGGCCCCCCTGTGGTGACTGGGCACCGGCGGACGCGCCCCACAGGCTGGGGACAACCGTCACCGTCCTCACGAAGGGGTTCCCGCATGCCTGGGGCCGGCAGTTTCCGAGCGGACCTCGGGGCGTCCGTCGTCGTCGCCCTCGTGGCGCTCCCGCTCTGCGTCGGCGTCGCCGTGGCCTCCGGTGTCCCCGCCGAGCTGGGGATCGTCACCGGGGTCGTGGGCGGGCTGGTCACCGGCTGGTTCCGGGGCAGCGAACTCCAGGTCAGCGGGCCCGCCGCCGGGCTGACCGTCCTCGTCTACGAGGCCGTGGGCACCTACGGCCTGCCCGCGCTGGGGGTCCTCGTGCTGGCCGCCGGCATGGTCCAGCTGGGTCTGGGCGCGCTGCGGCTCGGGCGGTGGTTCCGGGCGATCTCCCTGGCCGTGGTGCACGGGATGCTGGCCGGGATCGGGCTCGTGCTGATCGCCGGGCAGCTCTACGCCCTCGGCGGGGTGCGGGCCCCCGGGCAGACCCTCGCCAAGCTGGGCGGGATGCACGAGCTGGGGGCACGGGCCGACTGGGCCGCCGTGGCGCTGGGGGCGGGGACCGTCGCCGTCCTGGTGCTGTGGCGGCGGGTGCCGGCGCGGCTGCGCGTGGTGCCGGGGGCGCTCGTCGGGGTCGCGGCCGCCACCGCCGCGGCCGCGCTGCTGCGGCTGCCCGTCGAGACCGTCCGGGTGACGGGGGTGCTGGAGGCCGTGTCGCCGCCGGGCTGGTCGGACTTCGGTGCGCTGGGCTCCGTGGGGGCGGTCGGGACGGTGGTGGCGCTCGCACTGATCGCCTCCGCCGAGACCCTCTTCAGCGCGGCCGCCGTCGACCGGATGCACGAGGGGCCGCGCACCGACTACGACCGCGAGCTGGCCGCCCAGGGGGTCGGCAACGCGGTGTGCGGGCTGCTCGGGGCCCTGCCGATGACCGCCGTCATCGTGCGCAGCTCGGCGAACGTGGAGGCCGGGGCGCGCACCCGGGCGTCCCGGATCCTGCACGGGGGCTGGCTGCTGCTGTTCGCCGTGGCCCTGCCGCAGGTGCTGGAGGTGGTGCCGCTCGCGGCGCTCGCCGGGGTGTTGCTGCACGCGGGCTGGAAGCTGCTGCCGGCGCGGGCGGTGGCCGCGCTGTGGCGGACGCACCGGGGCGAGGCGGTGGTGCTGGTGGTGACGGCCGGCTCGATCCTGGCCACCAGTCTCTTCGAGGGGGTGCTGGTCGGGCTGGGCCTGGCGGTGGCCAAGGCCGCCTGGGAGACCTCCCACGTGCACGTCGAGGAGGTCTGGGAGGGTGAGGAGCTCTGCGTGCGGGTCGTGGGGAACGCCAGCTTCCTGCGGCTGCCGAAGCTGCTGGACTCCCTGGAGGCCCTGCCGCACGGGGCGCCGGTGCGGCTCGACCTGAGCGGGCTGCGGCACCTGGACCACGCCTGTCTGACGGCGCTGGAGGGCTGGGAGCGCAAGCGGACGCCGCTTCCCGGACGCGAGGGCGTCATCTAACGCGGTTACCCTCCGCGCGTGGACAACCAGCTGAGGCGCACCCTGGGGGTGTCGGACGCCGTCGTGGTCGGGCTCGGCGCGATGGTCGGCGCGGGGATCTTCGCCGCCCTCGCCCCGGCGGCCCGCGCGGCGGGCGGCGGACTCCTGGCCGCCCTGGCCCTGGCGGCGCTCGTGGCCTACTGCAACGCGCATTCCTCGGCGCGGCTCGCCGCCCGCTACCCGGCTTCCGGCGGCACGTACGTGTACGGGCGCGAGCGGCTCGGCCCTTTCTGGGGATATCTGGCCGGCTGGGGTTTCGTGACCGGCAAGACGGCCTCCTGTGCGGCGATGGCGCTGACCGCCGGGGCGTACGTGTGGCCCGGGCGGGAGCACGAGGTGGCCGTGGCGGCGGTGGTGGCGCTGACCGCCGCGGGCTACGGCGGGGTGCAGAAGTCGGCCCGGATCGCCCGGCTGATCGTGGCGGCCGTGCTGGCGGTACTGGCCGGGGTCGTGGTGGCGTGCCTGGGTTCCGGCGCGGCGGACCCCGGGCGTCTGGGGGGCGGGGCGTGGGGTGGGGCCGCCGGGTTGTTGCAGGGCGCCGGCCTGCTGTTCTTCGCCTTCGCGGGCTACGCGCGGATCACCACGCTGGGCGAGGAGGTGCGTGATCCGAAGCGGACGATCCCGCGCGCGGTGCCGCTCGCGCTGGGGATCGCCCTGCTGGTGTACGCCGCCGTGGCGGTGGCGGCGCTGTCGGTGCTCGGTGCCGACGCTCTGGCGGGGTCTTCGGCCCCGCTGGCCGACGCGGTGCGCACGGCCGGGTGGCCCGGACTGGTGCCGGTGGTCCGGGTGGGCGCGGCGCTGGCCGCGCTGGGCTCTCTGCTGGCCCTCGTGCTCGGGGTGTCGCGGACCACGCTGGCGATGGCCCGCGACGGCCATCTGCCGCGCGCGCTGGCCGCCGTGCATCCCCGGCATCAGGTGCCGCACCACGCCGAGCTCGCCGTGGGCGCGGTGGTGGCGGTGCTCGCCGCGACCACCGATCTGCGGGGCGCGATCGGCTTCTCCTCCTTCGGAGTACTGGCCTACTACGCGATCGCGAACGCCTCCGCATGGACTCTCGGTTCAGTTGTCAAGGGTCGTGCCGTGGCAGCGGTGGGGCTGTCCGGCTGTGTGGCACTGGCCTGCGCGCTACCCGCCGCTTCGGCGGTCTCGGGCGCGGCGGTACTGGCCCTGGGCGCGCTGGCCTACGGGGTGCGGCGCGGGCTCAGATCCGGGAGCTGAACTCCGCCCAGAGGTCCGCTTCCATCTCGTCCTCGTCCCACTCCTCGCGGAACCAGCCGGTGCCGTCGAGCCAGTCGCGCAGCCACTGCGCCAGGCTCGGGGCGTGGTGGTACCAGGCGAGGCCGGGGTCCCCGGGGTTGGGCTCGAAGAGCAGTATCCGGGCGGTCTCGGAGCGGCAGTCCACGCACGCGTACATGGCACAGCCGAGGTCGGCCACCGGCAGGACGCCCTCCGGCCAGCCCCAGTCGGAGGCGCGGCCCCCTTCGTACGCCGCTATGGCCTGACGCAGCGGCAGCAGCCCGTAGTCGGGCCCGAATCCGCCGTCCCCTACGCGCGTGTAGAGCGCGGCGAGCAGGGGCGGCAGGGCGAAGCCCAGCACGCGCTCGGCCCGGTCGGCCTCCCCGTCCGCCAGGGGTACGGGGAGCGGCCTTCCGTGCTCGCGCACGGAGTCTCGTACTCGGTCGGTGACTTGCTCCAGCAACTGCTCGGTCTCGTTCATGTGTTCATGGTGACGCAGAGCACTGACAGCCGTCCGGGCCTGTGGACAACTCAGGCCAGCACGACCTCGACGTGCTTCTCCCGGAAGAAGGAGAGCAGTTCGGGGAAGGTCACCGGGTAGGCGGTCAGCGGCCGTACGCCCAGGCAGCGGCGGGCCGTCTCCTGGTCGTGCCAGACGAGGGTGAACGGCCCGGTCGCCCCGAATCCGCCGGTGAGGGCGTCCGAAAGGCCGTTGAGGCAGCGGCCGAAGTACCCGCCGGGGCCGTTGACGGCCTCGCCGAGGGCGCAGAAGAAGCCTTCGGCGTCGGTGACGTGCCGCCCGTCGAGGTGGTAGGTGCCGCCGGCCGGGCGGTCCTGGCCCGGCCAGTGGTGCAGGGCCGGGTCCAGCCAGCGGGCCCGGCCGGTGGCGTCGAACGGCGCCCACAGGTTGGGGACGGCCGGACGGCCCGCTGCGGGTACTCCGGCTGCAGCTCGTAATGGCGCCGGGGCGGCTCCGGCGGGTCGGCGAAGAGGTTTTCCGCCTCCTCGCACAGGGCCCACAGCTGCTCTTCCTCGTGGTCCTCGTCCTCGCCCCGCAGGGCGAAGCGCGCGCCGGCCGTCACCGGGAGGCGAAGGGGGCGTCCGTGGGGACGATTTCGCGGCCCAGGGGGAGGAGGGAGAGCGGGACCATCTTGAAGTTGGCGATGCCGAAGGGGATGCCGATGATCGTGAGGCAGAGGGCGAGGCCGGTGGCGATGTGGCCCAGGGCCAGCCACCAGCCGGCCAGGACCAGCCACAGGACGTTGCCGACGCAGGACGGGGCGCCCGCGTCGCGGCGCTCGACGGTGGTGTAGCCGAAGGGCCACAGGGCGTAGACGGCGATGCGGAAGGCCGCGATGCCGAAGGGGATGCCGATGATGGTGACGCAGAGGATCAGGCCGGCCAGGCAGTAGCCGAGGAACAGCCAGATCCCGCTGAGTATGAGCCAAATGACGTTCAGGATGGTTTTCACTGGCTGCGGCCTGCCATCTGTTCGAGCCGGGCGATGCGCTCGGCCATCGGGGGGTGCGTCGAGAACAGCTTGGAGAGCCCCTGGCCCGGGCGGAAGGGGTTGGCGATCATCATGTGGCTCGCCGTCTCCAGCCGGGGCTCGGGGGGCAGCGGAAGCTGTTTGGTGCCGGCGTCGAGCTTGCGCAGGGCGCCGGCCAGGGCGAGGGGGTCGCCGGTGAGCTGGGCCCCGGAGGCGTCCGCCTCGTACTCGCGCGAGCGGCTGATGGCGAGCTGGATCACCGATGCCGCCAGCGGGCCGAGCAGCATGATCAGCAGCATGCCGAAGATGCCGGGGCCCTCGTCGTCGTTGGAGCGGCCGACCGGGATCAGCCAGGCGAAGTTCACCAGGAACATGATCACGGAGGCCAGGGCTCCGGCGACCGACGAGATGAGGATGTCCCGGTTGTAGACGTGGCTCAGCTCGTGCCCGATGACCCCGCGCAGCTCGCGCTCGTCGAGGATGCGCAGGATGCCCTCGGTGCAGCAGACGGCGGCGTTGCGCGGGTTGCGGCCGGTGGCGAAGGCGTTGGGGGCCTCGGTCGGCGAGATGTAGAGGCGGGGCATGGGCTGGCGCGCGGACGTGGAGAGCTCGCGGACCATGCGGTAGAGCTGGGGTGCCTCGAACTCGCTGACGGGCCGGGCGCGCATCGCGCGTAGAGCCAGCTTGTCGCTGTTCCAGTACGCGTACGCGTTCGTCCCGAGGGCCACCAGGACGGCGACGATCAGGCCGCCCCGCCCGAAGAAGCTGCCGATGACGATGATGAGTGCGGACATCCCGCCGAGGAGTACGGCGGTCTTCAGCCCGTTGTGCCGGCGGTGCACGGTACGCCCTCCAAGTGGTGCGTCAGGGGAGCCCCGTCGTGGATCTGAGGGTCTTCGGTCCAGTGGACCCTCCCTCTGGGGTCAACGCGAGGTGGCGTCGCGTGGTTCCCGGGGCGCGTCGGGGCGCCGCCGCCCCGGTGGCACGGGCCGGGGGCGGCGGTGGGAGTTGCTCCGTACGGGTGAGGCCCGCAGTGGGACGGGCTACTGCGCGGTGCGGGCTACAGCGCGGTGCGGGCTACAGCGGGAAGAGGGTGCCGGCGGCGAAGCGCAGGACCAGCTGCGGGGCGCCGGACAGGACCAGGGCGGCCGCGGCGGTGAGGGCGATGGCCGCCGTGAGGGGCCAGGGGGCCTTCGTGCGGACCGCCGGTCCCTCCCCCGCGGTCTGCGGGGTGCGGAAGAGGAGGGCCGTCCAGCGCAGGTAGTAGTACAGGGCGACGACGACGTTGACGGCCATGACCACGGCGAGCCAGCCCAGTCCGGCGTCGACGGCGGACCGGAAGACGGTGACCTTGGCGAACAGGCCGATGATGCCCGGCGGCAGCCCGGCCAGGCAGAGCAGGAAGAACGCCAGCGACAGGGCCGCGGCGGGACGCTCGGCGTACAGGCCGCGGTAGTCGCGGATCCGGTTCAGCGGCCGGGTCCTGGCGACCAGCGCGGCGACGGCGAAGGCGCCGAGGTTCACGGCCGCGTACATGAGCGCGTAGGCGACGGTGGAGCCGATCTGCTCGCGCTCGGAGTAGGCCGCCGCGGCGATCGGTACGAGCAGATAGCCGGCCTGGCCGACGGAAGACCAGGCCAGGAGGCGTACGGCGCCGTGCGCGCGGTCCGCGGACTGGCGCAGCGCGGCGGCGTTGCCGAGCGTCATGGTGAGCGCGGCGAGCACGGCCAGGGCGGGGCCCCAGACGTCGGAGTACGCGGGGAAGGCGATCACCGTGACGAGGATCAGGCCGGTGAAGCCGACGGCCTTGCCGACGACCGACAGGTAGCCGGCGACGGGCAGCGGGGCGCCCACGTAGGTGTCGGGGACCCAGAAGTGGAAGGGGACGGCTGCGGTCTTGAAGGCGAAGCCGACGAGGGTGAGGGCGACGCCCGCCATGGCGAGGGTGTCGAGCTGCCCGGGGACGTCCTCCAGCCGGTCGGCGACCCGCGTCAGGTGCAGGGTGCCGGTGGCGGCGTAGACGAGGCTGACGCCCATCAGGGAGACGGCGGTGGCGGTGACCGAGGAGAGGAAGAACTTGAGGGCGGCCTCGGAGGACAGCCGGTCGCCGCGGCGCATGCCGACGAGGGCGAAGGCGGGCAGCGAGGCGACCTCGAGGGCGACGATCAGGGTGGCGAGGTCGCGGGAGGCGGGCAGCAGGGCGGCGCCGGCGGCGGAGGAGAGCAGCAGGAACCAGTACTCGCCGGCCGGGATCCGGCCCTCGCGGACGACGGTGACCGACAGCAGGGCGGTGACCAGGGCGCCGGCCAGGACGAGGAACTGGACGACGAGCGCGAAGTGGTCGGCGGTGTAGCTGCACGCGCCGGGGTCGGCGGTGAGGCAGAAGGTGGTGCGGTCGCCGGCGCGCAGCGGAAGCAGGGCGGCGGTCGCGGCGGCCAGGCCGGCGACGGAGATCCAGCCGAGGACGGGCTTGCGCGCCTCGGGCAGGAAGAGGTCCGCGACCAGGACGAGCAGTGCGACGGCGGCGGGCACGACCACGGGCGTGATCGCCGGCCAGTCGACGGACTGGACCAGGCTGGGGGTGTCGGCGGCCAGGGCCGTCAGGGCCGTCATGCGTTGCCTCCTGCGAGGAGCTTCTGGACGGCCGGGTCGGTCAGGCCGAGGAGGGTGGCGGGCCACAGGCCGGCGAGGACGGTGAGGGCGACGAGCGGGGTCCAGGCCGCGAACTCGTAGCGCTGGACGTCCGCCAGGGTGAGTTCGGGGCCGGCCTTGGGGTCGCCCATGCAGACGCGCCGTACGACGACCAGCAGGTAGGCGGCGGTGAGCAGGGTGCCGAACGCGCCGAGGGCCATGTAGGTGAGGAAGGCCGGGCGGGACAGGCCCGCGGCCGGGTCGAACGCGCCGAACAGGGCCAGCATCTCGCCCCAGAACCCGGCCAGCCCGGGCAGGCCGAGGGAGGCGACGGCGGCGAAGGCCAGGAGCGCGCCGAGGCGGGGGGCGCGGCCGTAGAGCGCGGCGCCGGTGGCTCCGGCGAGGGTGTCGAGGTCGGCGGTGCCGTAGCGGTCCTTGAGGGCGCCGACCAGGAAGAAGAGGAGGCCGGTGATCAGGCCGTGGGCGATGTTCGCGAACAGCGCGCCGTTGACGCCGGTGGGGGTCATCGAGGCGATGCCGAGCAGGACGAAGCCCATGTGGCCGACGGAGGAGTACGCGATGAGGCGCTTGAGGTCGCCCTTGTTGCCCTTGCGGGCGAGGGAGAGGCAGGCGAGCGACCCGTAGACGATGCCCACGGCGGCGAGGGCGCCGAGGTAGGGGGCGAAGGTGTGCATGCCGTCGGGGGTCACGGGGAGCAGGATCCGCACGAACCCGTACGTGCCCATCTTCAGCAGGACGCCCGCGAGGAGCACGGAGCCGACGGTGGGCGCGGCGGTGTGGGCGTCGGGCAGCCAGCTGTGCAGGGGCCACATCGGGGTCTTCACGGCGAGGCCGGTGCCGATGGCCAGGACGGCCAGGATCTGGGTGGTGTGGGTCAGTGCGCGGCCGTTGTCAGAGGCGAGTGCCACCATGTCGAAAGTGCCGCTGTTCAGTCCGATCAGCAGCAGTCCGAGGAGCATGACCACGGATCCGAGGAGGGTGTAGAGGATGAACTTCCAGGCGGCCGCCTGCCGCTGAGCACCGCCCCAGCGGGCGATGAGGAAGTACATCGGGAGGAGGACCATCTCGAAGGCGAGGAAGAACAGCATCAGGTCGAGGACGGCGAAGGTCGCGAGGGTGCCGGACTCGAGGACGAGCAGCAGTGCCACGAAGGCCTTCGGGGAGGGGCCCTCGGGGAGCTTGAAGTAGCTGTACACCGCGCAGAGGAAGAACAGCAGCGCGGTCATCAGGAGGAGGGGGAGCGAGATGCCGTCGATGCCGAGGTGGATCCGGATGTTCAGCGCCTGGATCCAGCTGATGTCCGTCGTCGCCTGGAAGCGGGACGGGGCGTCGTGGTCGAAGCCCAGGGTGAGGGCGACGGCCGCGGCGAGGATGACACCGGTGACGGTGACGCCGTGGCGGAGCACGGCCTGTTCGGGGCTCCTGCCCTTGAGTCCCGGCGGGGCCGGCAGGAGGGCCGCGACGGCGCCGAGGAGCGGTGCGGCCACGATGAACGCCAGAAGGAACTGCATCACGGACGGGCTGATATCGATCACGGCTGACTCTCGGCTCACGATCCGGCGTTGAGGTTGGCGAGGACGGCGGTGGCGATCGCCAGGACCACGGCGCCGGCGAGCAGGGCGCTCAGGTAGCTCTGCACGTTGCCGGTCTGGGCCCGGCGTACCAGGCTGCCGAGCAGCCGGGGTCCGGCGCCCGCGCCGCGGACGTAGGTGTCGACGACCTCGCGGTCGAGGAAGCGCACCAGGCTCGCGCCCGCGCGCACGGGGCGGACGAAGAGCCGGTCGTAGACGGCGTCGAGGTGGAAGCCGTCGGCGGCGTGCCGGTGCAGGGGGCCCAGGAGGGCCCGGCCGGGGTCGGCGGCGGGGGCGGCCGGTACGGCGGGGTGCTCGTGGCTCACCTCGGCGACCTCGGGGGTCTCGGCGGCGGACTCGGCCGCCGCGACGGATGCCGGGACGGCACCTCCGTTGCGGATGCCCGCGGCGGCCCTGGCGGTGGCGCGCTGCCACAGGGCGTAGGTCAGGATCACGCCGATGAGGGCGGCGCCGGTGCCGAGGACCGAGGTGGTCACGGTCGGGGTGAGCGCCTTGCCGTCGAACCAGTCGGCGAGGGGGCCGGCGGCGAGGCCGAAGGCGATCGAGGGGACCGCCAGCAGCCACAGCACGCCGGTCATGGCGACGGGCTCCTTGCCGTGGTCGGGGGCGGCCGCGCCGCGGCCGCGGAAGGCCATCAGCCACAGCCGGGTGGCGTACGCGGCGGTGAGCAGCGCGGTCAGCACGCCGGCGACGAGCACCACCCATCCGGCCGCGCCGGGGACGAGGCCGGAGTGTCCGCCGGCGGCGTGCTCGGCGGCGACGAGGACGGCTTCCTTGGAGAAGAAGCCGGCGAAGGGCGGGATGGCGGCGAGCGCGAGCAGCGCGATCGTCATCGTCCAGAAGGCGTCGGGGATGCGCTTGGCCAGGCCGTCCATGCGGGACATGGCGGCGAGGGAGTTCGTGCCGGCGGCGTGGATGATCACGCCGGCGCCGAGGAAGAGCAGCGCCTTGAAGGCGCCGTGGGACAGGAGGTGGAAGACGGCGGCGCCGCGGTCGCCGACGGCCAGGGCGCCGGTCATGTAGCCGAGCTGGCCGACCGTGGAGTAGGCGAGGACGCGCTTGATGTCGTCCTGGGCCAGGGCGGCGAGCGCCGAGCCGACCATCGTGGTCGCGGCCATGACGGCCATGACCACCAGGGCGGCGCGGGAGGCGGTGAAGACGGGGAGGAGGCGGGCGATGAAGTACACGCCGGCGGCGACCATCGTCGCGGCGTGGATCAGCGCGGAGACCGGGGTGGGGCCGGCCATGGCGTCGGGGAGCCAGGTGTGCAGCGGGAACTGCGCGGACTTCCCGGCGACGCCGGCGAGCAGGAGCAGCGCGATGAGCGTCGGGTGGTCGAGCCCGCCCGCGGCGACGGTGCCGAGGATCTTGGTGATCCGGAAGGAGCCGGCGTCGGCGGCGAGCGCGAACAGTCCGATGAGGAAGGGGACGTCACCGAGCTTGGTGACGAGGAAGGCCTTGAGGGAGGCGGAGCGGGCCGCTTCGGTCTCCCAGTAGTGGCCGACCAGGAAGTACGAGCAGATGCCCATGACCTCCCAGCCGACCAGCAGCACCATCAGGTCGCCGGAGTAGACGACGAGCAGCATGGCGGAGGTGAACAGTGAGACCAGAGCGGCGTACGACGGGTAGCGCGGGTCCTCGCGGAGGTACGCCGTCGAGTAGAGCTGTACGCAGGTGGCGACCACGGCGACCAGAACGGCGACCAGAACGGCGAAGCCGTCGAGGTGGAGCGACAGCTCGACCGGCACCGAGCCGGTCGGGGTCAGCTCCGTCGCGGTGTCGATCGCCCTGCCGCCTCCGTGGCGGAAGGCGACGAGTACGGCGAGGACGGCCGAGGCCAGGGCCGGCAGGACGGCGAGCGGCCTGACGAAGCCGGGCGCGGTCCGGCCGAGGAGGAGTCCTGCCACCGCTCCCAGGAAGGGGAGGAGGGGGACGAGGACCGCGAGGGTCGTGGTGCTCACGCGGCGACCTCCGGCCGGGCAGTGGTGGCTTCGGGCTGGCCGGGCTCGTGGCCCTCGGCGGTGTCGCGCAGCTTGTCGACGTCCGAGGTGCCCCGGTTGCGGTACACCATCAGCACGATCGCGAGGCCGATGCCGATCTCGGCGGCGGCGATGGCGATGGTGAAGAGGGTGAGGGCCTGGCCGGCGTGCAGGGTGTCGCGCAGCCAGACGTCGAAGGCCACCAGGTTGAGGTTGACGGCGTTGAGCATCAGCTCGACGGACATCAGGACCAGGATGGCGTTGCGGCGGGCGAGGACACCGTAGAGGCCGGTGGCGAAGAGGAGGGCCGCGAGGACGGCGGGGTAGGCGAGGTGCATCAGCTCTGCCCCTTCCCGGCGTCCGTGCGGGCCGGGGCGTCCGTGCGGGCGGCGGCGTCGACCGCGTCGGCGGCCTCCTCGGCCGGGGTGGAACGGCGGGAGAGCACGATCGCCCCGATCAGGGCCGCGAGGAGGAGGACGGAGAGGGCCTCGAAGGGCAGCACCCAGTGCTGGAAGAGGATCTCGCCGGAGACCTTGGTGGAGCCCTGGGCGGGGCCGTCGAGGTCGATCCAGGTGGTGCGGAAGGCGTCCGCGACCACCCAGACGAGGGCGGCGCCGGCGGATCCGGCGACGCCGAGGGCGACCCACCGGTTGCCGGAGTCGGCGTCCGGGGAGCGGCCGATGGGGGCCTTGGTGAGCATCAGTCCGAAGAGGAGGAGGACGACCACGGAGCCGAGGTAGATCAGGACCTGGACCCAGGCGATGAACTCGGCGGTCAGCAGCAGGTACTCGACGGCGATCCCGCCGAGCGCGACGACCAGCCAGAGGGCGGCGTGCACGAGCTGCTTGGTGGTGACCGTGACGAGGGCCGCGCCGAGGGTGGCGAGGCCGACGAGGACGAAGGCGATCTCCACGCCGGTCGGCGAGAGGAAGCCGGGGCCGGGTGCGGGGGCGGGGCCGCCGGGCGCGGCCGCCGTGACGGCGGCCGCGGCCTTGGCCGCGGCTGCGGTGAGGTGGGCGGCGTACATCAGGCGGTGCCTCCCGCCGGCGTGTCGGGTGTGTCGGGGGTGGCGTCGGCGGACGGGTCCGCCGTGGCTTCGGCGGCGGCCGCGGCGGCTGCCGCCTCGGCCTTCTCGGCGGCCTTGCGGGCGGCGGCGATCTCCTTCGGCTCCTCGGCGCAGGGGTCCAGCGCGGGCGGGGCCGGGACCGTCCACATCCACTCGCGCAGCTTGTCGCGCTCGTGGGTGAGGTCGTGGATGTCGGTCTCCGCGTACTCGAACTCCGGCGACCAGAAGAGGGCGTCGAAGGGGCACACCTCGATGCAGATGCCGCAGTACATACAGAGGGAGAAGTCGATGGCGAAGCGGTCGAGGACGTTGCGGCTGCGCTCACGGCCGCCGGGGGTGGCGGCCGGCACCGTCTCCTTGTGGGAGTCGATGTAGATGCACCAGTCGGGGCACTCGCGGGCGCACAGCATGCAGACCGTGCAGTTCTCCTCGAACAGGCCGATGACCCCGCGGCTGCGGGGCGGGAGCTCGGGCTGTACCTCGGGGTACTGGGCGGTATGCGCGCGCTTGGTCATCGTGCGCAGGGTGACGGCCAGGCCCTTGGCGAGGCCGGATCCGGGGATCGGGGGCATTACTGGATCGCCACCTTCACGATGCCGGTGAGCGCGATCTGGGCGAGCGCGAGGGGGATGAGTACGGTCCAGGCGAGCTTCTGGAGCTGGTCCTCGCGCAGGCGCGGGTAGCTCACGCGGAGCCAGATGACGACGAAGGCGAGGACGGCGGTCTTCAGGAGGGTCCACACCCAGCCGAGGCCGTCGCCGCCGAAGGGGCCGTGCCAGCCGCCGAGGAACAGGACGGTGGTCAGGGCGCACAGGACGACGATGCCGGCGTACTCGGCGAGCAGGAACAGCGCGAAGCGCAGGCCGGTGTACTCGGTGTACGCGCCGAAGATGATCTCGGAGTCGGCGACGGGCATGTCGAACGGGGGCCGCTGGAGCTCGGCGAGGCCGGCGGTGAAGAAGACGAGCGCGCCGATGATCTGCCAGGGCAGCCACCACCACTCGAAGGCGCCCACGATGCCGGGCAGCGACACCGTCCCGGCGGCCATGGCCACGGAGGCGGCGGCGAGCAGCATCGGCAGCTCGTACGCGAGCAGCTGGGCGGCCGTGCGCAGGCCGCCGAGGAGGGAGAACTTGTTGGCGGAGGCCCAGCCGCCCATCAGACTGCCGAGCACGCCGACGCCCATGACGGCGAGGACGAAGAAGAGGCCGGCGTCGATGACCTGGCCGACGGCGCCCTCGCCGGGGCCGATGGGGATGGCGAGGAGGACGAGGAGGTAGGGCAGCAGCGCGACGGCAGGGGCGAGCTGGAAGATCCGCCGGTCGGCGTTGGCCGGGACGATGTCCTCCTTCTGCGCGAACTTCACGCCGTCGGCGACGAGCTGGGCCCAGCCGTGGAAGCCGCCGGCGTACATGGGGCCGAGGCGGCCCTGCATGTGCGCCATCACCTTGTGCTCGGTCTGCCCGATGACGAGCGGGAGCACGAGGAAGACGGCGAAGACGACGATCAGTCGCAGGGCGACGTCGAGGACGTCGTTCACGCGTCGCCTCCGGTGGTCTCGTGGTCGGTGTCGGTGTCGGGCCCGGTTTCGGGCTGCGGGCGGGGCTCGGGCGCCGGCTCGTCGAAGGCGGGCTTCGGGTTGTGCCAGGGCGCGTCCGCGCTGCGCGGGGCCGGGCGCCTGGGAGCCTCCGGCTCCGGCGCGGGGGTCTGACTGGCGGACCCGTCCGAGGCGGACCGGCTGCGCCGCGCGGGGCGCGGGGCCTCGGCCGGGCCGTCCGTCGCCGGGGCCGGGCCGGCCTGGCCGGCGGACCCGTCCGCTGCGGAACGGGTACGTCGCGCCGGGCCCGGGGTGCCGGGCTCCGAGGGCGTCGCGTCTGGGCCGGTCTGGCTACGCCGCTCGGGCCGCGGGGCCTCGGCGGCCGGGTCGCCCGGTGCGGCGGCCGAATCGTCCGGCGCGCCGGCAGGGGCGTCCGGCGACGGGGCCGCCTGGCTCGCGGAACCGTCCGCTGCCGAGCGGCTGCGGCGGGCCGGGCGCGCGGCGCCGGACTCGCCGGGGGCGCCGGCGGCCGAATCGTCCGGCGCGCCCGGGGTGGCCGGCTCGGCCGCTGCCGGGGTGGCGGCGGCGTCCGCTGCCGGGGCCGTCTGGCTCGCGGAGCCTTCCGACACCGAGCGGGTGCGGCGGGGAGGGCGGGCGGTGGCGGCCGGGGGCGTCGGGGCCTCCGGCTCGCCGGCCGGGAGGGCCGAGCCCGGGGTGGTCTCCGTGGCCGGGCGGGGGCGGCGGGTCGGGGCGCCCTCGCGCGGGGGGCGGGTGGCCGCGCCCGCCGTGCGGGGGGTGCGGGCCGGGCGGGCCGGGGCCGGGGGGAGCTGGCCCTTGAGGGGGCCCCACTCGTTCGGGTCCGGGACGCCGGGCGGGAGCATCTGGCGGCGCTTGGGCGCGTCCGGGTCGTGTGCCTCGCCCGGCTCCTTGGCGCCGGGCCACGCCTTGGCGACCCGGGCCGCCAGGACGAAGTCCTTGCGCAGCGGGTGGCCCTCGAAGTTCTCGGGGAGCAGGAGGTGGACGAGGTGCGGGTGGTCGGTGAAGGTCACGCCGAACATCTCGTACGTCTCGCGCTCGTGCCAGGCCGCGCCCGCGTAGACCGCGACCGCCGAGGCCAGGGTCGGGGCGCTGTGCGGGACGGTCGTGCGCAGCAGCAGGCGGCGTACGCGTCCGCCCTCCAGGGCGACGACGTGCGCGCAGATCCGGAAGCCGGTGCCCGGCTCGTCGACCGCGCTCAGCCAGTCGAAGTAGGTGCAGCCCAGCTTGTCGCGGGCGATCTCCAGCGAGGCGATCCAGGAGCCGGCCGGGACGTCTACGGTGAGGACGTCGTACGCGACGGAGGCCACGGCCTCGGCGCCGAAGACGGTCGGGGCAGCGTCGGGGAGGGAGTCGTAGAGGTTCACGCGCCGGCCCCCGGGGCGGGCGGGGGCGTGACCAGGCCGCTGGTGAGCTGCGCGACGGACGGCCGGTCCGCGTACCGCTCGGCCAGCGACTCCCGGGCGATCTTCTCCTGGAGCTTGAGGATGCCCTGGAGGAGCGCCTCGGGGCGCGGCGGGCAGCCGGGCACGTAGACGTCGACGGGGATGATCTGGTCGACGCCCTTGGTGACCGAGTACGAGTCCCAGTACGGGCCGCCGCAGTTGGAGCAGGCGCCGAAGGAGATGACGTACTTCGGTTCGGGCATCTGCTCGTAGAGCCGCTTGACGGCCGGGGCCATCTTGTCCGTCACCGTGCCCGAGACGATCATCAGGTCGGCCTGGCGCGGGCCCGGTGCGAAGGGGATGACACCCAGGCGGATGAAGTCGTGCCGCGCCATGGACGCGGCGATGAACTCGATCGCGCAGCAGGCGAGCCCGAAGTTGAAGACCCACAGGCTGTAGCGGCGGCCCCAGTTCAGGACCACCTTCATCGGCTCGGGAGCCAGACGGGAGAGGACCCCCAGTCGCCTGGGTTCCGGGAGCGGAACGGGCTCGGGTGTCACGGCAGCCGGTGTCACGTCCATTCGAGGACGCCCTTCTTGTACGCGTAGAGCAGGCCCACGGCCAGGAACCCCAGGAAGACGAACATCTCCACCAGGGTCGTGGCGCCGTAGCCGGCGGCGGCGAACACCGTCGCCCAAGGGAAGAGGAAGATCGAGTCGACGGCGAAGATGACGTAGAGGAACGCGTAGACGTAGTAGCGGACCTGGGTGTGCGCCCAGCCCTCCCCCACGGGGTCCACACCGCATTCGTACGTCAGCAGCTTCTCGGGGGTCGGGACCACGGGCCGCAGCAGGCGGCCCGCGCCGAAGGCCACGGCGACGAAGAGCACGCCGAGGACGGCGAGCAGGCCGACGACCGAATAGCCGTGGAAGTAGTCCGCGGCGGTCACGGCCCCGGTCGGTACCGTTGGTTCGGGCACGTCCGTTCCTCGCTCCTCGGCCACTGTCGACGTTCTCGTTGATCTGGTACGGACGGGAGTCTAGGCCCTGGTCCGCACGGGGTGGGGTTACCCCCCGTTTACTCCCGCCTGGCCACCCCATGGCATTGCCGGGGTGGGATTGGCAGGCTGGCCGCATGACCGCGAACGATCATGCCCCCGCCCTTCCTCCCGTCCGGCCCGCTTTTGACGGGGTCACGTGGAAGGAGATCGCCTATCTGCTGACCAATCTGCCGGTGGCGTTGACCGGATTCGTTTACACGGTTGTCATGCTTGCGACGGCCGGTGGGCTGGCCGTGACGGTGATCGGGCTGCCGGTGCTGCTGGGCGGTCTGTATCTGGCCCGGCTGCTGGGGGTGCTCGAACGCGTACGGGCGCGGGCCCTGCTGGGTGTGCGGGTCGACGAGCCGAGTGCGCTGCCGGGGCCGCGCCGCTCCGGCGGGTTCTTCCCCTGGTTGTGGGCGGGGATCAAGGACCCGGTGGCGTGGCGGACCGTGCTGTTCGAGCTGGTCCGGCTGCCGTGGGGGGTGCTGACCTTCAGTATCGCCCTGGTGGGGCTGTTCGTGCTGTGGCCGGTGCTGCCGTATGTCGTGCGGCTGCTCGCGAACCTCGACCGGCTGATGGTACGGGGTCTGCTGTCGCCCTCCGACGAGCTGGAGCGGCGGATCGCCGAGCTGGAGTCGGGGCGCGGGGTGGTCGTGGACACGGCGGCGGCCGACCTGCGGCGGATCGAACGGGACCTGCACGACGGGGCGCAGGCGCGGCTGGTGGCGCTGGCGATGGGGCTGGGCCTGGCCAAGGAGAAGCTGCTGGAGGACCCCGAGGGCGCGGCCGCGATGGTCGACGAGGCGCACGGGGAGGTCAAGCTCGCCTTGCAGGAGCTGCGGGACCTGGCGCGGGGGATCCATCCGGCGGTGCTGACGGACCGGGGGCTGGACGCGGCGCTGTCGTCGGTGGCGGCGCGGTGCCTGGTGCCGGTGAAGGTGTCGGTGCGGCTGGAGGAGCGGCCGGCGGAGGCGATCGAGGGGATCGCGTACTTCGTTGTGTCGGAGCTGCTGCAGAACGTGAGCAAGCACGCGCAGGCGCGGGGTGCGGGGGTCGAGGTGTGGCGCGAGGGGGCTCGGCTGCTGATTCGCGTCGCGGATGACGGGCGGGGTGGGGCGCGGATGTCCGGGGGGAGCGGGCTGGCGGGGCTCGCGGAGCGGGTGCGGGCCGTTGACGGGGGGTTCGTGGTGGAGTCCGCCCCGGGGGCGGGGACGGTGGTGGTGGCCCAGCTGCCGTGGCGCGGGCGCGGCTGAGGGGCTGCCGGGGGCTGCCGGGGGCGGGGCTGGGGTGGGGTTATCCCCCCTGGTGGGAGGCCTACCTGCCGGATGGTTCCCGGGCGGGGGTGCGGCGGAGGGTGGAGGGGTTGGCGGACGGATGAAGGGCGGGTCGGGAGTATGGGGAAGCTTCGGGATGTGGTGCTGGCGCCCGTGGCGGGGCGGACCTGGCGTGGGCTGCTGTACCTCGTGGTCGGGCTGCCGCTGAGCACCGTGTACTTCGGGCTCGCGATCGCCGGGCTGGCCACCGGGGCCGGGCTGCTCGTGACCTTCGTCGGGGTGCCCGTGCTGGCCGGGGTGCTCGCCATGTGCCGGGGGTTCGGGATCGTGGAGCGGGCCCGGGTGCGGGGGCTGCTGCGGGTCCCGGTGCGCGAGCCGGCGCCGGTGCGGGCGGGGAAGCCCGGCGTGCCCGCGGCGGTGGGGGCGCTGCTGAAGAGCGGCAGCGCCTGGCGGCACGTGCTGTACTCGGTGATCCACTTCCCCTGGGCGGTGTTCGCCTTCTGCCTCGCGCTCACGCTGTGGAGCTACGGGTGGAGCATGCTGCTGTACCCGCTGTGGTTCTGGGTCTTCCCGGCCTTCACCGACCAGCCGGGGCTCCAGCTGTTCCAGAACGGCGACTACACCTTCTCCCTCGATTCGCCGCCGGCCATCGCCGCCGCGAGCGTGCTCGGGCTGGCCTTCACGCTGGCCACCCCCTGGGTCGTCCGGGGCCTGGTGAGCGTCGACCGGGTACTGGTCACCGGTCTGCTGGGGCGGTCCCGGCTCGACGACCGGGTCAGTGAGCTGGAGTCCGACCGCGGGGTGGTCGTCGACACCGCGGCGGCCGACCTGCGCCGCATCGAGCGGGAGCTGCACGACGGGGCCCAGGCCCGCCTCGCGGCGCTGGCCATGGACCTCGGGCTGGCGAAGGAGAAGCTGGCCGAGGACCCGCGGGCAGCCGCCCGCATGGTGGACGAGGCCCACGGGGAAGTGAAGACCGCCCTGCAGGAGCTGCGGGACCTGGCGCGCGGGATCCACCCCGCGGTGCTGACCGACCGCGGGCTGGACGCGGCGCTGTCGGCGGTGGCGGCGCGGTGCGCGGTGCCGGTCCGGGTGCAGGTGGACCTGCCGGCCCGGCCCGCGCCTGCGATCGAGGGGATCGCGTACTTCACCGTGTCCGAGCTGTTGCGGAACGCCGGCGGGCGCGCGGGGGCGCGGAGCGCCGGCGTGGACGTGTGGAGGTCGGGGCAGCGGCTGATGATCCGCGTCGCGGACGACGGCCACGACGCGGATGGCCCCTCCGGGGGGACCGTGCTGCCGGCCGGGCTCGCGGAGCGGCTGGAGGCGATGGACGGCGTGCTGGTCGTGGACTCCGTGGAAGGCCGGGGCACGGTGGTGACGGCCGAGCTCCCCTGGCGGGACACCCCGTAGCCGCGTGCGGGGCGCGTGTCCCGTCCTTGATCCCAGCCGGACCGGAATCGAAGGTTCGGCTGGGATGCTTGGCATGCCGAGTGGGTATGCGAGTGGGCGGGAGTTTCACAACGTGGAAAACAGGGTGCGGGTCGTCATCGCCGAGGATTCAGTGCTGCTCCGTGAGGGCCTGACCCGGCTGCTGACCGACCGGGGGCATGACGTCGTGGCAGGCGTCGGGGACGCGGAAGCCCTGGTCAAGACGGTGGCGGACCTGGCGGCCGAGGGAGCGCTGCCGGACGTGGTGGTGGCCGACGTACGGATGCCGCCGACGCACACCGACGAAGGCGTACGGGCCGCCGTACAGCTGCGCCGCGACCACCCGGGGATCGGCGTGCTCGTCCTGTCGCAGTACGTGGAGGAGCAGTACGCCACCGAACTGCTGGCCGGTTCCAGCACCGGGGTGGGGTATCTGCTGAAGGACCGCGTGGCCGATGTGCGGGAGTTCCTGGACGCCGTCGTCCGGGTGGCCCAGGGCGGTACGGCCCTGGATCCGGAGGTCGTGGCGCAGCTGCTGGGCCGCAGCCGCAAGCAGGACGTGCTGGCCGGACTGACCCCGCGCGAGCGCGAGGTGCTGGGCCTGATGGCGGAGGGACGGACGAATTCCGCTGTGGCCAAGCAGCTCGTGGTGAGTGACGGGGCCGTGGAGAAGCACGTCAGCAATATCTTCATGAAGCTGGGCCTGTCCCCGAGTGACGGGGATCACCGGCGCGTACTGGCGGTTCTGACCTACCTCAGGTCTTGATCGACTGAGAGCCTGTCAGGTGGGTCACGCGGCGCCGCCGCCGCACGACGGCCAGGGTGATTTGGAATATTTCGAGTAGAGCACGACGTCTGTCGGAAAGATCGCCCCGCGAGGGGCGGTCCAGAATGCGGGCGACCCAGGGACGGATGACGTCGCGGACGTAGGGTTGACCTTGGGAGCGAACGCCCACGCCTCGAAGGAGGTCCAGTTCAGTGACCAGCCAGGTCAGTAGCCCGGCCGAGCAGGCCGACGGGGCCGGTGGGGCCATCGGTGAGCAGCGCGGCGCGCCTCAGACCGATGGAGCCGGCAAGGAAATCCGCCGTGTCGACCGGGTGATCATCCGTTTCGCGGGTGACTCGGGTGACGGTATGCAGCTGACGGGTGACCGTTTCACCTCGGAGACGGCGTCCTTCGGCAACGACCTCTCGACGCTGCCGAACTTCCCCGCCGAGATCCGTGCCCCTGCCGGGACCCTGCCCGGGGTGTCCTCGTTCCAGCTGCACTTCGCGGACCACGACATCCTGACCCCGGGTGACGCGCCGAACGTGCTGGTCGCGATGAATCCGGCCGCGCTGAAGGCGAACATCGCCGACGTGCCGCGCGGCGCGGAGATCATCGTGAACACGGACGAGTTCACCAAGCGCCCGATGGCCAAGGTCGGCTACGACACCTCGCCCCTGGAGGACGGCTCCCTCGACGCCTACAACATCCACCAGGTCCCGCTGACCACTCTGACGGTGGAGGCGCTGAAGGATTTCGGTCTCACCCGTAAGGAGGCCGAGCGCAGCAAGAACATGTTCGCCCTCGGTCTCCTGTCGTGGATGTACCACCGTCCGACGGAGGGCACGGAGAGCTTCCTGCGCCAGAAGTTCGCGAAGAAGCCGGAGATCGCCGAGGCGAACGTGGCGGCGTTCCGGGCGGGCTGGAACTTCGGGGAGACGACGGAGGACTTCGCGGTCTCCTACGAGGTCGCCCCCGCGACCAGGGCCTTCCCCACCGGCACGTACCGCAACATCTCGGGGAACCTGGCCCTGTCCTACGGGCTGATCGCGGCGGCCCGCCAGGCCGACCTGCCGCTCTACCTGGGCTCCTACCCCATCACCCCGGCCTCGGACATCCTGCACGAGCTGAGCAAGCACAAGAACTTCGGGGTGCGGACCTTCCAGGCCGAGGACGAGATCGCCGGCATCGGCGCCGCGCTGGGTGCCGCGTTCGGCGGGGCCCTGGGCGTCACCACCACCTCCGGCCCGGGTGTGGCCCTGAAGTCCGAGACCATCGGCCTGGCGGTCTCCCTGGAGCTGCCCCTGCTGATCGTGGACATCCAGCGCGGCGGCCCGTCCACCGGCCTGCCGACCAAGACCGAGCAGGCCGACCTCCTCCAGGCCATGTACGGCCGCAACGGCGAGGCGCCCGTCCCCGTCGTCGCCCCGCGCACCCCGGCGGACTGCTTCGACGCCGCCCTGGAGGCGGCGCGGATCGCCCTGACCTACCGCACCCCGGTCTTCCTGCTCTCCGACGGCTACCTCGCCAACGGCTCCGAGCCCTGGCGGATCCCGGACGTGGCCGACCTGCCGGACCTCGGCGTGCAGTTCGCGACCGCCCCCAACCACCAGCTCGCGGACGGCACGGACGTCTTCTGGCCGTACAAGCGGGACCCGCAGACCCTCGCCCGCCCCTGGGCCGTTCCCGGCACACCGGGCCTGGAGCACCGCATCGGCGGGATCGAGAAGCAGGACGGCACGGGCAACATCTCCTACGACCCCGCCAACCACGACCTCATGGTCCGCACCCGCCAGGCCAAGATCGACGGCATCGAGGTCCCCGACCTCGACGTCGACGACCCGGACGGCGCCCGCACCCTGGTCCTGGGCTGGGGCTCCACCTACGGCCCCATCACCGCCGCCGTCCGCCGCCTGCGCGCCGGAGGAATCGCGATCGCCCAGGCCCACCTGCGCCACCTCAACCCCTTCCCGAGGAATCTGGGGGAGGTCCTGAAGCGTTACGACAAGGTAGTGGTGCCGGAGATGAACCTCGGGCAGCTGGCCACCCTGATCCGGGCGAAGTACTTGGTCGACGCCCAGTCGTACAACCAGGTCAACGGAATGCCCTTCAAGGCGGAGCAGCTCGCGAAGGTTCTCAAGGAGGCCATCAATGACTGAGGTGACCGACGCCCCGACCCTGCTTTCGCTGGTGCCCAAGGCCGAGGCGAAGCAGTCGATGAAGGACTTCAAGTCGGACCAGGAGGTCCGCTGGTGTCCGGGCTGCGGTGACTACGCCGTCCTCGCCGCCGTCCAGGGCTTCATGCCCGAACTCGGTCTCGCCCGCGAGAACATCGTCTTCGTCTCCGGCATCGGCTGCTCCTCCCGCTTCCCGTACTACATGAACACCTACGGGATGCACTCCATCCACGGCCGCGCCCCCGCCATCGCCACCGGCCTGGCCACCTCCCGCCGCGACCTCTCCGTCTGGGTCGTCACCGGCGACGGCGACGCCCTCTCCATCGGCGGCAACCACCTCATCCACGCCCTCCGCCGCAACGTCAACCTCAAGATCCTCCTCTTCAACAACCGGATCTACGGCCTCACCAAAGGCCAGTACTCCCCCACCTCCGAACTCGGCAAAATCACCAAATCCACCCCCATGGGCTCCCTCGACGCCCCCTTCAACCCGGTCTCCCTCGCCCTGGGCGCCGAAGCCTCCTTCGTCGCCCGGACCATCGACTCCGACCGCAAACACCTCACCGAGGTCCTGCGCCAGGCCGCCGACCACCCCGGAACCGCCCTCGTCGAGATCTACCAGAACTGCAACATCTTCAACGACGGCGCCTTCGACGCCCTCAAGGACAACGACCAGGCCGAAGAAGCCCTCATCCGCCTCGAACACGGCCACCCCATCCGCTTCGGCACCGACCAGACCAAGGGCGTCATCCGCAACCAGCAGACCGGAGACCTGGAAGTCGTCACCGTGACGCCGGAGAACGAGTCGCAGATCCTGGTCCACGACGCGCACGCGGCGACCCCCACCACCGCCTTCGCCCTCTCCCGCCTCGCCGACCCCGACACCCTCCACCACACCCCCATCGGCGTCTTCCGCAACACCGACCGGCCCGTCTACGACACCCTCATGGCCGACCAGCTGGAGACGGCGGTCGACCAGCGCGGCAAGGGTGACCTGGCGACCCTGCTCGCCGGCAACGACACCTGGACCGTGGTCGGCTAGAGCCGCCGGCGCGGGCCGACGAGCGAAGACCGAGCCCGGATCCCGTCCCACGGGGTCCGGGCTCCGTCGTACCCGGCCGGCCGGCCCCTCGGGTCACGAGCCCAGGAGCACCCCGGGGCGGCTCCAGTGTCATGAGTATCTCCATCAAACGGGCATGACAGCAGCCCCGTCCGGCGATACCTTCGTGAGGTTGTGAAATTGGCCGGAAGTCGCACTGGAGGTCCCGTGAAGGCGGACAACGAGCAGCGCACGGGTTTGCTCTACGGATTCGGCGCGTACGGGATGTGGGGGCTGGTCCCCCTGTTCTGGCCCCTGCTCATGCCGTCCGGGGCGGTCGAGATCCTGGCGCACCGCATGGTCTGGTCACTGGCCGTGGTCGCCGTCGCACTCCTCGCGCTGCGCCGCTGGCGCTGGATCGGCGAGCTGGTCCGCCAGCCCCGCAAGCTGGGGCTGACCGCGCTGGCCGCGTCCGTGATCAGCGTGAACTGGGGCCTGTACATCTGGTCGGTCAACAACGGGCACGTCGTCGAGGCCAGCCTCGGCTACTTCATCAACCCCCTCGTCACCATCGCGCTCGGCGTGCTGGTGCTGAAGGAACGGCTGCGCCGGGCGCAGTGGGCGGCCGTCGGGGTGGGCGTGGCCGCCGTCGTGGTCCTGGCCGTCGGATACGGGCGGCCGCCGTGGATCTCGCTGACCCTGGCCTGCTCCTTCGCCATCTACGGGCTGATCAAGAAGAAGCTGGACATGGGCGGCCTGGAGTCGCTGACCGCCGAGACGGCCCTGCTGTTCCTGCCGGCCCTCGGCTACCTGCTGTGGCTGGGGGTGGAGGGCCGCTCCACCTTCGCCTCACAGGGGCTCGGGCACTCCGCGCTGCTCGCCTCGACGGGGCTGGTCACCGCGATCCCGCTGATCTGCTTCGGGGCCGCCGCGATCCGGGTGCCGCTGTCCACGCTGGGGCTGCTGCAGTACCTGGCGCCGGTGTTCCAGTTCGCGCTCGGCGTCCTCTACTTCCACGAGGCGATGCCGCCCGCGCGCTGGGCCGGCTTCGGCCTGGTGTGGGTCGCGCTGGTCGTGCTGACCTGGGACGCACTGCGGACCTCCCGCCGCTCGCGGGCCCGGCTGGCCGAAGCGGCGGCCGAAGCGGCAGCGGCGGCCGCGGCCGCGCCCCCGGATTCCGCACCGGCGCCGAGCCGCGAGCCCGCGTAGCCGCCCTCCTCGGCTCCCCAGGACCCGCCCCCACCCCCATACACCCCCACGATCCCCGGTACGCACTCGCGTACCGGGGATCGTCCGTATTCCGAACGTATCTGACCGGATTGCGCTCTTGACGGTCAGTCACACTCTCGCTGAACATCAGGCTCGCACTGACGCACCATCGCTCACCTGCACGATTCCCGCACGTTCCGTCTCATCCCCAACGGATCATCCCCACGGAATCCCGGAGCCCCCACATGAGCCTGTCCGTCTCCCGGCGCCTGACCGCCGTGACCGCGATCGCGGTCGCCGGGCTGTTCGCCTCCACCGCCCCCGCCGCGTTCGCCGCCGCACCCACGGCCGCCGCGCCCGCCGCCGTCACCGCCGCGCCGACGCCGCCCGACATCCCGGTGGCCAACGTCAAGGCGCACCTGTCGCAGTTCCAGTCGATCGCGAGCGCCAACGGCGGCAACCGCGCCCACGGCCGGGCCGGCTACAAGGCCTCGGTCGACTACGTGAAGGCCAAGCTGGACGCGGCCGGGTTCACCACCACCCTCCAGACCTTCACCTCCAGCGGCGCCACCGGCTACAACCTGATCGCCGACTGGCCGGGCGGGGACCCCAACTCCGTCCTGATGACCGGCTCCCACCTGGACTCGGTGACCGCGGGCCCCGGCGTCAACGACAACGGCTCCGGCTCGGCGGCCGTGCTGGAGACGGCGCTGGCCGTCTCGCGCGCGCAGCTCCAGCCCACGAAGCACCTGCGCTTCGGCTGGTGGGGTGCCGAGGAGCTGGGCATGGTCGGCTCGAAGTACTACGTCAACAGCCTGCCGGCGACGGAGAAGTCGAAGATCTCCGGCTACCTGAACTTCGACATGATCGGCTCGCCGAACCCGGGCTACTTCGTCTACGACGACGACCCGACCATCGAGCAGACCTTCAAGACGTACTTCGCGGGCGTGAACATACCCACGGAGATCGAGACCGAGGGCGACGGCCGCTCCGACCACGCGCCGTTCAAGAACGCGGGCATACCGGTCGGCGGCCTGTTCTCCGGCGCCGACTACACCAAGACCTCCGCGCAGGCCCAGAAGTGGGGCGGCACGGTCGGCCAGCCCTTCGACGCCTGCTACCACGCGTCCTGCGACACCACGGCGAACATCGACGACACCGCCCTGGACCGCAACTCCGACGCCATCGCCTACGCGATCTGGAACCTCGGTGCGGGCACCCCGGTCCCGCCCGGGAAGTCCTTCGAGAACACCGCGGACGTGAACATCCCGGACTCCCCCGGCGCCGCGGCCACCTCGCCGATCACGGTCTCCGGCGTGACCGGCAACGCCCCCGCCACCACCAAGGTCGACGTGAACATCGTCCACACCTACCGCGGTGACCTGGTGATCGACCTGATCGCCCCCGACGGCACGGCGTACCGGCTGAAGAACTCCTCCAGCTCGGACTCCGCAGCCAACGTGGTCGCGAGCTACACGGTGAACGCCTCCACCGAGGTGGCCAACGGGACCTGGAAGCTCCAGGTCAAGGACGTGGCGGCGCAGGACACCGGCTACATCAACAGCTGGAAGATCACCTTCTGACGGGTTCCTGGATGAGGGCGCGGAGCTGCTGCGCCACCGCGGCGACGTCCGCGCGGCCCAGTTTCGCGTCCTCCACCAGGTCGCCGAGCTCCTCGGGCGAGGGCAGCTGCTTCGCCCCGGCCACCCGCAGGTACGAGCGGGTGGCCGCGGCCGCGTAGAACTCGTTCATCGGGGACTCCAGCGCCGGGCAGACGGCGAGGGTGTGCAGGAACGCCGCGGCCCGCCACGCGGTGTCGGGCGCGGGCTGCTCGGGCACCAGCACCAGGTCGTTCTGGTGCCGGGCGACGGCGGCCGCCACCCCGGACGGGTCCCATACGGCGGGATCCGACGGCAGATGGTGGGCCAGTGCGGTCCAGGCCCACTCCATGGTGATCTTCAATGGCCGAACCGCTCCTGGAAGTAGCCCCAGTGATCCGCGAACTCCTCTATCCCGGACAGGAAGTTCTTCCGGTCCTCGTCGAGTTCGCGTTCCGTGACCTCGGTGATCAGCGCGGTGACCGTCGTCCCCAAGGCCGCCGCGCGCGCCTTGAGGCGGTCGTGGAACTCTTCGTCCAGGCGGATGGTGACGTGTCTTGACATGGACCTCACGGTACAGCGGCCGCGCTGTACGCAGGAGGGGAACGCGACAGGGGTGGCCCGGGACACACGTCCCGGGCCACCCCTCCGTCCGCCGCGGCTACTTGGCGGAGTCGGCCGTCTTCACCAGCTGGTCCTTGGTGACCGCGCCGACGTACACCTTGCCGTCGTCCGTGATCAGCGCGTTGACCAGGCGGGTCGACAGGATGCGGCCCTCGCCGAACTTCCCGTGGACCTTGTCCCCGAGGGAGTTCAGGAACTGCTTGGCCTCCTTGGGGGTGTTCTTGTCGTTCTCGACGTCCTTGAGGCTCTTGCCGGCGCCGGAGTCGATCCGCGCGACCGTCGCCCAGCCCTCGCCGAACACCTTCACGTCGCCCTTGCCGTGCTCCCCGCCGGCCAGCTGCCCGAAGCCGGGCAGGGACTCCAGCGCCTTGAAGCGCTCGTCGTCCTTGCCGCCCTTGGCGTCCTTGCCCGCCAGGCCCGGGTGCGAGCCCTCGGTGACCTTGGCGCCCTTGGGCGGGGCGAAGGAGAAGGAGTCGGCGGCCGGCTTGCCGAAGTCGACCTGGGTGAAGCCCGCTTCGGCGATCGGCTTGCCGCCCTGGGCGGACAGCAGCTGGACCCGCAGCGGCACGCCGTTCTTGGCGTCGACCGCGATCTGGACCGACCCGACGGTGGAGCCGCTCTGCTTGGGCTTCAGCACCAGCTGGTAGGCGTCGCGCCCGGCGATCTGCGCGGTCTCGCCCACGCCGATGTCGGTGGTCGGGCCGGCCTGCTTGATGATGTCCTGCGCGATCTGCTGCGGGGAGGCCGCGAGCCGGTCGCCGCTCTTGTGGTCCTGGCCCGGGCGGTCGGTCTTGTCGTGGAAGGCCTCGTTGGACTTGCTGTCGTAGCCCCACACGTCGTTACCGTTGTGGACGAGGGTGTACTCGTCCTTGCCGTCGAGGAAGGTCAGCTTCTGGCGGTCCGGGCCGTCCGCCGCGACGCGCAGGGTGTGCGTGCCGTTCGCCAGCTGGGCGATCTTGTCCTCGGGGTTGGCGGAGCCGCCCGTCACCCCGGCGCCGCCCAGCAGGCCGGTGGCCAGGGTGGGCAGGCCCAGGTCGGTGGTGATCCTGGCGCTGCCGGAGAGCTGCTGCACGTCGGAGGCCGCGACCTTCTCGATCAGCTGCTGCGCCGTCACCTTCGGCAGGTCCGGGCCGCCGGCGGTGGCGAAGGCCGGGACCATCGCGGCGGTCGCCGCGGCGACCCCCGCCACCGCGACCGGTACGGCGTACCGCGCGGCCTTGCGCGAGGTCTTCGTGTTCGCTGCCATCTCAGAGCCCTGCCCTCTTGTCCAGGGCGGCGACCGTTGTCGCCGCACTCACCCGATCCGGTGGGGTTTCGATGTATCCATCTGACCAAAACGGCGGGCGGGGGGCGTCAGCCCCCGGGATCAACTCCGCGTACGACCACGGGATGACACGGGAAGGGCCCCTGTCCCCCGACCCGTAGGGGTCGCGGGGGCGAGGGGCCCGTGCCGTCCGTGTGCCCGTGCCGGGCTCAGCCCGCGCGGTGGACCACCGCGTCGCACAGCTCCTCCAGGGCCGCCTTCGCGAAGCAGTCCGGCAGCGGGGCGAGCATCGCGCGCGCGTCCTGCGCGTACTGGACCGTGTCCCGGCGGGCCTGCTCCAGCGCGGGGTGCACCCGCAGCCGGGAGAGCACCTCGGCGTGCCGGACGTCGTCCGAGAGGTCCCCGTCCAGCAGGCGGACGAGCTCCAGGTCCTCCTCGCGCCCGTCCCGCTCGGCCATCTCCCGCAGCCGCAGCACGGGCAGCGTCGGGATGCCCTCGCGCAGGTCGGTGCCCGGGGTCTTGCCCGACTCGTGCGAGTCGGAGGCGATGTCGAGGACGTCGTCGGCCAGCTGGAAGGCGAGGCCGAGCCGCTCCCCGTACTGGGTGAGGATGTCGACGACCATCTCGTCGGCGCCGGACATCATCGCGCCGAAGCGGCAGGAGACGGCCACCAGGGAGCTGGTCTTGCCGGCCATGACGTCCAGGTAGTGCGCGACCGGGTCGCGGCCGTCGCGCGGGCCCGCCGTCTCCAGGATCTGGCCCGTGACCAGCCGTTCGAAGGCCTCCGCCTGGATGCGCACGGCTTCCGGCCCGAGGTCCGCGAGGATGTGCGACGCACGGGCGAACAGGAAGTCACCCGTCAGGACCGCCACCGAGTTGCCCCAGCGGGCGTTCGCGCTCTCCACCCCGCGGCGGACGTCCGCCTCGTCCATGACGTCGTCGTGGTAGAGCGTCGCCAGGTGCGTGAGCTCCACGACCACCGCGGAGGGCACGATCCCGGGCGCGTAGGGGTCACCGAACTGCGCCGCGAGCATCACCAGCAGCGGCCGGAACCGCTTGCCCCCGGCGCGCACCAGGTGCTGCGCGGCCTCGGTGATGAAGGGGACTTCGCTCTTGGTGGCCTCCAGCAGACCCGCTTCGACAGCGGCCAGTCCGGCCTGGACATCGGCCTCAAGAGCCTGGTCCCGCACGCTCAGTCCGAACGGCCCGACGACGGTCACGAGGGGTACTCCTGTCTGCTGACGATCCGATGACGATCACATGGATTGTCAATGTGTCGCTGCCATCACTCAAGCCAGCGTATCGGGTCTGTTTTCGATCACGCAGAGCACCTGCCCGGCAGCCGTCCGGCGGGCCTCCCGCGCAGCCGCGCGCACCGCCCGATCCACACCGGTATGTTCGGTGGAAGCCGAAACAACCGGAGAATCTGCTTTGTCCAGAATGACGACCGCCATAGACCAGCCGAAGGAACCGGAGGCCGCCCCGCCCCCTCCCCCGGCCCCGGCAGCCGGGGACGGCCACGGCTTCCTGGGCCACCCCGGGGGCCTGGCCACGCTCTCCGGCCTGGAGGTCTGGGAGCGGTTCTCCTTCCTCGGCATGCAGGCCATCCTCGTCCTCTACTTCGCGGACACGGCGGCCCACGGCGGCCTGGGCATGGACCCCGGCACCGCCGCCTCCGTCACGGCCGCCTACGGGACCTGGACCGGCCTCGGCCTGATCAGCGCCGGCACCGGACTGCTCAAGCCCAACGTGGCCAGCATGGTCGGCCGGCTCTACCGGACGGACGACGAGCGGCGCGACGCCGGGTTCGCCCTCCACTACACGGCCATCACCACCGGCGCCTTCGCCGGACCCCTGATCGCCGGCTGGCTCGGCGAGCACCAGGGCTGGCACCGGGGCTTCTCCGCCGCCGCCGTCGGCATGACCGCAGGCCTCGCCCAGTACGTCCTCGGCCGCAACCGGCTCCCCGACCGCGACGCCGCCGCCCCCTACGCCCTGGCCCCCGACGCCCGGCGGACGGCGCTGCGGCGGATCGCCGCCGGCGGTCTCCTCCTCGCCGCGCTCGCCACCCTTCTGGCGGCCATCGGCTGGTTGACGATGCCGCGCTTCGTGGACCTGCTCACCCTCGTCTCGGTGATCGCCCCGGTGCTCTACTTCACCCTCATGTTCCGCAGCCCGCGCGTCCGGCCGCCGAACGCGGACGGCTGCGCCCCTACGACGTCCTGCTGGAGACCTCCGGCATGTCGGCCACCACCAGACTCGCCCCCTCGGCGTACGCCGGCCAGACGGTGGCCCTCTGGTTCCTCTCACTGGCCCTCGCCAACGGCATCCAGGCCCAGGTGGTCAAGCTGTACGGCCACGTCTCCACCCCCGCCTGCTTCGGCGTGAACGGCGCCGTCGCCGTCGCGGCGGGCCTGACCGTGATCGCGGCGGCACCCTGGCTGCGCCGCACGATGACCGTGTCCACCGCGGGCGTCCACTGAGGGCGCCTGCCGAGGCCGTCCACCGAGGCCGTCCACCGAAGGCGTCCACCGAGGGAGCGTGACCGAACCCCCATGATCATCCGAACCGAGTTCCCCTACGCGACCACCCACGAGGATGTCCGGATCCCGATGCCCGACGGGGTGGAGCTGTACGCCCGCGTCTGGCGGCCCGTGACCGACCATCCCGTCCCGGCCCTGCTGGAGTACCTCCCGTACCGGCTCACCGACTGGACCGCCCCCCGCGACTGGCAGCGCCACCCCTGGTACGCCGGACACGGCTACGCCTCCGTACGGGTCGACGTGCGCGGCCACGGCTGCAGCGGCGGCCGCCCCGGCGACGAGTACGACGCACGGGAACTGGCCGACGGGGTCGCGGTCGTGCGGTGGCTGGCGGCCCAGCCGTGGTGCACGGGATCCGTCGGCATGTTCGGGATCTCCTGGGGCGGCTTCAACAGCCTCCAGATCGCCGCCCTCGCCCCCGAGGCCCTCAAGGCGGTCGTCACCGTCTGCTCCACCGACGACCGCTTCGACAACGACGTGCACTACATGGGCGGCTCCGTCCTGGCCGTCGACATGCACGCCTGGTCGGCCACCATGCTCGCCTTCGCCGCCCGCCCCCCGGACCCCCGGTACGCCGGGGACGGCTGGCGGGGGCAGTGGCTGGACCGGCTGGAGGGCCTGGAACCCCTGATCCACACCTGGCTCGCCCACCAGACCCGCGACGACTACTGGCGCCACGGCAGCGTCTGCGAGGACTACGGGGCCATCGGCGCGGCCGTCCTCGCGGTCGGCGGCTGGCACGACCCCTACCGGGACACCGTGCTGCGCCTGGTCTCCGCCCTGCCCGCCGCCCGGGTCCGCGGCCTGATCGGCCCCTGGTCGCACCAGTACCCCGACCGCGGCCTCCCGCCCGGCCCGGCGATCGGCTTCCTCCAGGAGACCCTGCGCTGGTGGGACCACTGGCTGAAGGACACCGACACCGGCGTCATGGAGGAGCCGCTGCTGCGCGCCTGGATCAGCGACACGCACCGCCCGGCGACCACGTACGCGGAGCTCCCGGGCCGCTGGGTGGGCGAGAAGACCTGGCCGTCACCGTCGGTCGTGCCCGTCTCGTACGGGCTCCAGGGCGCGCCGGTGACCGTCGCCTCACCCCAGCACACCGGACTGGACGCCGGCCGGTTCTTCCCCTTCGGCAACGACGCCGACCTGCCGCCGGACCAGCGGGAGGAGGACGCGAAGTCGGCCTGCTTCGAGTTCCCCGTCCCCGCCGAGCCGGTGGAGATCCTGGGCCGGCCCTCGGTCACCCTGCGGCTGCGGATGGACGTCCCGTACGGGCAGGTCGTGGCCCGGCTGTGCGACGTCGCCCCGGACGGGGCGTCGACGCTGGTCACACGGGGTGCGCTGAACCTGTCGGCCCGGCAGGGCCGCGACCGGGCCGCGCCGTGGCCGACGGGCGCCTGGGAGGACGTCACCTTCGACCTGAACGCCATCGGCCACCGCTTCCCGCCCGGCCACCGCATCCGCCTCTCCCTCTCCTCGGCGTACTGGCCGTGGATCTGGCCACGGGCCGGCTCGGAGGCGGGCTGGACCCTCGACCCCGCGGGCAGCACCCTCGAACTCCCCGTCCGCACGGCCCCGCCGTCCCCGGAGGGCATCACCTTCGAAGCCCCGGAGCACGCGGAACCCCTGGGCGTCTCCTACCCCGCCACCCTGGACGAGCCCCGCCCGGAACGCCTGGTCGTACGGGACGTCGCACGCGGAACCTGGCGCCTGGAGGTCGACCCCCGCTACGGGGGCACGCGGGTGTACCCGGACGGGCTGGAGTACGAGGAGGAGGGGCGCGAGGTCTACGAGATCCAGCAGTCGGACCCCCTCTCCGCCCGCACCCGCTCCGACTGGCACATCCGGCTCCACCGCCCGGACCTGGCCTGGGACGTCAGGATCGAGACCCGGTCGGAGATCACCTGCGACGAGGGCGGCTTCCTCACGTCGAACGAGGTGGTGTGCCGGGAGTCGGAGGAGGTCCTGTACCACCGGACATGGCAGCGAAGGCTGCCGAGGGCGGCGGGGTGAGGGACTTGGCGCGGGCCCGCCATCGCCCCCTCAAGGGGCAGGGGCCGGGCGGTGCCTGCCCACCCGCCTCGCGCCGGGACCCGACCTGGGCGGAACCGGACAGCGCACCGGCACCCGGGAGGGGCGGGACCTTACTCAGCGGTCGCAGAGAAGGGTTGGGGCTTTCCCGGTACCGGTCGGCCCCGCCACCCCCGCCCGGCGGGAGACCGCCACCCGGCCCACCTGGCCCACCCGACCCACCCCGGGCCCCCGCCCCCCGAGGGCCCACCCCGGGCCCCACCCGCGGGGTCAGCCGTACAGGCGTTCCAGGACTACCGCGATGCCGTCCGCCTCGTTCGACAGGGTCACCTCGTCCGCCACGGCCACCAGCTCTCGGTGGGCGTTCGCCATCGCCACGCCGTGTCCCGCCCACACGAACATCGGGACGTCGTTCGGCATGTCGCCGAAGGCGATCGTCGAGGCCGCCGGGATGCCCAGGGCCTCCGCCGCCCGGGCCAGGCCGCTCGCCTTGTCGATGCCCGGCGGCTGGAGTTCCACCGTGTGCTCGCCCGCCATCGTGACGTTCACCAGGTCGCCCACCACCGACCGCGCCACCCGCGTCAGCTCGTCGTCGTCCAGCCGGGGGTGCTGGAGCAGGACCTTCGTGATCGGGGCCGACCACAGGTCCCCCCGCTGCGGTACCCGGACCGTCGGCAGGTGGGGGTGCCACATCCGGTAGCCCGGCCCTATCAGCATCTCGGCGTCCAGGCCCTCCTGGTTGACCGCCGTGTACACCTCGCCGATCTCCGCCTCGATCTTGCCCAGGGCCATCTCGGCCAGCCCCCGGTCCATGGAAACGGAGTGCAGCAGCAGTCCGCGCGCCGCGTCGTACACCTGGGCGCCCTGCCCGCACACCGCGAGCCCCGTATACCCGAGGTCGTCCAGGACGTGCCGGATCTGGGGCACCGGGCGGCCGGTGACGACGATGTGGCGGGCGCCGGCGGCGCGCGCCGTCGCGAGCGCCGCGCACGAGCGGGCGGAGACGGTGTCACCGGCGCGCAGCAGAGTCCCGTCCAGGTCGGTGGCGATCAAGGCATAGGGGAGGGCGGAAGTCACGGCGCCAAGGATACGGACCCCCTTGGACAAGTCCTACAAATAGGGCCCGAATCTGGCCTCCCACAGACCCCATGCGCCACGTAACGTGTCAGCCAGCTCCCGGGACACCCCCGGACCGCGTCGAAAGCGAGGCAGTACCCCATGCCCCAGCAGAGCCCCCTCGATGTCCCCGAGGGCGACCCGTTCGGGCCGCACAACCTCCCCTACGGCGTTTTCTCCACCCCCCAGGAACCGCGGCGCCGCCGGGTCGGTGTGCGGATCGGCGGGTACGTGCTCGACGCGGGGGCCGTGGCCGTCGCGCTCGGCTCCCCGTACGCCGGGCTCCTGGCCCAGGGTTCGCTCAACCCGCTGCTGGCCGCCGGCCGCACCGCCTGGCGCGACGTGCGCCGCGCGCTGACCGCCTGGGTCACCGACCCGGGCCACCGCGAGACGGTCGAGCCGCACCTGCTGCCGCTGGACGGGGTCGAGCTGCACCTGCCGTACGAGGTCGCCGACTACGTCGACTTCTACGCGAGCGAGCACCACGCCACCAACGTCGGCCGCATCTTCCGGCCGGACGGCGACGCGCTCACCCCCAACTGGAAGCACCTGCCCATCGGTTACCACGGCCGGTCGGGAACGATCGTCGTCTCCGGCACCGATGTGGTCCGCCCCTCCGGGCAGCGCAAGGCGCCCGCCGACCCGGCGCCCGTCTTCGGCCCGTCGGTCAAGCTGGACATCGAGGCCGAGGTCGGCTTCGTCGTCGGCACCCCCTCGGAGCTGGGCCGGCCGGTCGCCCTCGGCGACTTCGAGGAGCACGTCTTCGGGCTCTTCCTCCTCAACGACTGGTCGGCGCGTGACATCCAGGCCTGGGAGTACGTGCCGCTCGGCCCCTTCCTCGGCAAGTCCTTCGCGACCTCCGTCTCCGCGTGGGTGACCCCCCTGGAGGCCCTGGACGCGGCCCGGGTCACCCCGCCGGCGCGGGACTTCCCGCTCCTGCCCTACCTGGACGACTCCGCCACCGACCGCCCCGGCGGCTTCGACCTGCAGATCGCGGTGTCCATCAACGGGCAGGAGGTGGCCCGGCCGCCGTTCGCCTCCATGTACTGGACCGCCGCCCAGCAGCTGGCCCACATGACCGTCAACGGCGCCTCCCTGCGCACCGGTGACGTGTTCGGCTCCGGCACCGTCAGCGGCCCGGAGGTCGACCAGCGCGGCTCGCTGCTGGAGCTCACCTGGAACGGCCGCGACGCGATCGAGCTCGCCGACGGCAAGCGCACCTTCCTGGAGGACGGCGACACCGTCACCCTCACCGCCTGGGCCCCCGGCCCCGACGGCACCCGGGTCGGCCTCGGCGAGGTCACCGGCCGCATCGTGGGCGCCCGCTAGTCCACCAGGTGAGCGGCGGGGTGGCGGATCTTCCCCCCACCCCGCCGAAACCGCAGGTCACAGCCCTGCCGTCGAATCCGTGGGTGGCGCAATACCGCTGCAACACCACGCACGCCGCACCGCCGGTACGTTCCCTGCCATGCCTGCCGAACGGACCTCCCCGCACACCGCCCCGGTCGCCGCCGCGCGCCGCCGGCGGCTGCGCGCGGACCAGGCGCGCCAGCTCGCCGACCTGCTGCGCCACCAGATCCTGTCCGGCGGCTACCCCGGCGGGACCCTCCCCCTGGAGGACGTCCTCGCCGCCGACTACGGAGCCGGCCGCAACACCGTCCGCCAGGCCCTCGGCCTGCTCCGCGGCGAAGGCCTCGTCGAGCGCCGCCCGGGCGTCGGCACGGTCGTCGTCTGCGAGAAGTACCCGCACGGCCTGGACCGGCTCCAGGGCCTGGCCGAGACCCTGCACGAGCACGGCGAGGTCACCAACGAGGTCCGGACGGCGGCCCCGGTCCGCGCCCCCGCCCCCGTCGCCCGCCGCCTGGGCCTGCCCGAGCACTCCGAGGTGCTCTACATCGAGCGGCTGCGCCGGCTGAACGGCCTGCCGCTCTCCCTCGACCTCACCTACGTCCCCCTCGACATCGGCGCCGGGCTGCCCGACTGCGACCTGGAGCACAACGACGTCTTCCGGCTGCTGGAACGGCTCAGCGGCCAGCCGCTCGGCCACGCCGAGATCACCGTGGAGGCCGTCAACGCCGACGCGCACTCCGCCGCCGTCCTCCAGGCCCCGCGCGGGGCCGCCGTGCTGATGCTGGAGCGGCTCACCCACCTCGCCGACGGGCGGCCCGTGGACCTGGAGTTCATCCGCTTCCGCGGCGACCGGATCACCATGAGCGGCCTGCTGCGCCGCGCCCTCTGACGCCACTTCCCCCCTCCCCGCCCCTTCCCGGAGACAGCCATGCCCGTGGTACCCCAGCGCGCCGACGTGCCCGTGACCATCGACGAATCCCTGTGCATCGACGGATGCACCCTCTGCGTCGACATGTGCCCCCTCGACTCCCTCGCGATCCGCGAGGCCGACGGCAAGGCGTACATGCACGTCGACGAGTGCTGGTACTGCGGCCCCTGCGCCGCCCGCTGCCCCACGGGCGCGGTGACCGTCAACATGCCCTACCTGCTCCGGTGAAAGGCCCCCAGTCCATGCGCGCCCCGCTCACCCGGGCCCTCGCGCCCGCGCTCGTCCTGCTCCTGGCTCCGCTCGCCACGGCCTGCGGCGGCGAGGCCGCCGGGGCCGCGGGCGGCCCGAAGACGGTCACCGTGACCGTGGGCTACCAGTCCAAGACCATCAACACCGTCACCGCGGGCACCCTGCTGCGCTCCCTGGGCTACTTCGAGGAGGAGCTGGCGGCCCGCGGCAAGCGCGACGGGGTCACGTACAAGGTCGACTGGCAGGACTACGCCACCGGCGCCCCCATCACCGCCCAGATGACCGCCGGGAAGATCGACATCGGCTCGATGGGGGACTTCCCGCTCCTCATCAACGCGGCCCGCGGCAAGGAGCTCAAGCAGCCCACCCGCCTGGTGTCGGTGACCGGCTACAACCTGCGCGGCGGCCTCAACACCGTCGTCACCGCCCCGGATTCGAAGCTGGAGTCCCTTGCCGACCTGCGCGGCAGGAAGGTGTCCACCAGCGTGGGCTCCGCCGCCGACGGCACCCTCGTACGGGCCCTGCAGCGCGCCGGGATCGACCCCGAGAAGGGCATCCAGAAGCTCAACCAGCAGCCCAGCGTGGGTGCTTCGGCCCTCCAGGCGGGCAGCGCGGACGCGCTCTCGCAGTTCGTGGCCTGGCCCGGGCAGCTGGCCTTCGAGGGCAAGGCCAAGGCCCTGTACGACGGGGCGGAGCTGAACCTGCCCACCTTCCACGGGGTCACCGTCCGCGAGAAGTTCGCCGCCCAGCGGCCGGGCGTGCTGGACGACTTCCTGCGCGCCCAGCGCCGGGCCACCGACTACCTGCGCACCCGGCCGGTGCCCGCCGCCGAGTCGGTGGCCAAGGAGACCGGCCTGCCCGCGGAGGTGGTCTACCTCTACAACGGGGCGAACGGCATCGCCACCTTCGACCCGGCGCTGCGCCCCGAGCTGATCGCGGCGCTGAAGCAGGACGTACCCGTGCTGAAGGCCGCCGGGCTGGTCGGCGACGTGGACGTGGACGGCTTCGTGGACCCGGAGCCGCTGAAGCGCCTCGCGGTGCAGGGCGGCCCTGCGTACCCGGCGGCGGCCGCCGCGCGGCCGGAGCTGTGGTCCAAGGGGCAGGAGGGCACGACGACGTACGACTCCCCGCGCGAGCTGCTCAGGGCGGTGCGCGGGGCGGCCGGGGTCCGGGCCGCGTACGTCCCGGACGCGGTGACGGGAACCCTCTGGTTCGCCGACCGGGCCGTGTGGGTCGCGGAGGGCGCCGAGCTGCGGGCCTTCGTCACGGCGGCGGGCGCGCAGGCGTACGTCGCACAGCACCGGGGCTCCGGGGCGCGGACCGTGAGCTACGCCGAGGCCACCGGGCTGGCCGGATGAGCGGCGGGCGGCGGGCGCTGCGCGCGGGCTCGCTGGTGGCGGCCCTGCTGCTGTGGCAGGCGCTGACCTCGCTGGACGTGCACCTGTGGCTGCGGTTCGAGCAGTTCCCGACGGCCGGGGAGGTGGCGGCCGAGCTGGTGCGGCGGGCGCGGACGGGCGTGTACTGGACGGACCTGGCGGACAGCCTGCGCCGGATCGTGACGGGGTTCGTCCTGGCGGCGGTCCTGGGCGTGGCGACCGGTGCGGCGGTCGCGCGGTCGCGGCTCGTGTCGGACGTGGTGGGGCCGGTGCTGGAGGTGCTGCGGCCGATCCCGGCGATCGCGCTGGTGCCGGTGGCGATCCTGCTGTTCCCCTCGAACGAGCAGGGGATCGTCTTCATCACCTGCGCGGCGGCCTTCTTCCCGGTGCTGGTCTCGACCCGGCACGCGGTGGCTGCGCTGTCGCCGGTGTGGGAGGAGGCGGTCCTGACGATGGGCGGGGGGCGGTGGCGGATCCTGCTGTCCGTCGTCCTGCCGGGGGCCCTGCCGGGGATCTTCGGGGGGCTGTCGGTGGGGATCGGGGTGTCGTGGATCTGTGTGATCTCGGCCGAGATGATCTCCGGGGAGTACGGGGTCGGCTACCGGACCTGGCAGGACTACACGGTGGTGGACTACCCGGGTGTCTTCGTCGGCATGGCGACGATCGGGGCGCTGGGGTGGCTCACGGCCACGGGGGTCGAACGGCTGGGCCACCGCCTCACCGCGTGGCTCCCCCGGCCCGCTGCGGCCCCGGCGGGCCGGCCGGGCCCGTCCGGGGTGGCGGCACCCCGGGGCGCCCGCCGGTCCCGCTCCGCGGGAGTCGGGGCGGCGGGGTCGGGTGAGCGGGCCGGGGTCGGGGGGCCGCTGCGCGGTGCCGATTCCCCACCCCGCCCCTTCCCGAAACCGGGTGCTCCGCCCCCAGACCCCCGCGCCTCAAGCGCCGGCGGGGCTGAATCTGGCGCGGCTGATCCGTCGCCCGCGGCATCGCCCGCGGCATCGCCCGCGGCATCGCCCGCGGCATCGCCCGCGGCATCGCCCGCGGCATCGCCCGCGGCATCGCCCGCGGCATCGCCCGCGGCATCGCCCGCGGCATCGCCCGCGGCATCGCCCGCGGCATCGCCCGCGGCATCGCCCGCGGGCTGGATTTCGCGCGGCGAAAATCCAGCCCGCGCGGCGATTGAGCGCACCGGGCGCGCAGCGGCCGGTCTCGGGGGCCGGGGCGGAGCCCCGGGGAACGGTGGAAGTGGGGGTCCCCCCGGACGGAGTCTGGGGAGGGTCGGGGACCAGCCCCGCAGGGGACGACGACGGCCGGCGGAAGGACGCAGACATGAGCACCCCGACCACCCCGGAGGGGACCGGCGCGGCCCTCGCCCTGCGCGGCGCCCGTCTCGGGCACCCCGCAGGGGCCGCCGTCCTCGACGGGGTCGACCTCGGCGTCGAGCCCGGGGAAGTGCTGGCCGTCGTCGGCCCCTCCGGCTGCGGGAAGTCGACCCTGCTGCGGACCCTCGCCGGCCTGCTGTCCCCGCTCGCGGGCGAGGTGACCTTGGACGGCCGGCCCGTCAGCGGCCCCGGCGCCGACCGGGCCCTGGTGTTCCAGGAGGACGCCCTGCTGCCCTGGCGCACCGTCCGGGGCAACGTCGAACTGCCCCTCCAGATACGGAAGGTGCCCCGCGCCGAGCGGCGCCGGACCGCCACCGAGTGGCTGGAGCGGGTCGGGCTCGACGGGCACGCCCACAAGCTCCCCCACCAGCTCTCCGGCGGCCAGCGCCAGCGCGTCCAGCTGGCCCGGGCCCTGGCCCCCCGCCCCCGGGCCGTCCTGATGGACGAACCCTTCGGCGCGCTCGACGCGCAGACCCGCGCCGGGATGCAGGACCTCCTCGTGGAGGTCCTGGCCGGCACCGGGGCCACCGTCGTCTTCGTCACCCACGACGTGGACGAGGCCCTGTACCTGGCCGACCGGATCGCCCTGCCGGCCACCGGCGAGGTGCTGCCCGTGCCGGCCCCGCGTGACCGCACCGCCACCCGCTCCGGGCTGCGCGAGCGCATCCTCTCCTCCCTCTGACCTCTGACCCCTGATCCCTGATCCCTGAAAGGCAGTACACCGTGGACATCCCCGCGATCGGCGACGCCGAGGAACTCTCCTGCGACGTCCTCGTCATCGGCGGCGGCACCGCCGGCACGATGGCCGCGCTGACCGCCGCCGAGCGCGGGGCCCGCGTCCTGCTGCTGGAGAAGGCGCACGTACGGCACTCCGGAGCCCTCGCCATGGGCATGGACGGGGTCAACAACGCCGTCGTGCCCGGCCGCGCCGAACCGGACGACTACGTCGCCGAGATCACCCGCGCCAACGACGGCGTCGTCGACCAGTCCACCGTCCGCCAGACCGCCACCCGCGGCTTCGCGATGGTGCGGCGGCTGGAGTCGTACGGGGTGAAGTTCGAGAAGGACGAGCACGGCGAGTACGCGGTGCGCCAGGTCCACCGCTCGGGCTCGTACGTTCTGCCCATGCCGGAGGGCAAGGACGTCAAGAAGGTGCTCTACCGGCAGCTGCGCCGCCGTGAGATGCGCGAGCGGATCCGCATCGAGAACCGGGTGATGCCGGTGCGGGTGCTGACCTCGCCGGAGGACGGCCGGGCGATCGGGGCGGCGGCCTTCAACACCCGTACGGGGGCCTTCGTGACGGTCCGGGCGGGGGCGGTGGTCCTGGCGACCGGCCCCTGCGGCCGGCTCGGGCTGCCGGCCTCGGGATACCTGTACGGAACGTACGAGAACCCCACCAACGCCGGGGACGGCTACGCCATGGCCTACCACGCGGGCGCGGCGCTGACCGGGATCGAGTGCTTCCAGATCAACCCGTTGATCAAGGACTACAACGGCCCGGCGTGCGCGTACGTCGCCAACCCGTTCGGCGGCTACCAGGTCAACCGGCACGGCGAGCGGTTCGTGGACTCCGACTACTGGTCGGGGCAGATGATGGCCGAGTTCGCGGCCGAACTGGCCTCGGACCGGGGGCCGGTGTACCTCAAGCTCAGCCACCTCCCCGAGGAGTCGGTGGAGGCGCTGGAATCGATCCTGCACACGACGGAGCGCCCGACGCGCGGCACCTTCCACGCGGGGCGCGGCCACGACTACCGCACGCACGACGTGGAGATGCACATCTCGGAGATCGGGCTGTGCGGCGGGCACTCGGCGTCCGGCGTACGGGTGGACGACCACGCCCGCACCACCGTGCCCCGGCTGTACGCCGCCGGCGACCTGGCGTCCGTACCGCACAACTACATGATCGGCGCATTCGTCTTCGGGGACCTGGCGGGCGAGGACGCCGCGCGGTACACGGCGTACGAGGGGGAGCTGCCGGCGGACCAGCTGGCGGCGGCGCACGAGCTGGTCTACCGGCCGCTGCGCCACCCGGACGGGCCGCCGCAGACGCAGGTGGAGTACAAGCTGCGGCGGTTCGTGAACGACTACGTGGCCCCGCCGAAGACGGGAGCGAAGCTGTCCCTGGCCGTGGAGGCCTTCACCCGGATGGAGGCGGAGATCGCGGGGATGGGGGCGACGACGGCGCACGAGCTGATGCGCTGCGCGGAGGTGTCGTTCATCCGGGACTGCGCGGAGATGGCGGCACGGGCCTCGCTGGCGCGTACGGAGTCCCGCTGGGGGCTCTACCACGAGCGACTCGACCATCCGGAGCGGGCGGACGCGGACTGGCTGTACCACCTGGACCTGCACAAGTCGGCTTCCGGAGCGATGGAGTTCACGGCGCGGCCGGTGGAGCCGTACGTGGTCCCGGTCCCGGAGTTCACCCCGCCGGGCGGTCCCTCGCGGCCGCTGGGCGAGGTGGAGCTGGTCGGAGTGGCGACGGCGGGCCCGGCGAAGGCCGCCCCGCGGGCGCGGGCGGAGTCCCCGGCGGCGTCCTCGGCGGAGCCCGGGGCTGCGGGGACGGCCGGCGGGACGGGGTCGGCCGGCGGGACGGGGTCGCCGCGGATCCTGGAGCTGCTCGCGCTCGCCGAGGAGGCGCCCGAGCTGGCGGCGCTGCGGGGCTACCTCACGGACCCGGACCCGGCCGTGCGGGGCGCGGCCGTCGCCGCCGTCGGGGAGACCGTGCCCGCCGGGGCGGGGCCGGCGCTGGCCGAGCGGATGCGGGACGCGGATCCCGGTGTCCGGGCCGCGGCGGCGGGGGCGCTGCGGGAGCTGCTGGAGGTGCTGCCGGGCGATCCGGAGCTGGACGCCGGGCTGCGGGAAGCCCTGGCGGTGCCCGACCGGCTGGTGCGGGCGGCCGCGCTGGAGGGGCTGCGCGCGCTGCGGCTGGGGGACGCCGCGCTGTACGTGCGTGCGCTGGACGACGCCGATACGGAGGTGCGGGTGCACGCCGTCCGGGCGCTGGTCTCGGTGGACGCCCTCGCGGAGCTGGCGGCGGCGGCGGCCGGGGACGGGGCGCGTGAGGTGCGGGTGGCCGTGGCGAAGGGGCTGGCGGCGGTCGCCGGGGAAGGGGCCGGGGTGCGGGCCGCGCTGGCGCCGCTCCTGGACGACCCGGACCCGCTGGTGCGGGGGGCCGCGCTGGGGGCCCTGGCCGCCACGGGCTGCCCGCCCGCGTACGCCGACACCGCCGCGGCGGCGCTGTCGGACCCCGCCTGGCAGGTCCGCGCGGGGGCGGCGGCCGCGCTGTCGGCGGCCGGCGCGGGGACGGCCGTGCCGGCGCTGGCCGCGGCCCTGGCCACCGACCCCGACGCGGACGTCCGCAAGGCCGCGGTGCTGGCCCTCCTGGCCCACGCCGACTCCCCGGAGGCCCGCAAGGCCCTGGCCCAAGCGGTGACGGACCCCGACGCCGACGTCCGCGCCTACGCCACCCGCGCCGCCTGACCACCGGACCCAGCCCGCGTCCGACAACCCCCGGACGCGAGCCCCCGCGGGGAGCGGCACACCCGCGCCACCCGCCCCCGGGCGCGCCCTCGCCGAACCGCCACCGCCACGCCCCCCTCGGCGCGCACCGCACACCACGCCCCTGCGACGCCCGGCCGGACGCGGCGTACGCGAACACGCCGGCCGCCCGGCAGGGCCCCGGGCCGCGGCGTGAGGGAGCCGCCTACGCCACCCGCGCCGTCCGAGTGGCGGCCCGCGGGCGGGGCGGTGACGCTGCCTGCATGGTTTCTCGCACCGGCAGGATCGCCCCCTTCGCCCTCGCGGCCGCCGCGGCGCTGGCGGCCGCGCCGTCCGCGCCCGCGGTCGCCGCGCCCCAGCCGCGGCTGACGCCCTCCGCCCAACTGGCCCTGGCCTACCGGGCGACCGCCAAGTACCACCAGCACAGCACCGGTGTCGCCGCCGGCTACGTGCCCGACCAGTACTGCGTCGTGGACCCGAACGGCGGTCCGGGCGCGTTGGGTTACCCGCACTTCAACCACGCCTACGACGGCTCCGTGGACCCGGCCAAGCCCACCGCCCTGCTCTACGAGGGCGACGGACAGGGCCACTGGAACCTGGTGGGCCTCGAATGGATGGTCGTGGACAAGGACGGCCGGACGGACACCGACGACGACCGTCCCTCCCTCTTCGGCGAGCCCTTCAAGGGGCCGCTGCCGGCCCGCTACAAGGGGCAGAAGGTGCACTACTCGCTGCACCTGTGGCTGTGGAAGGACAACCCGTCCGGCCGGTTCGAGCCGTTCAACCCGAAGGTCGTCTGCCGTCCGGGGACCACCCGGCCCCGCCCCGTCGCCCCCGCAACCCCCGCCACTCCCGCCACCCCCGTGGCTCCGGCCGCCGCCCCCTCCCCCGCGGCCACCTCCCCGTAGCCCGCCCCGTTCGGCGGCGCCCGTTCGGCCGCCCGCCGCGTGCACGGCCCGTGCCCCGCCCCGATGGTGGAACGCAAGCCCCTCCGGGACCCCCGAACACCAGGAGCTCCCATGCCCGTAGCCCGTGGCCTCAAGGCCCTGTCCGCCTGTGCCGTCGTCGGCGCGTCCGTCGTCCTGGCCGCCCTCCCCCCGGCGCACGCCGTGGACGGCCCGGCGCCCGACCCGCACGACGCGAAGGCGATGCGCGACATGGCCACGGCGATGGCGGTGACCGCCAAGTACGTGGACGAACGGCAGGCGATCAAGGACGGATACGTCCCGCACGGCCAGGAGTGCATGACCAACCCCTTCGGGGCGGGCGCCATGGGCTACCACTACGTCAAGGAGGCCAACTGGGGTTCCCGGGACCCCGCCAGGCCGACCGCGCTCCTCTACAGCACGGAGAAGGACCGCAACGGCCGCCGCAAGCTCCAGACGGTGGAGTGGATGTCCGCCGACCGGGACCAGGACCTGAAGACCACCGACGACCGGCCGACCATGTTCGGCCTGCCCTTCGACGGGCCGATGCCCGGTCACTGGGCGGGCATGCCCAAGCACTACGACCTGCACATGTGGGCGTACAAGGACAACCCGGCGGGCCGCTTCCACAACTGGAACACGGCCCTGAAGTGCCCCGGGAACGCGGCACCCAACCCGATGCACGCCGACCACGGTTAGACCGCGCGGAACGCGGCGGGCCCGGCCCCCCGAGGGGGAGCCGGGCCCGCGCGACGCCACCGGTCAGCGCACGAAGGTGCTCGCGTGCCCGGCCAGGTCGAGGAAGTACTGCGGCGCGACGCCCAGCACCAGGGTGACGGCGACGCCCACCGCGATGGTGGTCATCGTCAGCGGTGAGGGCACCGCCACCGTCGGCCCGTCGGCCTTCGGCTCGCTGAAGAACATCAGCACGATCACCCGGATGTAGAAGAACGCCGCGATCGCCGACGAGATCACACCGACGACGACCAGCGCCCCGGCCCCGCCCTCCGCGGCCGCCTTGAACACGGCGAACTTCCCGGCGAAGCCGGAGGTCAGCGGGATGCCGGCGAAGGCCAGCAGGAACACCGCGAAGACGGCCGCGGTGAGCGGCGAACGCCGCCCGAGCCCGGCCCACTTCGACAGGTGCGTGGCCTCGCCGCCCGCGTCGCGCACCAGCGTGACCACCGCGAACGCGCCGATCGTCACGAAGGAGTAGGCGCCCAGGTAGAAGAGGACGGACTTGACGCCCTCCGCCGAGGTGGCGATGACACCGGCCAGGATGAACCCGGCGTGCGCGATCGAGGAGTACGCCAGCAGTCGCTTGACGTCCGTCTGGGTCACGGCGATGACCGCACCCGCGAGCATCGTCACGATGGCGACGCCCCACATCACCGGCCGCCAGTCCCAGCGCAGCCCGGGCAGGACCACGTAGAGCAGGCGCAGCAGGGCGCCGAAGGCGGCCACCTTGGTCGCGGCGGCCATGAAGCCGGTCACGGGGGTGGGGGCGCCCTGGTAGACGTCCGGGGTCCACATGTGGAAGGGGACCGCGCCGACCTTGAAGAGCAGGCCCATCAGGATCAGCGCGCCGCCGATGAGCAGCAGTGCGTCGTTGCCCATGGTGGAGGCCAGCGCCGGGTCGACGGTGGTGACCGTGCCGTCCACCACGTCCGCGATGACCGCGTACGAGACGGAGCCCGCGTAGCCGTAGAGCAGGGCGATGCCGAACAGCAGGAACGCCGAGGAGAAGGCGCCGAGCAGGAAGTACTTGACGGCCGCCTCCTGCGACATCAGCCGCTGGCGGCGGGCGACGGCGCAGAGCAGGTACAGCGGGAGGGAGAAGACCTCCAGCGCGATGAACAGGGTCAGCAGGTCGTCGGCCGCCGGGAAGATCAGCATCCCGGAGATGGCGAACAGGGCCAGCGGGAACACCTCGGTGGTGGTGAACCCGGCCTTGACGGCGGCCTTCTCGCTGTCGCTGCCCGGTACGGACGCGGCCTGGGCGGCGAAGGAGTCGACGCGCTTGCCGTGCGCCCTGGGGTCGAGGCGGCGCTCGGCGAAGGTGAACACGGCCACGACCGAGGCGAGCAGGATGGTGCCCTGGAGGAACAGTGCCGGGCCGTCGACGGCGATGGCGCCCATGGCCGCGATGTGGGCCTTGGTGTTGCCGTACCCGCCCGCGGCGAGGGCGACGACCGCGGCGAAGGCCGCGGCGAGGGAGGCGACGGCCAGGAACACCTGGACGTGGTAGCGGGACCTGCGCGGGACGAAGGCCTCGACGAGGACGCCGAGGACGGCCGCGCCCACCACGATCAGCGTGGGCGCGAGCTGGGCGTACTCGATGTGCGGGGCCGGGATCCTGTCGGCCGGTCCGTTGGCCGCCAGTGCCAGCAGGCCCTGGGCAGCGGTCGTGGCGCTCACTTGACCGCCGCCTTCTTGTCGATGTGCTCGGCTTCCACGGCCACCTCGGGCTTGGGGTCCGTCTTCTTCACGTCCGACAGCGTGTGCTGCACCGACGGGTTGACGATGTCGGTCAGCACCTTCGGGTAGACGCCCAGCCCGATCAGCAGCGCGATGAGCGGGGCGACCACCAGGAGCTCCCGCGGGCGCAGGTCCGGCAGGGTGCGGACCTCCTCCTTCACGGGGCCGGTCATGGTCCGCTGGTAGAGGACCATGGTGTACAGGGCGGCCAGCACGATGCCGATGGTGGCGATGACGCCGATGACCGGGTACCGGGCGAAGGTGCCGACCAGGACCAGGAACTCGCTCACGAAGGGGGCGAGGCCCGGCAGGGACAGGGTGGCGAGGCCGCCGATCAGGAAGGTGCCGGCGAGGACCGGGGCCACCTTCTGGACACCGCCGTAGTCGGCGATGAGCCGCGAGCCGCGCCGCGAGATCAGGAAGCCGGCGACCAGCATCAGCGCCGCCGTGGAGATCCCGTGGTTGACCATGTAGAGCGTCGCGCCCGACTGGCCCTGGGAGGTCATCGCGAAGATGCCCAGGATGATGAAGCCGAAGTGCGAGATCGACGCGTAGGCGACCAGCCGCTTGATGTCCCGCTGTCCGACCGCGAGCAGTGCGCCGTAGACGATGCTGACCAGGGCCAGGACGAGGATCACGGGGGTGGCCCACTTGCTGGCCTCGGGGAAGAGGCCGAGGCAGAAGCGGAGCATCGCGAAGGTGCCGACCTTGTCGACGACCGCGGTGATCAGTACGGCGACCGGGGCGGTGGCCTCGCCCATGGCGTTGGGCAGCCAGGTGTGCAGCGGCCACAGCGGGGCCTTCACGGCGAAGGCGAAGAAGAAGCCGAGGAAGAGCAGCCGCTCGGTGTTGGTCGCCATGTCGAGGGTGCCCGCGGCGCGGGCGGCGGCGATCTCCTGGAGGGAGAAGTTCCCGGCGACCACGTACAGCCCGATGACGGCGGCCAGCATGATGAGGCCGCCGACCAGGTTGTAGAGGAGGAACTTGACCGCCGCGTACGAGCGCTGGGCGGCGGCGTTCTCGTCGCTGCCGGCGTGTGCCCGGTCCCCGAAGCCTCCGATGAGGAAGTACATCGGGATGAGCATGGCTTCGAAGAAGATGTAGAAGAGGAAGACGTCGGTGGCCTCGAAGGAGATCACCACCATCGCCTCGACCAGCAGGATCAGGGCGAAGAAGCCCTGGGTGGGGCGCCAGCGCGACGAGTTGGTCTCCAGGGGGTCGGCGTCGTTCCAGCCGGCCCCGATCACGAAGGGGATCAGCAGGGCGGTGAGCGCGATGAGCGCCACCCCGATGCCGTCCACGCCCAGTTCGTAGCGGACGCCGAAGTCGGCGATCCAGGCGTGGGACTCGGTGAGCTGGTAGCGGGCGCCGCCGGGCTCGAAGCGGACCGCGACGAGCACGGCCGACGCCAGCGTCGCCAGGGAGAACAGCAGCGCGAGCCACTTGGCGGCGGTGCGCTGTTTGGCCGGGACGGCGGCGGTGAGGACCGCGCCGACCGCGGGGAGCGCGGCCGTCACCGTCAGAAGCGGGAAAGTCATGTCACACCGCCCTCATCAGCAGGGTCGCGGCGATCAGGATCGCCGTGCCCCCGAACATCGAGACCGCGTAGCTGCGGGCGTAGCCGTTCTGCAGCCTGCGCAGCCGGCCGGAGAGCCCGCCGACGGAGGCGGCCGTCCCGTTGACCACTCCGTCGACCAGGCTGTGGTCGACGTACACGAGCGAGCGGGTCAGGTGCTCTCCGCCGCGCACGAGGACGACGTGGTTGAAGTCGTCCTGGAACAGGTCCCGGCGGGCCGCCCTGGTGAGGAACGAGCCGCGCGGGGCGGTCACCGGGACGGGCCGGCGGCCGTACACCGACCAGGCGATGGCGACGCCGACGACGAGGACCGCCATCGTGGAGAGGGTGACCGTCAGGGCGCCGACCGGCGGGTTGCCGTGCTCGTGCCCGGTGACCGGCTCCAGCCACTTCAGGAAGCGGTCGCCGAGTCCGAAGAAGCCGCCCGCGAAGACCGAGCCGAAGGCCAGCACGATCATCGGGATGGTCATGGACTTCGGGGACTCGTGCGGGTGGGGCATCCGGCCGCCGGCCTGGTGCTCCGCGGCCGGCTCGGCGCTCGGCGCCTCGTCCGCGTCGGGGGCCGGCTGCCAGCGCTTCTCGCCGAAGAAGGTGAGGAGCATGACCCGGGTCATGTAGAAGGCGGTGATGCCCGCGCCCAGCAGGGCGGCGCCGCCGAGGATCCAGCCCTCGGTGCCGCCCTTCGCGAAGGCCGCCTCGATGATCTTGTCCTTGGAGAAGAAGCCCGACAGGCCCGGGAAGCCGATGATGGCGAGGTAGCCGAGGCCGAAGGTGACGAAGGTGACCGGCATGTAGGTGCGCAGGCCGCCGTACTTGCGCATGTCCACCTCGTCGTTCATCCCGTGCATGACGGAACCCGCGCCGAGGAAGAGGCCGGCCTTGAAGAACCCGTGCGTCACCAGGTGCATGATCGCGAAGACGTAGCCGATGGGGCCCAGGCCCGCGGCGAGGACCATGTAGCCGATCTGCGACATGGTCGACCCGGCGAGGGCCTTCTTGATGTCGTCCTTGGCGCAACCGACGATCGCACCGAACAGCAGCGTGACCGCGCCGACTACGGTGACGGCCAGCTGCGCGTCGGGCGCCGCGTTGAAGATCGCGCCGGAGCGGACGATCAGGTACACACCCGCGGTGACCATCGTCGCGGCGTGGATGAGGGCCGAGACCGGGGTCGGGCCCTCCATCGCGTCACCGAGCCAGGACTGCAGCGGCACCTGGGCCGACTTGCCGCAGGCCGCCAGGAGCAGCATCAGGCCGATCGCCGTCAGCGTGCCCTCGGAGGTCTTGCCGGCGTTCGCGAGGACCGGGCCGAAGGCGAAGGTCCCGAAGGTGGTGAACATGATCATGATGGCGATCGAAAGGCCCATGTCGCCGACCCGGTTGACCAGGAAGGCCTTCTTCGCGGCGGTGGCCGCGCTGGGCTTGTGCTGCCAGAAGCCGATCAGGAGGTACGAGGCGAGGCCGACGCCCTCCCAGCCGAAGTACAGCAGCAGGTAGTTGTCGGCGAGGACGAGCAGCAGCATCGCCGCGACGAACAGGTTGAGGTAGCCGAAGAAGCGGCGGCGGCGCTCGTCGTGCTCCATGTACCCGATCGAGTACACGTGGATGAGCGTGCCCACGCCGGAGATCAGCAGGACGAAGGTCATCGACAGCTGGTCGAGCTGGAAGGCGAGGTCCGCCTGGAAGCCCTCCACCGGCACCCAGCTGAACAGGTGCTGGTGCAGGGTGCGGTCCTCGGCCCCGCGGCCCAGCATGCCGGCGAAGAGGACCACGCCGATGCCGAAGGAGACCGCGGCGAGCAGGGTCCCGAGCCAGTGGCCGGCCTTGTCGAGGCGCCGGCCGCCGCACAGCAGCACCGCCGCCCCGAGCAGGGGTGCGCCCACCAGGAGCGCGATCAGATTCTCCACGGTGAAGGCCCCTTACAGCTTCATCAGGCTGGCGTCGTCGACCGAGGCCGAGTGGCGGGTACGGAACAGCGACACGATGATCGCGAGGCCCACCACGACCTCCGCGGCGGCGACGACCATCGTGAAGAACGCGATGATCTGGCCGTCGAGGTTGCCGTGCATCCGGGAGAAGGCCACGAACGCGAGGTTGCAGGCGTTGAGCATCAGCTCGACGCACATGAACAGCACGATGGCGTTGCGCCGGATGAGGACGCCGGCCGCGCCGATGGTGAACAGCAGGGCGGCCAGGTACAGGTAGTTGACCGGATTCACTTCGATGCCTCCTCTCGGGAGTCGCGGCCGAGGCGCTCCGCGGAGCTCTGCTCCAGCGCCTTGAGGTCGTCCAGGGCCTCGGTGGACACGTCGCGGATCTGGCCGCGGGCGCGCAGCGTCTTGTTGACGGTCAGCTCGGACGGGGTGCCGTCGGGGAGCAGGCCGGCGATGTCCACGGCGTTGTGCCGGGCGTAGACGCCGGGGGCCGGCAGCGGCGGGACCTGCACGCCCTCGCGGACGCGCTTCTCGGACAGCTCGCGCTGGGTGGCGGCCCGCTCGGTGCGCTCGCGGTGGGTGAGGACCATGGCGCCGACGGCCGCCGTGATCAGCAGGGCGCCGGTGATCTCGAAGGCGAAGATGTAGCGGGTGAAGATCAGCTGGGCCAGGCCCTCGACGTGGCCCGCGGAGTTGACCCGGCCGAGGCCGTTGAAGTGGGTCAGCTTCGCGTTGGCGAGACCGGCGATCAGCAGGATGCCGAAGCCGAGCCCGCACAGAACGGCCAGCCAGCGCTGTCCCTTGATGGTCTCCTTCAGCGAGTCCGCCGCCGTGACGCCGACGAGCATGACCACGAAGAGGAACAGCATCATGATGGCGCCGGTGTAGACGACGACCTGGACCACGCCCAGGAAGTAGGCCCCGTTGGCGAGGTAGAACACCGCGAGGACGATCATCGTCCCGGCCAGGCACAGGGCGCTGTGCACGGCCTTCTTCATCAGGATGGTGCAGAGCGCGCCGATGACGGCGACGGCGGCGAGCACCCAGAACTGCAGGGCCTCGCCGGTGGAGGTCGTGGTGGCGGCGGCGGCCGCGAGGGCACTCATGCTCCGACCCCCTCGGCCGGAGCGCCGTTCCCGGCGCCGTTCGAGGCCGGGGCCTCGCCCTTGGAGACCGCCACCTGCCGCTCGGTGCCGGGCGCGGCGCCCGTCACCAGCCCCCGGTAGTAGTCCTGCTCGTCCATGCCCGGGAAGATCGAGTGCGGGGTGTCGACCATGCCCTCGGTCAGCCCGGCCAGCAGCTGCTCCTTGGTGTAGATCAGCGACTCGCGGCTGGAGTCGGCCAGTTCGAACTCGTTCGTCATCGTCAGCGCCCGGGTCGGGCAGGCCTCGATGCACAGCCCGCACAGGATGCAGCGGGCGTAGTTGATCTGGTAGACCCGCCCGTACCGCTCACCCGGGGAGTAGCGCTCCTCCTCGGTGTTGTCCGCGCCCTCCACGTAGATCGCGTCGGCGGGACAGGCCCAGGCGCACAGCTCGCACCCGATGCACTTCTCCAGACCGTCGGGGTGCCGGTTGAGCTGGTGCCTTCCGTGGAAGCGCGGAGCGGTGGTCTTCTCCTGCTCCGGGTACTGCTCGGTGAGGCGCTTCTTGAACATGGCCTTGAAGGTCACGCCGAAGCCGGCCACCGGGTTCTGCCACTTTTCGGACGACTCGTCAGACACGTCTCAACCCTCCTCTCGGTCACTGTCAGTATTCGTCCCGCCACTGACAATCAGCTCCCGCTCGGCGCGGGACCGCCTGCGCGGTACGGGTGCCAGGTGCTGGCCGGGCTTGGGCGGTACGGGGAAGCCGCCCGCCATCGGGTCGAAGGGCTCGGCGGCCGCGGCCTGCCCCGCCTGCGCGGCGGCCGTCTTCTCCCGCTTGTCGCGGAAGTGGTCGGCGACGGCGGTCAGCAGCAGGATCGCCACGACGGCCCCGCCGACGTAGAGCACGATCTCCGAGAAGTCGTAGCGCTCGTTGCGCAGCGCCCGGACGGTGGCGACCAGCATCAGCCAGACCACGGAGACCGGGATCAGCACCTTCCAGCCGAGCTTCATCAGCTGGTCGTAGCGCACGCGGGGCAGCGTGCCGCGCAGCCAGATGAAGAAGAACAGCAGCAGCTGCACCTTGATGACGAACCAGAGCATCGGCCACCAGCCGTGGTTCGCGCCCTCCCAGTACGTGGAGATCGGTGCCGGGGCGCGCCAGCCGCCCAGGAACAGGGTGACCGAGACCGCCGAGACGGTGACCATGTTGACGTACTCGGCCAGCATGAACAGCGCGAACTTGATGGAGGAGTACTCGGTGTTGAAGCCGCCGACCAGGTCGCCCTCGGACTCCGGCATGTCGAAGGGGGCGCGGTTGGTCTCGCCGACCATCGTGATCACGTAGATGATGAACGAAACCGGCAGCAGCACGATGTACCAGCGGTCCGCCTGCGCCTCCACGATCGCCGAGGTCGACATGGACCCGGAGTAGAGGAAGACCGAGGCGAAGGCCGCGCCCATCGCGATCTCGTACGAGATCATCTGCGCGCAGGAGCGCAGGCCGCCGAGCAGCGGATAGGTCGAGCCCGAGGACCAGCCGGCCAGCACGATGCCGTAGATGCCGACCGAGGCCACGGCCAGGACGTACAGCATCGCGATCGGCAGGTCGGTCAGCTGCATCGTGGTGCGCTGCCCGAAGATCGAGACCTCGTTGCCGGACGGGCCGAACGGGATCACCGCGATGGCCATGAACGCCGGGATCGCCGCGATGACCGGCGCCAGGACGTACACCACCTTGTCGGCCCGCTTGACGATGACGTCTTCCTTCAGCATCAGCTTCACGCCGTCGGCGAGGGACTGGAGCATGCCCCAGGGCCCGTGCCGGTTGGGGCCGATGCGCAGCTGCATCCAGGCGACGACCTTGCGCTCCCAGACGATGGAGAACAGCACGGTCACCATCAGGAAGGCGAAGCAGAACACCGCCTTCAGCAGGACGAGCCACCAGACGTCCCTGCCGAACAGGGACAGGTCCTCGGCGGCGAGGACGTGCGGCTGCTGCGCCGCGATGTGGGCGAGGCTGGTCACGCTCGCACCTCCTTGGCGGGGGCGGCCGGGGCCGGCGCCGGTCCGATGCGGACGAGGGTGCCGGGCAGGGCGCCGGTGTCGGCGAGGACGCCGGAGCCGGTGGAGTTCAGGGGGAGCCACACGACCCGGTCGGGCATCCCGGTGATCCGCAGCGGGAGTTCCACCGAGCCGGCCGGGCCGGTGACGGCGAGGAGGTCGCCGTCCTTGACGCCGGTCTCGGCGGCCGTGGCGGCCGAGAGGCGGGCCGCGGCCTCGTGCCGGGTCCCGGCCAGGGCCTCGTCGCCCTCCTGGAGCCGGCCCAGGTCCAGCAGCAGGCGGTGGCCGGCGAGTACGGCCTCGCCCGCGCCGGGCCGGGGCAGCGGCGCCGAACCGGTGGACCGCTCGGGGGCGAGGTCGCCCTCCCAGGGGCCGAGCCGCTCCAGCTCCCGGCGCACGGCGTGCACGTCGGGCAGGGCGATCGGCCGGTCGGCGGCGTCGGCCAGCATGTGCAGCACGCGGGCGTCGGCCGGAGCGAGGCGGCGGGTCATCTGGTCGGGCTTGAGGGCCGCCTCGAAGGGGCGGACCCGGCCCTCCCAGTTGATGAACGTGCCCGCCTTCTCGGCGACGGCGGCGACCGGCAGGACCACGTCCGCGTGGTCGGTGACCTCCCCGGGCCGCAGCTCCAGGGAGACCACGAAGGCCTCCTCCAGCGCGGTCCGGGCCCGCTGCGGGTCCGGCAGGTCGGCGACCTCGACGCCCGCGACCAGCAGCGCGGACAGCTCACGGGTGGCGGCGGCCTCGACGATCTGGCCGGTGTCGCGGCCGTAGCGGTGCGGCAGCGCCTCCAGCCCCCAGGCGGCGGCGACCTCGTCGCGGGCCCGCGGATCGGTGGCCGGGCGGCCGCCCGGCAGCAGGGACGGCAGCGCGCCCGCCTCGACGGCGGCCCGCTCCCCGGCCCGGCGCGGGATCCACACCAGCCGGGCTCCGGTCGCGGTGGCCGCCCGTACGGCGGCGGTCAGCGCGCCGGGCACCCCCGCGAGCCGCTCCCCGACGACGAGGACGGCCCCGGGCCGGCGGAGCGCCTCGGCCGCTTCGGCGCCGCCCTCCTCCAGCCCGGTGCGGGAGGCCAGGGCGTCCAGCCACTCGGGTTCGGTGCCGGGGGCGGCGGCCAGCAGGGTGCCGCCGGCCTTGGTCAGGCCCCGGGTGGCGAACGGGGCGAGGGCGTACGTCTTCTGGCCCCGCTTGCGGTGGGCCTTGCGCAGCCGCAGGAAGACCCCGGGGGCCTCCTCCTCGGCCTCGATGCCGGCCAGCAGGACGGCCGGGGCCGCCTCGAGGGAGGCGTAGGTGACGCCCGTGCCGTCGAGGTCCTTGCCGGTGCCGGCGACGGAGGCGGCCAGGAAGTCGGTCTCCTCCGCGCTGTGCACGCGGGCCCGGAAGTCGATGTCGTTGGTGTCGAGCACCACCCGGGCGAACTTGGCGTACGCGTAGGCGTCCTCGACGGTCAGCCGGCCGCCGGTCAGCACCCCCGCCCGGCCGCGCGCCGCGGTGAGCCCCCTGGCGGCGGCCTCCAGGGCCTCGGGCCAGCTCGCCGGGGCGAGGACCCCGTCGGCCCCGCGCACCAGCGGGGTGGTCAGCCGGTCCGGGCGCTGCGCGTAACGGAACGCGAAGCGGCCCTTGTCGCAGATCCACTCCTCGTTGACCTCGGGGTCCTCGGCGGCGAGGCGGCGCATCACCTTCCCGCGCCGGTGGTCGGTCCGGGTCGCGCAGCCGCCCGCGCAGTGCTCGCACACGCTCGGCGAGGAGACGAGGTCGAACGGGCGGGAGCGGAACCGGTAGGCGGCCGAGGTGAGGGCGCCGACGGGGCAGATCTGGATGGTGTTGCCGGAGAAGTACGACTCGAACGGGTCGCCCTCGCCGGTGCCGACCTGCTGGAGCGCGCCGCGTTCCAGCAGCTCGATCATCGGGTCGCCGGCGACCTGGTTGGAGAAGCGGGTGCAGCGCGCGCACAGCACGCACCGCTCGCGGTCCAGCAGCACCTGCGTGGAGATCGCGACGGGCTTCTCGTAGGTCCGCTTGCGGCCCTCGAACCGGGATTCGGCGTTTCCGTGCGACATCGCCTGGTTCTGCAGGGGGCATTCGCCGCCCTTGTCGCAGACGGGGCAGTCCAGCGGGTGGTTGATGAGCAGCAGCTCCATCACCCCGCGCTGGGCCTTGTCAGCGGCCTCGGAGGTCAGCTGGGTGCGCACGACCATGCCGTCGGTGCAGGTGATGGTGCAGGAGGCCATCGGCTTGCGCTGGCCCTCGACCTCGACGATGCACTGGCGGCAGGCGCCGGCCGGGTCGAGGAGGGGGTGGTCGCAGAACCGGGGGATCTCGATGCCGAGCTGTTCGGCGGCCCGGATGACGAGGGTCCCCTTGGGCACGGACAGCTGGGCGCCGTCGATGGTCAGCGTGACCAGGTCGTCCTGCGGCGGCTTGGCGGCCTCGCCGCCGCCGGCGGGGGCACTGGTGGCGACGGTCATGCGTTCACCTCGGAGTTCTTTGCCGGGCCGTCGGCCCACAGGGTCGACTTCCGGTGGTCGAAGGGGCAGCCCTTCCCGGTGATGTGCTGCTCGTACTCCGCGCGGAAGTACTTCAGGGAGGAGAAGATCGGGCTGGCCGCGCCGTCGCCGAGCGCGCAGAAGGACTTGCCGTTGATGTTGTCGGCGATGTCGTTCAGCTTGTCGAGGTCGGACATGACGCCCTTGCCGGCCTCGATGTCGCGCAGCAGCTGGACGAGCCAGTACGTGCCCTCGCGGCAGGGGGTGCACTTGCCGCAGGACTCGTGGGCGTAGAACTCGGTCCAGCGGGTGACGGCGCGCACCACGCAGGTGGTCTCGTCGAAGCACTGGAGGGCCTTGGTGCCGAGCATGGAGCCGGCCGCGCCCACGCCCTCGTAGTCGAGCGGGACGTCGAGGTGCTCGTCGGTGAACATGGGGGTGGAGGAGCCGCCGGGGGTCCAGAACTTCAGCCGGTGTCCGGGGCGCATGCCGCCGCTCATGTCGAGGAGCTGGCGCAGGGTGATGCCGAGGGGGGCCTCGTACTGGCCGGGGCCGGCGACGTGCCCGGAGAGGGAGTAGAGGGTGAAGCCGGGGGACTTCTCCGTCCCCATCGCCTTGAACCAGTCCTTGCCCTTGCTCAGGATCGCGGGAACCGAGGCGATGGACTCGACGTTGTTCACGACAGTGGGGCAGGCGTAGAGGCCTTCGACCGCGGGGAAGGGGGGACGCAGCCGGGGCTGGCCGCGCCGGCCTTCGAGGGAGTCGAGCAGTGCCGTCTCCTCGCCGCAGATGTACGCGCCCGCGCCCGCGTGCACCGTGATGTCGAGGTTGCGTCCGCTGCCGTCGATGTCCTTGCCGAGGTATCCGGCCGCGTACGCCTCGCGCACGGCTTCGTGCAGCCGCCGCAGCACCGGCACGGTCTCGCCGCGCAGGTAGATGAAGGCGTGCTCGGAGCGGATCGCGTAGCAGGCGATGATCATTCCCTCGATGAGGGAGTGCGGGTTGGCGAAGAGGAGGGGGATGTCCTTGCAGGTTCCGGGCTCCGACTCGTCCGCGTTCACGACGAGGTAGTGCGGCTTGCCGTCGCCCTGCGGGATGAACTGCCACTTCATCCCGGTGGGGAAGCCGGCGCCGCCGCGTCCGCGCAGTCCCGAGTCCTTGACGTAGGCGATCACCTCGTCGGGGGTCATCGCGAGGGCCTTGCGCAGACCCTCGTAGCCCTCGTGGCGCCGGTAGGTCGCCAGCGTCCACGACTCGGGCTCGTCCCAGAACGCCGACAGGACGGGTGCGAGCAGCTTCTCCGGGCTGGTACCTCCCCCAGCCTCCGGCTGGGAGGTGCCCCCATGAGTTTCCTTGGACGACACCGACATCACTCCCCTCCCTCGGTACCGGTCTCGGCGCGCGGGCGGACGACCGGGGCGTGCGGGGACTCGCCGCGGGCGATGCGCAGGCCGATCAGGGAGGCGGGGCCCGCGCCGCCGCTCGCCTCCACCGCGCCCTCGCGCTCGTCGGGGAAGCCCGCCAGGATGCGGGCGGTGTCCTTGTACGTGCACAGCGGCGCGCCCCGGGTCGGTTCGACCGGGCGGCCGGCGCGCAGGTCGTCGACGAGGGCCTTGGCGGACTCGGGGGTCTGGTTGTCGAAGAACTCCCAGTTGACCATCACCACGGGGGCGTAGTCGCAGGCCGCGTTGCACTCGATGTGCTCCAGCGTGACCTTGCCGTCGGGGGTGGTCTCGTTGTTGCCGACCCCGAGGTGCTCCTGGAGCTCGGCGAAGATGGCGTCGCCGCCCATCACCGCGCACAGGGTGTTGGTGCAGACCCCGACCTGGTAGTCGCCGGAGGGCCGCCGCCGGTACATCGTGTAGAAGGTGGCGACCGCGGTGACCTCGGCGGTGGTCAGGCCGAGGACCTCGGCGCAGAACCGGATGCCGGTGCGGGAGACGTAGCCCTCCTCGGACTGCGTCAGGTGCAGCAGCGGCAGCAGCGCGGAGCGGCTGTCGGGGTAGCGGGCGATGATCTCCTGCGCGTCCGCTTCGAGCCGGGCGCGCACCTCGGCGGGGAAGTCGGGGGCGGGGAGCTGCGGCATCCCGAGGCTGATGCCCGTGTTCACTGCATCGGCCGTCATCGGTCGACGCCTCCCATCACGGGGTCGATGGAGGCGACGGCGACGATGACGTCGGCGACCTGGCCGCCTTCGCACATCGCCGCCATGGCCTGCAGGTTGGTGAAGGACGGGTCGCGGAAGTGGACCCGGTAGGGGCGGGTGCCTCCGTCGGAGACCACGTGGACGCCGAGTTCGCCCTTGGGGGACTCGACGGCCGCGTAGGCCTGCCCGGCGGGGACCCGGAAGCCCTCGGTCACCAGCTTGAAGTGGTGGATGAGGGCCTCCATGGAGGTGCCCATGATGTTCTTGATGTGGTCGAGGGAGTTGCCGAGGCCGTCGGGGCCCATGGCGAGCTGCGCCGGCCAGGCGATCTTCTTGTCGGCGACCATGACCGGGCCGGGCTCCAGCCGGTCCAGGCACTGCTCGACGATCCGCAGCGACTGGCGCATCTCCTCCAGGCGGATCAGGAACCGCCCGTAGGAGTCGCAGCTCTCGGTGGTGGGGACGTCGAACTCGTAGCTGTCGTAGCCGCAGTAGGGGTCGGTCTTGCGCAGGTCGTGCGGCAGGCCGGCGGAGCGCAGGATCGGTCCTGTGGCGCCGAGGGCCATGCAGCCGGCCAGGTCGAGGTAGCCGACGTCCTGCATGCGGGCCTTGAAGATGGGGTTGCCGGTGGCGAGCTTGTCGTACTCCGGCAGGTTCTTCTTCATCGTCTTGACGAACTCGCGCAGCTGGTCGACCGCGCCGGGGGGCAGGTCCTGGGCGAGGCCGCCGGGGCGGACGAAGGCGTGGTTCATGCGCAGGCCGGTGATCAGCTCGAAGACGTCGAGGATCAGCTCGCGGTCCCGGAATCCGTAGATCATGATCGTGGTCGCGCCCAGCTCCATGCCGCCGGTGGCGATGCACACGAGGTGGGAGGAGAGCCGGTTGAGCTCCATCAGCAGGACGCGGATGACGGTGGCCCGGTCGGGGATCTGGTCGGTGATGCCGAGGAGCTTCTCGACGCCGAGGCAGTACGCCGTCTCGTTGAAGAACGGCGTCAGGTAGTCCATGCGCGTGACGAAGGTGGTGCCCTGCGTCCAGTTGCGGAATTCGAGGTTCTTCTCGATCCCGGTGTGCAGGTAGCCGATGCCGCAGCGGGCCTCGGTGACCGTCTCGCCGTCGATCTCCAGGATCAGGCGGAGCACGCCGTGGGTGGAGGGGTGCTGGGGGCCCATGTTGACGACGATGCGCTCGTCGTCCGCCTTGGCCGCGGACTGGACGATCTCGTCCCAGTCGCCGCCGGTGACGGTGTAGACGGTGCCTTCGGTGGTCTCGCGGGAGGCCGCGTGGTCGGCGGCGTTGGGGGTGTGGGACATCAGCTGTACGACCTCCGCTGGTCGGGAGCCGGGATCTGGGCGCCCTTGTACTCGATGGGGATGCCGCCGAGCGGGTAGTCCTTGCGCTGCGGGAAGCCCTGCCAGTCGTCCGGCATCATGATCCGCGTGAGGGCGGGGTGGCCGTCGAAGACCAGGCCGAAGAAGTCGTACGTCTCGCGCTCGTGCCAGTCGTTGGTCGGGTAGACCGCGACGAGCGAGGGGAGGTGCGGGTCGCCGTCGGGCACCGACACCTCCAGCCGGACGATCCGGCCGTGGGTGAGGGAGCGCAGGTGGTAGACGGCGTGCAGCTCGCGGCCCTTGTCGTCGGGGAAGTGCACGCCGCTGACGCCGGTGCACAGCTCGAAGCGCAGGGCCGGGTCGTCGCGCAGGGTGGAGGCCACCCGCACCAGGTGTTCGCGGGCGATGTGCAGGGTCATCTCGCCGCGGTCGACGACGACCTTCTCGATGGCGTTCTCCGGGAGCAGGTCCTGCTCCTCCAGGGCGCCCTCCAGCTCGTCGGCGACCTCGTCGAAGTAGGAACCGTAGGGGCGGGAGCTCGCGCCGGGCAGGGCCACGGTGCGGACGAGGCCGCCGTAGCCGCTGGTGTCGCCGCCGTTCGTGGCGCCGAACATGCCCTTGCGGACCCCGATCACCTCGGGTCCGGGGGTGGCGGCCCGGGGGGCGGGGACGTTGTTGCCGTTGCCGTTCTCCACGGCGGGTTCGTCGCTCACCGCAGGAGCCCCTTCATCTCGATGGTGGGGAGGGCCTTGAGGGCCGCCTCCTCCGCCTCGCGCGCCGCCTCTTCCCGGTTCACGCCGAGCTTGGAGCCCTGGATCTTCTGGTGGAGCTTGAGGATCGCGTCGATGAGCATCTCGGGGCGGGGCGGGCAGCCGGGGAGGTAGATGTCCACCGGGACGATGTGGTCGACGCCCTGGACGATCGCGTAGTTGTTGAACATGCCGCCCGAGGAGGCGCAGACCCCCATGGAGATGACCCACTTGGGGGCGGGCATCTGGTCGTACACCTGCCGCAGCACCGGCGCCATCTTCTGGCTGACCCGGCCGGCGACGATCATCAGGTCGGCCTGGCGCGGGGAGCCGCGGAAGACCTCCATGCCGAAGCGGGCGAGGTCGTAGCGGCCGGCACCGGTGGTCATCATCTCGATGGCGCAGCAGGCGAGGCCGAAGGTGGCCGGGAAGACGGATGCCTTGCGCACCCAGCCCGCGGCCTGTTCGACGGTGGTCAGCAGGAAGCCGCTCGGCAGCTTCTCTTCCAGTCCCATGGAAAATTCAGCCCCTCAGTCCCATTCCAGGCCGCCGCGGCGCCAGACGTATGCGTAGGCGACGAAGACGGTGAGCACGAAGAGCAGCATCTCGACGAGCCCGAAGATCCCCAGGGAGTCGAAGGTGACGGCCCAGGGGTAGAGGAAGACGATCTCGATGTCGAAGACGATGAAGAGCATCGCCGTGAGGTAGTACTTGATGGGGAAGCGACCGCCACCGGAGGGCGTCGGGGTGGGCTCGATGCCGCACTCGTACGCCTCAAGCTTCGCCCGGTTGTACCGCTTTGGGCCGATCAGCGTGGCCATGACCACGGAGAAGATCGCAAACCCTGCGCCGATGGCGCCGAGCACGAGGATGGGTGCGTAGGCATTCACGCTCCTCGCTCCTTCCAGTCGTCCTTGACCGTTGGACCGCTGCGCCGGCGTTGGGGCCCTCCCAGCGGTGGCCGGGGGGAGCCGCCCCGGGAGACCGCGGCCGCTGGAGCGGGGGCGATCGCATGTGAGGCAGTTCACAAGCCGGACTGGTGCGCATCTTATGCCTGCCGGTCTGTGATCTGCGACACGGGTAACAACACCGAGTTTGTGATCTCCACCACCTGACGAACGATCATGAAGGCCGAAGAGTGGTGATCTTCATACGCAAGGCATCCACATGATCACCAAAGGTGACATCCGGCCTCGTCGCCGCAGGTGGAAGCGGCCTTGCATTATCAAAGAGTGGGCGCTACAGGCAAATTGGCGACAGGCCGACCGGGGTGATAAAGGAATCCGCCTCCCCCGCCCGGGGGGTCCGGCGGTACGGAAGTGGACGGCGGCGCCGCGCGGAGAAGCTGTGCATCCGTTCACGAACGTTCACGAGCCCCGCACCCGCGCCCCGCGCCGGGGGCTGGTACCCCGCCCCGGCGCCGCGAACCGCACGGCGAGTTCACGGTCGGATCACGGGCCGGCCACAGCGCCCTCACGGCGGCAGGTAACTGTGACCTGCGACACATGGATCATGACCCTCAAAAAGGAGGCTTGGCCATCTGTGCGACTGGATGGTAGGCGGTGGATCAATCCGGACTTATTGCTGAAACCCCATGATCACAGCCTTGCGAGGGGGTGTCCGATACGTCCGTTACGGCGTCAATAGGAGGCGCGGCGCGCCCGGTTGCCCGGCCTTTCCCGCAACTGTGGCGCAGACCACGTTTCTTGAAGGTGACCCTGGACCCCTGATAGCGGTTGTCCCATGTCCCACACCGCTCACATACCCAGCCACCGGAAGCCCCGCCGCAGCGCCTCGAAGCTCGCGGTCCGCGCCGGAGTTGCCGGTGGCGTCCTCAGCACCCTGGCCATGGCCGGCACCGCGAGCGCGTCCCCGTCTACCGAGCCCGTGGCCGAGACGACGCTGGAGATGCCGGTCCTCAGCCTGGACCTCGGCACCGAGGTGTCCAACGCCGTCAACACGGCCGCCGAGAACACCCGCGTCGCCGCCGTGGAGGCCGCCGTCACCGGCGAGCTGAACGCCCAGGAGGAGAGCGCCCGTACGGGTGCCGCCGCCGAGGCGAAGCAGGCGAAGGAAGACGCCCAGAAGGCCGCCGAGCAGAAGGCGAAGCAGGAGGCCGACCGCAAGGCCGAGGCCGAGCGCGCCAACCGCAGCTCCGGCCGCTCCTCCCTGACCAACGCCTCCGCCGCCGACGACGGCAGCGGCGCCACCGTCAAGGGACGCTCCTCCGCCACCGGTTCCGCCGCGGCCATCATCAACTTCGCCTACGCCCAGGTCGGCAAGGCCTACGTGATGGGCGCCACCGGCCCCTCCGCGTACGACTGCTCGGGCCTGGTCCAGGCCGCCTACCGCCAGGCCGGCATCTCCCTGGACCGCACCTCCCAGGACCAGTCCCTCGCCGGCACCTCGGTGTCGCTGAGCAACCTCCAGCCGGGCGACATCCTGTACTGGGGCCCCAAGGGCAGCGCCTACCACGTCGCCATCTACGTCGGCGGCGGCAAGTTCGTCGGCGCGCAGAACCCCAGCACGGGCATCGTCGAGCGCCCGCTGAGCTACGACATGCCGACCGGCGCCGTCCGCGTCCTCTGACCCACCCGGTCTCCGCGAGGTCCGGTACTCCCCCTCCCCCAGCCACCGCTGGGAGGTGCCCCCGGGGGGCGGAGTACCGGACCTCCGGCATGCCCGGAATCCCACCCGGCGGACGACCCGTGCGGAACCCGCCGAACCGCTGCGAAGATAGGCACCTGCCCGTGCGCCCGTAGCGATTCCTGGAGTTGGTGATCCCGTGAGCGGAACCTCGTGCGAGCAGCGCGGCGACGACGAGGCCACCGCCCTCCCCGCCGCCCTCGGGCTGGGCCTGCTGGCGGTCGGCGGCTGGCTGCTCACGACCGCCCGCCCCTGGCACAAGCCCGGCAGCCCGCTGACCCTGGGCCTGGGCTGGACCGTCTCCGGCGCCCTCCTCGTGGCCGGCCTGAGCCTCCTGACCCACTGCGTCCGCACCGTCCACCGGGCCCCGGAGGCGGCGCGGGAGCCCGCGGAGGACTGAGCCGGCCCCGCGGTGGACAGGAATGCTCGCGGCGGCCAAGCTCCGCGAGGTGGTCGCAGCCGACCGCAAGGCGTTCGGCCCCGTCTCCGCGGAAGCGCGGCGGCAGGCGGAACAGGAGTGGTGAGCAAGCGCCTCAAGGTCGCGGCCAAGAGTGAAGGCACGCTCGTCCTGGACGCTCAAGGGCTTTCACAGCACGTCGACGGCGATGAGGGCATGCGCGCACGCATCGAGGCCGCCCAGCAGACCGGCCGCCGAGTGGCGCTGTCCGCTCTGACGCCCCTGGAAGTGCGCCGGACGGGCGAGGCCGCCAAGCGGCTGCGGTTCCTGCTGTCCCGGTTCGACGTGAAGCCGGTCAACGACGCGGTGACAGAGGCCGCGAAGACTCTGCTGGACGTGTCCGGCCTCGACGGTCACGAATGCCTCGTGGACGCCCTCGTCGTCGCCACAGCAGCGCTGTGCGCCCCTCCGGTGCTGCTCGTCACCTCCGACCGGTCGCACATCCCGGCCCTGTGCAAGGCCGCGGAGGAGCTTCCCGGCTCGCCGAAGGTGAAGACCGTCAACGTCTGAGCGCGCGGGCGCCGCCGTACCCCGGCCGCCCGGCCGCATGCGCATGCCGGGCGGCCGTGGTCACACGGTCAGGCCTTCGGGGCGACCTTCGAGAGGCCGTTGATGATGCGGTCCATCGCGTCGCCGCCCGTCGGGTCCGTCAGGTTCGCCAGCATCTTCAGCGTGAAGCGCATCAGCACCGGGTGCGTCAGGCCGCGCTGCGCGGCGATCTTCATGACCGTCGGGTTGCCGATCAGCTTCACGAAGGCGCGGCCCAGCGTGTAGTAGCCGCCGTAGGTCTCCTTCAGCACCTTCGGGTAGCTGTGCAGCGCCAGCTCGCGCTGGGCCGGGGTGGCGCGGGCGTGGGCCTGGACGATGACCTCCGCCGCGATCTGGCCGGACTCCATCGCGTAGGCGATGCCCTCGCCGTTGAACGGGTTGACGAGGCCGCCCGCGTCGCCGACCAGCAGCAGGCCCTTGGTGTAGTGCGGCTGCCGGTTGAAGGCCATCGGCAGGGCCGCGCCGCGGATCGGCTGCGTCATGTTTTCGGGGGTGTAGCCCCAGTCCTCCGGCATGGACGCGCACCAGGCCTTGAGGACCTCGCGCCAGTCCAGCTCCTTGAAGGCGGAGGAGGAGTTGAGGATGCCGAGGCCGACGTTGGACGTGCCGTCGCCCATGCCGAAGATCCAGCCGTAGCCGGGCAGCAGCCGGTCCTGCGGACCGCGCCGGTCCCACAGCTCCAGCCAGGACTCCAGGTAGTCGTCGTCGTGCCGGGGCGAGGTGAAGTAGGTGCGCACCGCCACGCCCATCGGGCGGTCCTCGCGCCGGTGCAGGCCCATCGCCAGGGAGAGCCGGGAGGAGTTGCCGTCGGCGGCGACGACGAGCGGGGCGTGGAAGGTGACCGGGGTCTTCTCCTCGCCGAGCTTCGCGTGCACGCCGGTGATGTGCCCGGTGCGCGGGTCCCGGACGGGCTCGCCGACGTTGCAGCGTTCGTACAGGCGGGCGCCGGCCTTCTGCGCCTGGCGGGCCAGGGTCTCGTCGAAGTCGTCGCGCTTGCGGACGAGTCCGTAGTCCGGGTACGAGGCCAGTTCCGGCCAGTCCAGCTGGAGCCGCTGCCCGCCGCCGATGATGCGCAGGCCCTTGTTGCGCAGCCAGCCGGCCTCTTCGGAGATGTCGATGCCCATCGCCACCAGCTGCTTGGTGGCGCGCGGGGTCAGGCCGTCACCGCAGACCTTCTCGCGCGGGAACGCCGTCTTCTCCAGGAGCAGGACGTCGAGTCCCGCCTTCGCGAGGTAGTAGGCGGTCGTCGAGCCGGCGGGCCCGGCCCCGACGACGATCACGTCCGCGCGGTGTTCGGAGAGGGGCTCGGTGGGCTCGGTCACTGCGGGGTCTCCCGAAGGCTCGATAAAGGGTGCCCAACGGCACAGGACATGACGCAGTCTATGCAGCGAGAGTGATCGCGATCCGAAGGGCTGCCCCGATGACGACCTCGCCGACGACCCGGCCGCCACTGCCGGCGGTCCAGCTCCGCGTACCGATCGACGAGGACGCGCACGCCTGGCACCGCGTCTTCGACGACGCGGACGTGATGGAGTTCCTCGGGGGGCCCGCGGAACTGTCCGCGTACGAGGAGTTCACGGCCCGGCAGCGGATGCACGACGCGCAGCTCGGGTACTGCCTGTGGACCCTGCTGGACGAGGACGGCGAGGTCATCGGCTTCACGGGCGCGCAGCCGTGGCCTGCGGCGAAGGCGTGGGGGCCGGTGGGGCGGATCGAGATCGGGTGGCGGCTGGGGCGCTCCGCCTGGGGGAAGGGGTACGCGTACGCGGCCGCGCTGGCGACCGTGGAGCGGTTGCGGGGGCTGGGGGTGGAGGGGGTGTGCGCGGTGATCGACGCCGGCAACGTGCGTTCGGTGGCGGTCGCGGAGCGGCTCGGCATGACGCCGGGTGAGGAGTTCACGACCCCGTCCGGTCGACGGGCCGTCTGCCACGAGCTGGCGCTGGGCTGACGTCTGCCGGGGGCCGGGGGTGCCGCCGCGCGGAGCCGTCCCCCACCCACCCTTCCACCGTTCCCCGGGGCTCCGCCCCGGACCCCGGTACGTGCGCTGCGCGCCCGTGCGCTCAAGCTCCCCCGGCTACCGCTGGGAGGTGCCCCCTGCGCGGGCTGGAAGTGCCGCACAGCGGCACTGTCCAGCCCCCTCGGGTCAGAACACGCTCAGGCCCGTCAGCGTCGTGAAGCGGTCCAGGGCCGCCGCGCCGGCGACCGAGTTGCCCTGGGCGTCCAGGCCCGGGCTCCACACCGCGAGGGTGCACCGGCCGGGGACGACCGCGATGATGCCCCCGCCGACCCCGCTCTTGCCCGGCAGCCCGACCCGGTAGGCGAACTCCCCCGCCGCGTCGTACGTCCCGCAGGTCAGCATCACCGCGTTGATCTGCTTCGCCTCGCTGCGGGTCAGCAGCCGCGAGCCGTCCGCGCGCAGGCCGTGCCGGGCGAGGAAGCGCCCGGCCAGGGCCAGGTCCGCGCAGGTCATCGCGATCGAGCACTGCCAGAAGTAGTGGTCCAGCAGCGCCGGCACGGGGTTGTCGATGTTGCCGTACGAGGCCATGAAGTGCGCCACGGCCGCGTTCCGGTCGCCGTGTTCGTGCTCGGACGCGGCCACCTCCGCGTCGAAGCCGATGTCCGGGTTCCCGCTCTCCTGCCGCAGGAACTCCAGGAGTTCGCTGCTCGCGTCACCCGTCAGGGTCTGCAGCCGGTCGGTGACGACGAGCGCGCCCGCGTTGATGAAAGGATTCCGCGGGATGCCGTTCTCGTACTCCAGCTGCACCAGGGAGTTGAACGGGTTGCCGGACGGCTCCCGGCCCACCCGCTCCCACAGGCTGTCGCCGCCCTCCGCGAGGGCGAGGGCCAGGGCGAAGACCTTGGTGATCGACTGGGTGGAGAAGGGGACCCGCCAGTCCCCGGTGCCGAAGACGTTCCCGTCGAGGTCGGCGATCGCCATCCCGAACCGGCGGGGGTCGACCCCCGCCAGTGCCGGGATGTACTCGGCCGGGGTGCCGCTGCCGATCAGCGGGGCGACGTCCGCCGCGATCCGTTCGAGGATGTGCTGGTAGTCCACGGGTGCCACACGTACCGACGGGTGCTACCGGGCCTTGACGCCGCGGTGCAGGGCCACGATGCCGCCGCTCAGGTTGCGCCAGGCGACCTGGCCCCAGCCCGCCTTCTGCAGCAGCTCGGCCAGCCCGGGCTGGTCCGGCCACTCGCGGATGGACTCGGCGAGGTACACGTACGCGTCGGGGTTGGAGGACACCGCACGGGCCACCGGCGGCAGGGCGCGCATCAGGTACTCGGTGTAGACCGTGCGGAACGGCGCCCACGTCGGCTGCGAGAACTCGCTGATGACGACCTGCCCGCCGGGCTTGGTCACCCGGTACATCTCGCGCAGCGCGGCGTCCGTGTCCTGGACGTTGCGCAGCCCGAAGGAGATCGTCACGGTGTCGAAGACGTCGTCCGCGAAGGGCAGCCGGGTCGCGTCGCCCGCCGTCAGCGGGAGCCACGGGTTGCGCTTCTTGCCCTCGCGCAGCATGCCGAGGGAGAAGTCGCAGGGGACGACGTACGCGCCGGTCGCCGCGTACGGGAGGGACGAGGTCGCGGTGCCGGCGGCCAGGTCGAGCACCTTCTGGCCCGGGCGGGCGGCCACCGCCTTGGCGGCCTCCTTGCGCCACAGGCGCGCCTGCCCGAGGGAGAGGACGTCGTTGGTGAGGTCGTACTTCTCCGCGACGCCGTCGAACATGGAGGCGACTTCGTGCGGCTGCTTGTCCAGGGAAGCCCTTGTCACTGGCGGTGGCCCCTCGGTGCTCGGTGGGTGTGGCGGTGCGCCGGTCGGTCGGCGGGCCGGTCGGTCGGTCCGTGGGCCGGCCGGCTCGTAGCGCCCATCCTCTCAGGCCCGCCGCCGGGTCGGCGCGGTGGCCTCGCCCGTGAGCCCTACCGCCGCCGGTGCAGCAGCCGGCCGCCGATGACGGTGGCCACGCAGGTGGTCGCCCCGCGCTCCAGCAGTTCGGCCTCGTCCGCCACCGCGAACACCGCGAACCGGGCCGCCGCCCCGTCCTGGAGCACCCCGTGGAAGGCCTGCCCGGCACTCTCCCGCCCCGTGAGCGGGTCCAGCGCCGCCGCGCCCTCGTAGGGGGCGGGCGGGACCACGGCCAGGCCCGAGCGGACCACCGCCGTGCGCACCGCCGGGATCGCGAACCGTCCGGCCACCGCCACCACCCCGCGCGCCAGCAGCTTCTGCGTGCCGCGCCGGGCGCTGTTGCCCCAGCGGGACTCGGTCAGCTTCAGGGCCTCCAGCGCCTCGGCGCCGGTGATCGGGTCGGCGCCCAGCTCGGTGACCTCGTACGGGTCGTCGGGGTAGTACGTCCCCTCCAGCAGCACGTCCGCCCCGCGCGCCAGCAGCCCCGGGGTGAGCACCCCGGGCCAGCGCCGCACGCGGGCGTGCGGCGCGGCCGCGCCCAGGTCCTCGTACGGGCCCGTGCGGACGATGCGGTCGCCCTCCACCAGGACGGCGCCGGCCTCCAGCGGAGCGGCGCCCGGCCCGGTGACGAGGAGCTCGGCGGTGTGCAGCGTCAGCATCGGGGTCGGTCCGCGTCAGTTCGTGGAGATGAGCTTCAGCTCGGGGTGCGCGGTGCCCCCCTCGATGGCGGTCGAGGAGATGTGCGAGACCACGCGGTCGTCGACCGGGTCGTTCGCCGGGTCCTCGTGCACCACGAGGTGCTCGTACGTCGTCGCGCGCTGCGCCGGGACGCGGCCCGCCTTGCGGATCAGGTCGATGATCTCCTGGCGGTTCGAGCGGTGCTTGGCACCGGCGGAGGAGACGACGTTCTCCTCCAGCATGATCGAACCGAGGTCGTCGGCGCCGTAGTGGAGGGCCAGCTGGCCCGCCTCCTTGCCGACGGTCAGCCAGGAGCCCTGGATGTGCGCGACGTTGTCGAGGAAGAGGCGCGCGATCGCGATCATCCGCAGGTACTCGAAGACCGTCGCCTGGGTCCGGCCCTTGAGGTGGTTGTTCTCGGGCTGGTACGTGTACGGGATGAACGCGCGGAAGCCGCCGGTGCGGTCCTGCGTGTCACGGATCATCGCGATGTGCTCGATGCGCTCGGCGTTGGTCTCGCCGGTGCCCATCAGCATGGTGGAGGTGGACTCCACGCCCAGCTTGTGGGCGATCTCCATGATCTCCAGCCAGCGCTCGCCGGACTCCTTCAGCGGGGCGATGGCCTTGCGCGGCCGCTCCGGCAGGAGTTCGGCGCCGGCGCCCGCGAAGGAGTCGAGGCCGGCGGCGTGGATGCGCGTGATGGCCTCCTCGGCGGAGACGCCGGAGATGCGGGCCATGTGCTCGACCTCGGACGCGCCGAGGGAGTGGATGACCAGCTGCGGGAAGGCCTTCTTGATGGCGGAGAAGTGCTCCTCGTAGTACTCCACGCCGAAGTCCGGGTGGTGCCCGCCCTGGAACATCACCTGCGTGCCGCCGAGCTCGACGGTCTCCGCGCAGCGGCGCAGGATGTCGTCGAGGCCGCGGGTCCAGCCCTTCTTCGTGTCCTTCGGGGCCGCGTAGAAGGCGCAGAACTTGCAGGCCGTGACGCAGACGTTGGTGTAGTTGATGTTGCGCTCGATGATGTACGTCGCGATGTGCTCGGTACCCGCGTAGCGGCGGCGGCGCACCACGTCGGCCGCCTGGCCGAGCGCGTGGAGGGGGGCGTGCCGGTAGAGGTCGAGCGCCTCTTCCTTGGTGATCCGGCCCCCCGCTGCGGCGCGGTCGAGGACGGACTGGAGTGCGGCCAGGTCGGTCACCGGTGGGTCACCTTTCGGCGGTGTGTCAAGGGTTCCGGACCGATCCAGCCTACGCCAGGGCCCCCGACCGGCTCCGCCAGGGGGCGGGGGCCGGGTCAGGGGCTGCGGGTGAGGTCGCCCTCGGGGTTGCCGGCCGCCCGGTCGCCCGACTTGTAGTGGAGCGTGCCGCCGGGGTTGAGGGTGAACCGCTCGTCGGCGGAGCCGCCGGCGCAGACGCCCGGGGCCGGGTTGGGGCCGCCCGCGCTGTCCAGGACCAGGGAGCGGTCGGTGGCGGAGGAGAGCTTCCAGTCGCCGCTGCAGTCGGTGCCGAGGAGGGGCAGGACGGACTTGTCCCGGGCGACGACCTCGCCGACCTTGCCGGAGCGGATCGTGATCTCGAACTCGGTGGTGGCGCCGAGGTTGGTGGTGACGGTGCCCTTCCAGGTGCCGGTGAGCTCCTGGGGGACGTCGTCACGGGTGCCCTTGGGCGGGGCCGCGGAACCGGACGCGGACGGGGAGGAGGGCGACGAGGGGGCGGAGGCGGCCGCGTCCGGGGCCGGGCCGGCGGTCGGGGGCTTGCCCACCGCCGCGTCCCGGGCACCCTGGCCGGGCAGCAGCCCCATCCCGTACAGCCCGCCCGACAGGGCCGTCAGGACGGCGGCCGCGCCGAGCACGAGGGTGCAGCTGAAGCGGCGGCCGGCCGCGCTGAGGGTGACCCCGCGCCGCTCGCCGTCCGCAGCCGTCCGCGGCTGCGGCACCCGGCCGCCCCCGGCGGTCTCGGTGGGCGCCCCGTACACCCCGCCGCCCGCACCGGAACCGGGACCGGAACCGTACGGCCCGCCGCCGGGTCCGGTGCCCGAGCCGGAACCGTAGGGGCCGCCGCCGGAGCCGGAGCCGTAGGGCCCGCCGCCGGGACCGGTCCCGAACCCGGAACCGCCCGCGCCGGAGCCGTAGGGACCGGCGCCCCCGGCGTACCCGGACGGGTTCCCGTACGTGGGGTCCGGCGTCCCGAACCCGACCCCGACGGGCCCGCCGAAGGACCCCTCGGTGAACGGCACCGGCCCGGACCCGGAGACGGTCCCCGCACCGAACCCGGCCCCGGCCGCGCCGCCGGACCCGTACGCACCGCCGGACCCCGCCCAGGACCCGCCACCGCCGCCGGCCCCCGCACCCGGAGCCCCGGCCCCCGCGCCGCCCTCGGAGGCGTCCGCGTCCAGGTCCAGCAGGGCCACCGCCGCCCGGCTGGCCTCCTCCACCAGCGGGGCCGGGAGCCAGCCCGGAGCACCCAGGGCCCCGCCCAGCGCGGCCGCCAGGGCCTCGGGGGAGGGCCGCTCGGACGCCGCCTTGGCCAGGCAGGACGCGATCAGCTCGCGCAGCTCCCCGGCCGGGACCGCGTCGAGCTCCGGCGGCTCGTGCACCACCTTGTAGAGCAGCGTCGCGGAGTTGTCCCCGCTGAACGGGGGCCGGCCGGTCGCGGCGAAGGCCAGGACCGCGCCGAGGGAGAACACGTCCGAGGCACCCGTGACCCCCTTGCCGAGGATCTGCTCGGGGGACATGTAGCCCGGCGAACCGATGGACACGCCGGTGGAGGTCAGCGAGGCGGTGCCGTCCGTGGCCCGGGCGATCCCGAAGTCGATCAACCGGGGCCCGTCGAGGCTCAGCATCACGTTCGAGGGCTTCACGTCCCGGTGGACGAGGCCCAGCCCGTGCACCGCCACCAGGGCCCGGGCCAGCCCCGCGCCCACGGCCCGTACCGAGCCCTCCGGCAGCGGGCCGTGCCCGGCGACCGCCCGGTCCAGCGAGGGCCCCGCCACGTACCCGGTCGCCACCCACGGCACGGCCGCCTCGGGGTCGGCGTCCAGCACGGGCGCGGTCCACTCCCCGCCCACCCGCCGGGCGGCCTCCACCTCACGGCGGAAACGGGCGCGGAACTCCGCGTCGGACGCGAAGTGGGGGTGCACGACCTTCACGGCGACGGTCCGGCCGCCCGCGCTGCGCCCCAGGTAGACCCGTCCCATGCCGCCCGCGCCGAGCCGGCCGAGCAGCCGGTAGGCGCCGATCGTCCGCGGCTCACCGGCTTCGAGCGGATGCATCGAGTCCCCCTGTCCCCGGGTTCGGTGGTCACCCGGACAGCAGCACCTTAGGGGGTGGGGCGGGCCCGGGGGCGGCCCGATCCGCACGCGGAATGCGAACCGCCCGCCCGCACTTCGCCCGCCAATTCCTTCCGGGCGTTCTCCGTGCTCTTCCGGGGATCTTCCTGCGCTCTTCCGCCGGTCTTCCGCCGATCTTCCGGCGGCCTTCCCGGACGGCCGACGGAAATGCGAAAGGCGAACGAATTTCCGGCAAACGGAACATTACCCGCCGGGAAGTGGAAGATCCCCGGAAAGGTCCCCGGGGTATTGGCGATCAGCGTTCCGGCCCACCGGCCTTCAGCAACTCCACGGCCACATCCGTCGCGTAGCCGGTGTCCGCGCCCGTACGGCGCGCGAATTCCCGCACACCGGCGAGTTGTTCCGGACCGAAGCGGAAGTCGAGGGTGGTGAAGTAGCGCTGGAGCAGTCCGGCGTCGAAGGCCTCCCAGCGCGCGGCCTGCTCGGCGACCTTCACGACCTCCTCCAGGGAGAGGTCCCGGGAAGCAAGGAAGGCGTCGTGGACCTCCCGGACGATCTCGGGTTCGCGGGCCAGGTAGTCCTTGCGGGCGGCCCAGACGGCGAAGACGAACGGCAGCCCCGTCCACTCCTTCCACATCCGCCCCAGGTCGTGCACGGCCAGCCCCAGCCGGGGCGCGTCGTGCAGCGAGGCGCGCAGCGCGGCGTCGCCGATCAGCACCGCCGCCTCGGCCTCCTGCATCATCAGCCCCAGGTCAGGGGGGCAGGTGTAGTAGTCGGGCCGGACCCCGTACTGCTCGGCGAGCAGCAGCTGGGCCAGGCGCACGGAGGTGCGCGAGGTGGAGCCGAGGGCCACCCGGGCCCCGTCCAGCTGCTCCAGCGGGACCTGCGAGACGATCACGCAGGACATGACGTCGCCGTCGCAGCCGACGGCGATGTCCTGGAGGGCGACGAGCTTGTCGGCGTTGCGGAGGAACTCCACGAGGGTGATCGGGCCGACGTCCAGCTCGCCCTGGACGAGCCGCTCGCTCAGCTTCTCGGGGGTGTCCTTGGTCAGCTCCATGTCCAGCAGCGTGCCGGTGCGTGCGAGCCCCCAGTAGAGGGGCAGGCAGTTCAGGAACTGGATGTGGCCGACCCTGGGCCGGCTGCGATAGACGTCCACATCGCGAGACTAGCGGCGCTTCTCCGTCAGCGATCGAGCGGGTCTCAAACGTCCGGGTGACGTGATCTTTCCCTCTGGTCTCGGCCCGAGGGTGCGTGCTAGGCTCGACGCAAGTTGCAGTTTGGTTTCCCTTGCAGTACGAGGCCTGCGGAGCATGTAACCCGCAGGCTTTTGTAGTTTTCAGACTTCTTAGCAGGTTCTGGAGCAGGGCGACCCTTTGGCCCATAGGAGGGCTCATGGCTACCGGAACCGTGAAGTGGTTCAACGCTGAAAAGGGCTTCGGCTTCATCGCCCAGGACGGCGGCGGCCCGGATGTCTTCGTCCACTACTCCGCGATCAACGCCACCGGCTTCCGCTCCCTCGAGGAGAACCAGCAGGTGAACTTCGACGTCACGCAGGGCCCCAAGGGTCCCCAGGCGGAGAACGTCACCCCGGCCTAGTCGCCAGGCCGGTCGGATCGCGGCCGGATTATCGCAGTACCCAAGGAGCCCTGCCCTTCCCGTGCGAACGGAAGGGGCGGGGCTCCTGCCTTTTTCCTCCGGATCCAAGGCCCACAGCGGCCGTTCGGGGCCAGATTCTGGTTCCCCTGAGTGACTGCTCGTCACAGTGTGCGTACAACCGGCGGGCGGCGGGGATGTTCGGTCGCGCGACATCGAACTCGCACTCACGGAGGAATCGGATGACGAAGCTCGCTTGGGCCGCACGGGGTATTTCGGCAGTGTCGGGGGCGGTGCTCCTGGGCGCACTGATGGCGCCGTCGGCGGCCGCAGGGGGCATGGACCACGACCCGCAGCACAAGAAGAAGGCCTCCCATCCCGCCAAGGCGGTCAAGCCGGCCAAGCAGACGGGGACGGCCACGCCGGCCCGCTCCGACGACGACCGGGACGACGACCACCGCAGGAAGTGCTCCACCTCCCGCGACCTCTCCACCGCCGCGCCGGACTACACCAACTTCCCCCCCGGTCTGATCTTCCGCGTGGCGACCGACCGGCACGGGCACGCCTTCCTCAACGACAGCCGCAACCCCGGCGTGTGGATCAACCTGGGGATCCTCGCCAACGCGCCCAAGTGCGTCACGGACACCGCCGCCTCGGTGACCGAGGCCAACCCCGGCTCCCTCTACGTCACCCTGCAGGACCGGGAGGGCGAGCTGCACCAGGCCACGTGCACCACCTCCGACACGCCGTTCAGCGCCTCGAACCTGGTGGCCGCCTGCGGCACCGGCTTCACGGCCGTCCAGGACACCCCCGTATAGGGGCCCCGGCACCCCGTACACGCACGGCACGGCCGGTCGCGCGCTGCGCGGCCGGCCGTGCCGTGTCGTGCCGTGTCCTGGGTCCGTACGGGCCCGGTCAGGTCTTGGGCTCCGCCTTCGGGGCGGTGACCGTGAGGTCCAGGACGAGTTCCGCCCCGTCCGCCGTGGTCAGCCGCAGGTGGTACGTGCCCGCGGGCGCGTCCGTGGTCAGCAGGTCCGGCAGGGAGACCTTCCCGTCGGCCCCCGTCTTGGGCAGCTCCAGGGTGAACAGCTTCTGGCCGTCCGCGGCGCCCTTGAAGAACGGGCCCGTCGCCGACTTCGGGTCGACCGGTACCCAGGCCCCGGGCTTGCCCGTGACCAGCGTGGCGGTGACCTGCACCCCGGCCTCCGGCTTGCCCTCGCGGGCGGCCAGGAACTGCAGGCCCTTGACCGGGGTGCCGGCCGCGACCTCGACCGCCCCGCCGGCGTCCGCACGGGTCAGCGCGAGCGGCTTCTCGGCCGGCTTCTCGGTGACCTTGCCGTCCAGCGCCACGGTGAACTGGAGCTTGTCGTAGGCGCTGGTGCGCAGGGTGAACGTGCCCGCCTTCGGGCCGGCCTTCAGGCGCGGGGCGGTGGCGATGCCCTGGGCGTCGGTACGGACGACCACGCTCGCCTCGTCGCCGAAGACGAAGCCCGTGCCGCCGGTGGTGTCCTTCTCGACCGCGAAGAGCACGACCTGGCCGACGGCGGGCTTGCCGTCGCTGAGGACCGCCTTGAAGCGGACGCCGTCCGCGAACGTGCTGCCTGCCTCCGCCTCCAGCCTGGCGTCGCCGACCTGCTCCAGCTTGGCCAGGGTCGCCGGCGCCGGGGTCGGCGTGGACGGGTCGGGCTTCGGGGTGGGCTTCGGGTCGGGGGTCGGCTTCGGGTCCGGCTTGGGCGTCGGCGTCGGCTTCGTCGCCGGCGGGTTGGGGGCCGGGACGTGCGGCGGGGTGGGGACGGTCGGCGTCGGCGGGGTCGGGTAGGTGCCGACGGGCGGGTTCGGGATCCCGGCGGTGCCGTCCTGCTGGTACTGGCGCATGTAGCCGAGCACGCTGTTCACGTACTCGCGCGAGTTGTTGTAGCTGAGGATCGCCCTGTCGAGGTCGGCCGGGAGGGAGAGGTCCTTGCCGCCCGAGCAGAGGTAGAGGCCCGCTCCCAGCGCCGCGTCGTAGATGTTGTTGGCGTCGCGCTTGCCGTCCCCGTTGCCGTCGGCCTTCCAGGTGGCCCAGGTGGAGGGGATGAACTGGAGGGGGCCGAAGGCGCGGTCGTACTCGGTGTCGCCGTCGAACTCGCCCTTGTCGGTGTCGAGGATCTTCTCGTAGCCGTTGCCGTCCAGGCGGGGCCCGCGGATCGGCCGCTCGGTGGTGCCGTCGTCCTTGAGCCCGTAGCCGGAGGCGTGCACGGACTCGACCCGGCCTATGCCCGCGACCAGCTGCCAGGGCAGCTTGCACTTGGGGAGGGCGGCGGCGACGGCGACTTCGGCGCGCTTGTAGGCGTCGAGGGCGGTCGCGGGGATGCCGGCGGCGCCCTCGGTGGCCGCTCCGCCCGCGGCGGGCGGGACGACCGGGTCGGCGAGCTGGCCCGGGAGGTCGAGGCGGGCGTCGCCCCGCTCGGCGGCCTGCGGGCTGTCCGGGGTGGGTTCGGCCTCGCCCGCGCCGGCGACCGGGGTGTTGGTCACGACGGCGGCGGTGGTGAGGCTGGCCGCGAGGGCGGCCGTGCACAACACCTTCCGCGAGGTGTTGACTACGTGACGGTGAAGCGGCTTCACGGTGCGGCGATCCCCCCAAGGCGGCCGGCGAAGTCAGGTGCACGGCCGGTCGGGCCGTGATTCTTCTGTCTATCAGGTATTCGGATACGACTCGCCGTCGCCCCCGTAGATATGACACACCATTCGTCTCGGCTTCACCCCCCTGTGGCCCAGGACGTCCAGCCCGCCTCCTGCGGCCCTCCGGCCCGGTGCGAACGGGACTTCCGGCCCTGTCCGTAACGTCCCAAAGGCCCATCCTGGCAGGGCTTGTTGGAATTTACCCTGGTCTCATGGCGAGTGGTGGCAAGAAGGACCAGCGGCGCGAGGCCCGCGAACGGCTCGTGGCGGAACGGGAGGCGCAGGCGCGGCGCGCGCGGCTGCGCGGGCGGCTGCTCGTCGGCGGTGCGCTGGCCGCCGTCCTCGCGATCGCGGCCGGGGTGGGCGTCTACGCGTCGCGGTCCGCCGGTCCGGGGGAGAGCGAGGCCGGCGGCAGGCCGTTCGTGCGGCCCGCGCACACGGCCGGCGAGGACGGGGTGGTCGTCCCGTACGGCAAGGAGGGCGCGAAGGACCTCGTGTCGGTCTGGCTGGACCCGCGCTGCCCGTTCTGCGCGGGCGTGGAGACGGGCCTCGGGCCGGCCTTCAAGGAGCGGGCGGACGCCGGGGACTACCGCGTCGAGTACCACTTCGCCACCTTCCTGGACGGGGCGCTCGGCGGCAAGGGCTCCAAGCGCGCGCTGAACGCGCTGGGCGCGGCGGTCAACGAGGGCCCGGAGAAGTTCATGGACTACCTCCAGGTGCTCTACGCGAACCATCCGCAGAAGGAGTCGGACGACAAGTTCGGCTCGACGGCCACCCTGCTGGACCTCGCCGACCGGGTGCCGGGGCTGCGCAATCCGGGCTTCGACAAGGCGGTCGAGGAGCTGACGTACATGCCGTGGGTGGACCGGGTCTCGCAGGCCTTCCACGGCAGCGGGAAGAAGGGCACGCCGGTGGTGGAGGCCAACGGCAAGGAGGTGAACGTGCTGACGGGCAAGGGCCTGGAGACGATCACCCCGGAGGCCTTCGGGCGGCTGGTGGCGGCGAACCCGAAGCAGTGACCCGCCGGGGGCGAGGGGTGGCCGGGGGCGCTCCGACTCCTGGTAGTTTCAGGCCAGAAGAGAGAACTGGCGTGCGAGGCCTCCTCCTTCCGTGAAGGCATCCGGAAGGAGGTACGGGCCGTGGCCAGGCCGTGCACCGCCCTGCCCGTCGGCCGCCGCCGCTCTCCTGCCCGCGCCGCCGACCCCGAAGGCCTGCCATGACCACCGAGCCGCACCAGCCCGCGCCGAACCCCTACTCCGGCGCCCCGGTCCCGCCGAACCCGTACGCGGACGCCGCCGCCCAGCAGCCGAACCCATACGCCCAACAGCCCGCCGGCCAGCCGCCCATGGGCCAGCCCGGCCAGCCGCCCGTGGGCCAGCCGCCGCACCCGGGCGCCGGCTACCCGCCGCCGCCCGGCCCCGGCCTCCCCGCCCAGCAGGGCGGCCCGGGCGCCATGCCGTACGACCCCGCGTACGCGCCCCCGTACGGCCACGCGCCCGCGCCCGGCTGCCGCAACTGCGGGGCCCCGCAGGCCGCGCTCTTCTCGGTCCGGGCCCATGTCGGCGTGCTGGTCCTGATGCGCTTCCACACCCTCAACGGCCCGTTCTGCCGCCCGTGCGGCCGGTCGCTGGTGCGCACCCTGACCACCAAGACCCTCTGCCAGGGCTGGTGGAGCCCCCTATCCCTGGTGATCTTCACGCCGTTCACGCTGATCTGGAACCTGCTCGCCGCGATCAAGTTCGGCAAGCTCCCGGACCCCACCCCGGCGCCGGGCCGCCAGCCCCTGGAGGAAGGCCCGCCGGTGTACGCCCGGCCGCTCGCCTACGTGGCGATCGTCCCGCTGCTGTGGTTCACCTGGGTCATCGCCAACATCTACCTGGACGTCAGCGGGAGGCGCTGACCGGCTCGCACCCGCCCGCGCCCGCCCAGGCCCCCGCACCCCTTCCCACCGCAGCCCCGCACCCCTACCCTGACGCACCGTCAGAAACCTTGGGGATCGTCGTCCGCTCAACGGGCCGAGTCACACGGGAGCGCTTCATGCTGCTGCGAGGGAAGACCGTCGTCGTCTCCGGTGTGGGGGCCGGGCTCGGCCACCAGGTGGCCGCCGCCGTGGTCCGTGACGGCGGCAACGCCGTCCTCGGAGCGCGCACCGAGGCCAACCTGGCCAAGTCCGCCGCCGAGATCGACCCCGACGGCACCCACACCGCGTACCTGACCACCGACATCACCGACGAGCGGCAGTGCGCGGCCCTCGCCTCCCTCGCCGCCGAACGCTTCGGCCGGATCGACGCCGTCGTGCACGTCGCCGCCTGGGACTCCTACTTCGGCGGCCTGGAGGACGCCGACTTCGGGACCTGGCAGCAGATCCTCGACGTCAACCTCCTCGGCACGCTGCGCATGACCCGGGCCTGCCTGCCCGCCCTCAAGGCCGGGGGCGGCGGCTCCGTCGTCCTCATCGGCACCCAGTCCGCCGTCGCGGCCCCCAGCGAGGTCCGCCAGGCCGCCTACGCCGCCTCCAAGGGCGCGCTGACCTCCGCCATGTACTCCCTGGCCCGCGAGCTCGGCCCGCACCGCATCCGCGTCAACACCGTGCTGCCCGGCTGGATGTGGGGGCCGCCCGTCCAGGCCTTCGTGACCTTCACCGCCCACACCGAGAACGTCCCCGAGGCCGAGGTGCACGCCCGCCTCACCAGCCGGATGGCGCTGCCCGACCTCGCCACCGACGGGGACGTCGCGGACGCCGCCGTGTTCCTCGCCTCCGACCGGGCAAGGGCGATAACCGGCCAGTCCCTGCTGGTCAACGCCGGTGAGCTGATGCGATGACCCCCTCCGGTCCCCGAACCGCTGATCGTATGCTCGCCGTATGACCACTCCGAGTGACGCCCCGACCGACAACGCGATGCGCCGCGCGCTCCGGCGGGCCCGTGACGGCGTCGCGCTCGACGCGACCGAGGCGGCCGTCCTGCTCCAGGCCCGGGGCGAGGCCCTGGACGACCTCGCCGCCTCGGCCGCCCGGGTCCGCGACGCGGGCCTGGCGGCCGCCGGCCGCGCGGGCGTGATCACGTACTCGAAGAGCGTGTTCATCCCCCTCACCCGCCTGTGCCGCGACAAGTGCCACTACTGCACCTTCGCCACCGTCCCCGGCAAGCTGCGCCGCGCGGGACACGGGATGTTCATGTCCCCGGACGAGGTCCTCGACATCGCACGCCGGGGCGCCGCCCTCGGCTGCAAGGAAGCCCTCATCACCCTCGGCGACAAGCCCGAGGACCGCTGGCCCGAGGCCCGCGAGTGGCTGGAGGCGGAGGGCTACGACGACACGATCTCCTACGTCCGCGCCATCTCCGTACGTATCCTGGAGGAGACGGGGCTGCTGCCCCACCTCAACCCCGGGGTCATGTCCTGGGCGGACTTCCAGCGCCTCAAGCCCGTCGCCCCGTCCATGGGGATGATGCTGGAGACCACCGCCACCCGGCTGTGGTCCGAGCCCGGCGGCCCCCACCACGGCTCCCCCGACAAGGAGCCGGCCGTCCGCCTGCGCGTCCTGGAGGACGCCGGCCGCTCCTCCGTACCCTTCACCTCCGGGCTGCTCATCGGCATCGGGGAGACGTACCAGGAGCGGGCGGAGTCCCTGTTCGCGCTGCGCCGGATCTCCCGGGCCTACCACGGCATCCAGGAGCTGATCATCCAGAACTTCCGCGCCAAGCCGGACACGGCGATGCGCGGGATGCCGGACGCCGAACTGGACGACCTGGTCGCCACGATCGCCGTGGCCCGGCACATCATGGGCCCCTCCGCCTGCCTCCAGGCCCCGCCCAACCTGGTCGACGGCGAGTACGCCCGCCTGATCGGCGCGGGCATCGACGACTGGGGCGGGGTCTCCCCGCTCACCCCGGACCACGTCAACCCCGAGCGGCCCTGGCCCCAGATCGACCTGCTGGCCGAGCGGTCGGCGGCGGCCGGGTTCGAGCTGCGCGAACGACTCTGCGTGTACCCGGAGTTCGTCCGCCGGGGCGAGCCCTGGCTGGACCCCCGGCTGCTGCCCCACGTGCGGGCGCTGGCCGACCCGCAGACCGGCCTGGCCCGCCCGGACGCCGTCGTGGAGGGGCACCCCTGGCAGGAGCCCGAGGAGGCCTTCACCGCCAGCGGGCGCACCGACCTGCACACCGCCGTCGACACCGAGGGCCGCACCGGCGACCGCCGCGAGGACTTCGACGAGGTATACGGCGACTGGGAGGCCCTGCGCGAGGCGGCCGCGCCCGGCATGGTCCCCGAGCGGATCGACACCGACGTGCGGGCCGCCCTCGCGCAGGCCGCCGACGATCCGGAGCGGCTCACCGACGACCAGGCCCTGGCCCTGCTGCACGCGGACGGCCCCGCGCTGGACGCGCTGTGCCGGATCGCGGACGACCTGCGCCGGTCGGTGGTGGGCGACGACGTCACCTACATCGTCACGCGGAACATCAACTTCACCAACGTCTGCTACACCGGCTGCCGGTTCTGCGCCTTCGCGCAGCGCCGCACCGACGCCGACGCCTACACCCTCTCCCTGGAGCAGGTCGCCGACCGGGCCGCGCAGGCCTGGGAGGTGGGCGCCGTCGAGGTGTGCATGCAGGGCGGCATCCACCCGGACCTGCCGGGGACGGCGTACTTCGACATCGCGCGGGCGGTGAAGCAGCGGGTGCCGGGCATGCACGTGCACGCCTTCTCCCCGATGGAGGTCGTCAACGGCGCCACCCGCACCGGGATGTCCGTACGGGACTGGCTGACGGCCGCCAAGGAGGCGGGGCTGGACTCGATCCCGGGCACGGCGGCGGAGATCCTGGACGACGAGGTCCGCTGGGTACTCACCAAGGGCAAGCTGCCGACGGCGGACTGGACCGAGGTCATCACCACGGCGCACGCGCTGGGCATCCGCTCCTCGTCCACGATGATGTACGGGCACGTGGACCAGCCCCGGCACTGGCTCGGCCACTTCCGCACCCTGGCCCGCATCCAGGAGACGGCGCTGGCCAACGGTGCGGAGGGCTTCACGGAGTTCGTGACCCTCCCCTTCATCCACACCAACGCCCCCGTCTACCTGGCGGGCATCGCCCGGCCGGGCCCGACGGTCCGCGACAACCGGGCGGTGACGGCCATGGCCCGGCTGCTGCTGCACCCGCACATCCCGAACATCCAGACGAGCTGGGTGAAGCTGGGCACGGAGGGCGCGGCGGAAATGCTCCGCTCGGGGGCGAACGACCTGGGCGGGACGCTGATGGAGGAGACCATCTCCCGGATGGCGGGCTCCTCGTACGGCTCGTACAAGTCGGTCCGGGACCTGGTCGCGGTCGCGGAGGCGGCGGGCCGGCCCGCGCGGCCCCGGACGACCCTGTACGGGGAGGTGCCGCAGGAGCGCCAGGACGCGGCCCGGGCCTCGGACGGGCACCTGCCGGAGCTGCTGCCGGTCCTGGACTGAGCGCCGTTGGCGGGGGTCAGCCGACGAGGAGGTCCCGCTTCAGCTCGCGCAGCTCGCGGGAGTCGATGCCGAGGCCGTCCTTGAGGTACCGGTCGAAGCTGCCGTAGGTGGCCTTGACCTCGTCGAAGCCCGCGTTCAGGTACTCGGGGCGGACGGCGAGCAGCGGCTTGTAGACGGCGGCCTGCGCGGCCGGCAGGTGGGAGAGGAGCGCGTCGTTGGCGGCCTTGCGGTAGTCGTTGCTGGCCAGGTAGTCGGCCAGCACCGTCTCCCGCGGGACGCCGAGGGCGGTCAGCAGCGTGGCGTCGGCCCAGCCGGTGCGGTCCTTGCCGGCGGTGCAGTGGAAGAGGACGGCGTGGGCGCGGTCGTCGCGGACCCCGTCGAGCACCTGCGTGTAGGCCTTCTTGCCGCCCGCGCCGCTGACCATGCTCCGCTCGGCGCCGATCATGGCCTGGACGGCCTCGTCGGGGGACTTGGGCAGGGTCTGGAACGAGCCGGAGCCCGCGAAGACGTCGGCGACCACGTAGCGGGCGCCGGCCGGGACCTGGTCGGCGTCCTTGGTGCGCTCGTCCTGGGTGCGCAGGTCGAAGACCGTCTTCACGCGCAGCCGCTGGAGCTTGGCCTTGTCGTTCCCGGTGAGCTTGTTCAGGGCGTCGGAGCGGTAGACCTCGCCCATCTTGACCCACTGGCCGGTGGTGGTGCGGTAGCCGCCCACGTCACGGAAGTTGACCGCGCCCTCCAGCTTGATCTGGCGGTCGGCGAGGTGCAGGCCCTGGCCGTGGTCGGCCTTGAAGTCGAACCACTGGCGGTCGGCGGCGGGCAGCCCCTTGACCGTGGCCCGGCCCTGGGCGGCGCCCTTGGCCACGACCTTGCCGTTCGCCTCGATCTCGACGTGCCGGGTGCCCTTGGCGTTCCACTTCAGCTCGTACGAGCCGTCCGCGGCGGCGGTCACGCTGGCCTCGGTGAAGGGGACGGAGGTGCGGTCGTGGTGGCGGCCGGGCCATTCCCAGCCGGAGGCGGAGGCGGCGGGGGCCACGACCAGGGAGGCGGTGAGCGCGGCGGCGACGGTGACGGTCGCGGCGAGGAGAGCCTTCTTCATGGCGTCGAGGCTCCGGGCCCGCGGCGAACCTCGTGTGAACGGCGCATGGCTGGAAACAGCCGCCGCGAAGGCGAGTGGCAAAACGTGCCACCTGATCGTCTCGCGGGCTGGGACCGCGCGCATTCCGGCCGTTCTCCGGTCACTTACGGGCCGACCTGACGGACTCCATCCGAATCCGCCCGAACCTGTCCACTACAGTGCGCGCCAGACTCTGGGGAGAACGGCATGGACACGACGACGAGCACGACCGCGAGCACGGCGACGGGCACGGGAGCGGCCGAACCGCCGACAGGGGCGGCGGGGGCGGGGACGGCGGGGACGGCGGCGGCGAACCTATCGCCGGCGGGGATGCCAGGAACGGCAGGGGCGCCAGGGACGGCAGGAGCGCCAGGGACGGCAGGGACTGCGGGGGCGCCAAGGGCGCACGTCCCTGCGGCGCCCGCCCCGGCCACACCTCCCGGGGCGGGCGTCGTCCTGGCCACCGCCCTGTGGGGCCGTACCGAACAGCAGGACTTCCGCAGCCGGGTGCGCGGCACCCTCCTCGGCTCCGCCATCGGCGACGCCCTCGGCGCCCCCGTGGCCGGCCTCTCCCTGGACGGCATCCGCGAGGCCCACGGCCCGGCCGGCCTCACCGAACCCGCCCCCGCCTACGGCCGCCGCGGCACCGTCACCGCGTCCACCCAGCTCACCCTCTTCACCGTGGACGGCCTGATACGGGCCCACGTGCGCCGCGACACCGGCGCCTGGCACCCCCCGACCGACGTCCACCGCGCCTACCTCCGCTGGGCCGCCACCCAGCACGACTGGGGACCCGACGAGCGCCGCACGGACAACGGCTGGCTCGCCCACGAGGAATGGCTCTACGCCCGCCGCGGCCCCGACCGGGCCTGCATGACCGGCTTCGCCGACGACTCCCTCGCCACCCTGGACCAGCCCAAGAACCCCACCGCCCGCGACGCCGCCGCCACCGTGCGCTCGGCGCCCTTCGGGCTCCTCGTCGGCTGGGAGCCCTCCCTCGTCCTCCAGCTCGCCGTCGAGTGCGCCGTCCAGAGCCACGGCCACCCCACCGCCTACCTGTCCGCCGGGGCCCTCGCCGTCATCGTCCACGGCCTGACGCGCGGCGAGACCCTCGACGCCGCCCTCCGGCGCGCCCTCGCCCTCCTCGCCACCCGCCCCGGCCACCAGCCCGTCACCGACGCCCTGCGCCGGGCCGTCGCCGCCGTCACCGACGGCACACCCGGCCCCCGCACCGTCGGCTCCCTCTCCCCCGGCGACGGCCGCGACGCCGAGGACACCCTCGCCATCGCCGTCTACTGCGCCCTCGTCGCCGAGGACGTCCCGCACGGGCTGCGCCTGGCCGTCAACCACGGCGGCGACTCCACCGCCACCGGCGCCCTGTGCGGGGCCCTGCTCGGCGCCCTCCACGGTGAGACGGCCCTCCCGGCGGCCTGGCTCGCCGAACTGGAGGGCCGCGCCACGATCCTGGAACTCGCCGACGACTTCGCCCTGGAAATGACCCAGGGCCCCACCCTCCACACCACCCCGGCCTGGCTGGCCCGCTACCCGCAGGGCTGACGCTCCCCCGGCCCGAACGGAGCGCAGAGCCCGGGGGAGAACGGGCGCACCGGAACACACCGCCGCACAGGGCGGCCCCGCCCGACCGTTCAGGCCCCGCATGCCCCTCACAACCGCACCCGGAACCCCGTACCTTGGCCCTCCCGACGACACGGAGGTGCCCACATGCGGATCGCCACCACCATCTTCCTCACCGACCTCACCGTCTCCCCCACCCGCCTCGCCACCACCCTCGAAGAGCGCGGCTTCGCCGGCCTCTACCTCCCCGAACACACCCACATCCCGGTCAGCCGCACCACCTCCGCCCCCATGGGCGGCGAACTCCCCGACCAGTACGGCCGCACCCTCGACCCCTTCGTCGCCCTCGCCCAGGCCGCCGCCGTCACCCGCCGCCTGCACCTCGGCACCGGCATCACCCTCGTCGCCCAGCACGACCCCATCGGCCTCGCCAAGCAGGCCGCCACCCTCGACCACCTCAGCGGCGGCCGCCTCACCCTCGGCATCGGCTACGGCTGGAACGTCGAGGAGGCCGCCGACCACGGCGTCGACTGGCCCACCCGGCGCGAACGCGTCCGCTCGCACATGGCCCTCATGCGCGCCCTGTGGTCCCCGGAGCCGACCGCCTACGAGGGCCCGTTCGGCTCCGTCCAGGCCAGCCTCGCCCACCCCAAGCCCGCCACGCCCCCGCGCGAACTCCCCGGCGGACAGCGGCTGCACGGCCCGCGCACCCTCATCGGCGGGGCGGCCGGCCCCAGGCTGTTCGCCGCCGTCGCCGACCACGCAGACGGCTGGCTCCCCATCGGAGGCGGCGGCCTGACCGAGAACCTGCCGGTGCTGCGCCGGGTCTGGGAGGACGCCGGACGCGACCCCAAGACCCTCCAGGTGGTCCCGTACGCCGTCCAGCCCAACCCGGGCAAGCTCGCCCACTACGCCGAGCTGGGCATCGAGGAGGTCGTCCTCCAACTCCCCTCCGCCCGGGAGGACGAGGTCCTGCGCACCCTGGACGATTTCGCCCAGTACCTCTGACGCCCCGCCTCCGGGCCACCGGCCCGGCCCGGACCCCTTCTTGACCCGGGGCACGGCGGCCGGAACCATCCGGACCCGGCCGGGCGTGTCCGCAGGTGCCTCGGACCGCCGGAACGGCTGGTACTTTGGCGCGTTCCGTCGATCGATCAACTCGCTTTCCTGGGGGACCTTCCCGTGCACAGCAGCCCGCACCGCACCCTGCGCACCGCCGCCTTCGCCGCCGCCGGCCTGGCCGCCGCCCTGACCCTGACCGCCTGCGGCAGCGACGGCTCCTCGAAGCCGGACGCCAAGCCCTCCGCCCCGGCCGCCTCCACCCCCACCGCCGCCCCGACGGCCGGCGCGGGCACGGCCACGGGCGCGGCGGGGGGCGCGGGCACCCTGGACGGCGGCTGGATCTCGATGCAGAACCCGGGCAAGAGCGTGGTGCTCACGGTCAAGGGCCAGAAGGCGCTCGTGGTCGAGGCCGCCACCGGCCTGACCTGCGAGGGCAGCTCCAACGGCACCACCCTCGACCTGAAGTGCCCGCCCGGCGCGACTCGTTCCAAGGGCAAGGTCGACTCGGTCGACGCCACGACCCTGAAGGTCACCTGGGAGGGCGCGGGCCAGGACACCTTCCAGAAGAGCGACCCGGGCAAGCTCCCGTCGCTCCCGCCGCTGCCGACGAAGAAGTAGCCGTCACGTCACGGCCGCCGGCATGACGAACCGGGCCCGGAGCGCAGCAGCGGCTCCGGGCCCGGTTCGGCGTCACGCTCCCGCGTGATAGATCGGAACCTGCAGTTCCGATCCCCCCGTTGGCGGCACCGACCTCGGGTGCCGCTGAAGGAGAAACTAGGGCCCCGGTGGACCGGCCGCCATCTCACGGATGCACGGTCGCGGGGCACGAGGGTGTCACGAGTGCACGGTCCCCCGGCGCTGACCGGCCCGAAGATCCCCGGGACGGGGCCTCGTCCAGCTCTCCCGTCACGGTGAGCGCGAGGACCACCTCGTAGAGCCCGCTGCCGCCCGCGACGAGCTGCCGCCGCAGCAGCCCCTCCGCCCCGCGCAGGTGCTCGCGCACGGTCTGCGGGTGCACGCCCCGGCGCCGGGCGGCGGGCTCGACCGCGCAGTTCTCCCCTACCCAGTCGCGCAGGGTCCGCCGCAGGTCCCGCTCGTCGCCGCGGAGCGGCGCGAGCAGGTCCCGCGCCCAGACCAGGACGGGCGGAGCCGCGAGCATCCGGCCCAGCTCCCCGCCGCCCGGCCCCGGCCCCGGCCCCGGTCCGGGCCGGGTGGCGGCGGGGCGGGCGTGGCCGGTACCGCTGCCGTCGGCGGCTTGGGCGGCGTGGGCGGCGTGGCCGCCGTCGCCGCCCTTGCGGGCCTGGCCGGTACCGCCGGCCCGGCCGCTCCGAGCCGTACCGGGATCGCCGTCATCGAGCCTCAGGGCGAGGTCCAGCGCCGCCCGGGCCCGTACGTCGCCCAGGTCGAGGCCGAGCAGCCCGGCCACCCGGTCCATGCGCGCCCGCACGGTGTTGCGGCTGATCCCGAGCAGCCTGGCCGCGTTCACGGCGGTGAACTCCAGCCCGAGCCGGACGGTCGCCGTCAGCTGCCCCCGGTCCTGCGCCGGCACGGCCGCCAGCGGCCGCAGGAACCCGGCCGCCCAGCCGGCCGCCGCCCCCGCGTCCAGTACCTCCGGCAGCCGCGCCCCGGGCTGGTGCCCCGCCACCCGCCCCGGCATCAGCCGGGCGGCGGCCAGGCTCCGGATGGCGTCGTCGTAGCCCGCGGCGACCCGGGAGATCGGGTGGCGGTCACCCACCCCCAGGAACACCCCGTCCCGCCCGGTGACGAACTCCCGCAGGGCGTCCTGCGCCCCGGTCCCGGCGGCGCCCCCCGGGGTGACGGGCGCGACGACGATGACGTGCCCGTCGTCCGCGGGGCACCGCACGACCAGCGCCCGCCCGGCGAGCAGCCCCTCACAGGCCCGCGCCACCTCCCCCCGCTCGCCCTCCGAGGCCTCCAGTACGCACACCACCACGCGTTCCGCGTCCAGCAGCCCGGGCCGCAGCCCGGCCATCGTCCGCTGGGCGAGGACCACTTCCCCGCCCATGAGCAGCTGGAGCACTGACAGCCGCACCCCCGCCCCCGCCTCGGCCAGCCGACGCCGCCGCTCGTCCGCCTCACCGGCCGACAGCAGCAGCTCCAGGACGGTGGCGGCGTGGGCGACGAGGGCCGCGGCGGCCTCGTCGTAAGGGGACGGCCGGGTGACGACGAGCACCGGATGCGGCCGCTCGACCCCGAGGGCCAGCACCCGCAGGTGCCGCCCGGGCTCGGCGACCACGGCGGACCGGGGGCTCCCGGCGGCGACGTCCCGCAGGAGCGCACCGTCCCCGCCCCCGGCACCCGCCCAGCCCCCGGCCCGCGCGGAGTCCTCGATCCGCGCGGGGACCTCGATCCGCGCGGAGCCCCCGACGGCACGGCCCAGCCAGGCGGCCACCCTGTGCGCCGCCGCCCGGTGCCCTCCGGGCCCGACACGGGCGGCCTTGAGCAGCCCGGCAAGCACCTCGGGCCGCCGCTGCCCCTCAATTCCACTGCCGGACAAGCCAGCCACCACCGCTCCGCCTTCCCGTCCACCCGGCCCCGGCGCGCATGCTAATCCCCTGGACTGGGGCGGTCGTGGAGGCGGCAGTGCCCGCCACCGACAGCGGCCGACGGGGAGAGGAGAGCGGATGCCGGGTCAGCGCAAGCGCAGGGAGCGGGAGCGCCGGGAGGCCGACGCCCGGCGCGAGCGGCAGGCGCCGGGCCGGTGGGAGCCACGCTTCTCGACGCTGGACCGCGACGAGCTGCGCGCCTACCTGGAGGACCTGACGCGGTCCGGGGTGCGCGCCGAGGACATCCGGATCGACATGCCGTGCGGCCGCCTGGAGCACCCGACGGGGTACACCGTCAGCGTCCCTCCTGGCACAAGTCCACCTACAGCAGCGGGGACGGCGACAGCTGCGTCGAGGTCGCCACCTGCACCGACACCGTGCACATCCGGGACTCGAAGCTCGCGGCCAGTCCTGAGCTGAAGGTCGCCCCCTCCACCTGGACCGCGTTCCTGGGCGGGGTGACCGCCTAGAACGGCGGGATCGGCCCCGGCGCCGCCACGCCCGGGGCCGGACGCCAGAAGCGCCCGTCAGGCAGGGCCTGACGGGCGCCGAGGAAGTATTCGGCATCGCGCTGGAACCGGACACCCGGCACAACGCGGCGGACGTGCGCCCAGATGCTCGGCGCCACACGGTACTCACCCGCCACCATCCAGGGATCGTCACCCAGCACGAACAGGTGCCTGATCTTCAGGAACTGGTCCCGGGACAGCGAAACGGACTCGACTATCTCCTCGTCCGCGTCACCGAAGCCGGTCAGGTCCCAGACGAGGTTGTAGCCGTCGGCGAATGGATAGTCGCTGCTCACCGCCTCAAGCTAGGCCGGGGCCGCGTGCACCCGCACCTTCTTTTACGGGGGGACCGGGACTTCGGAGTGGGCGGTGCACCCTTCACCGGGGTCGGTGGAGTGTCGGGGGCTTCCCGCCAGTCCACTGTCCTTCCGTGCCGGTCCGGCCTGTCAAGGGCGCTCCTTCGTCGCGTCGCTCCGCGATCGCCTGCGGCGACCCTTGACAGACCGGCCCGTCCCGAAATGCCAAAGACTGTCGGAAAGCCCCCGAAGGAACGGCATGGTCCAACCTCAGGATCTGCGACACGGTCCGGCAATGCGACGACTCGTTCCGCCCGGCAGACCGGCTATCCGGCCCAGCTGCGAAGCCATCCCCCCGGCCGGGCAGACGGCCGCCCCAGATCGCTACGCGCTCCTCCCGTTTCAGCGTCCGCCCGCCGTCAAGGGCTGATCCCCGCACCCGATGCCAGCCAGGACGTCATCGGGGCCGGTGGGCGCCCCAGATCGCTACGCGCTCCTCGAATCCCGGCGGCTGGCCGTCTTGTTGGGCTGATACCTGCACCCGATGCCCATCAGGACGTCATCGGGGTCGCCAGGCGCCGCAGATCGCTACGCGCTCCTCGGATTTCGGCGGCTGGCGGCCGTCTGGGGCTGGTCAGATGGTGCGGGCGGTGATGTCACCGAAGGCGGTGGTGGCGTGGATGGCCAGGGGGGTGCCTCCGGCGTTCTGGAGGGCGTTGTCGATGCGGCCGAAGGCGGTGCCGGCGTCCAGGGTGGCGGCGGCGTCACGGGCGGCGCCCACGGTGATGTTGCCGTGCTGGGTGGTCAGGGTGACCACGCCGGACGCGGCTTCGGTGATGGTGATCTCGCCCTTCTGGGTGTTGATCTCCGCCGGGCCGCCCAGGCGGCCGAGGGAGACATCGCCCGCCTGGACGGTGACGCGGGCGGAGGCGGTCTCGTCCAGCTCGACCTGCGCCTGCGCGGCCTCGAGGACGACATCACCCAGGCGGCCCTTGCCCTCCACCTCGGCGGAGGCGAGCTTGGCCTCGACGTGCGAGCCGGCAGGCAGCTGCACGGTCACGTCCACGAAGCCGGAGTTGCCCGTGATCCGGTTCTTGGCCGGAGCGGCGACGACCCGGAGGACGCCGTCGGCGTATGCGACCTCGATCAGCTCGGCCGCCTTCACGTCGCGGCTCTTCGAGGGGTCTGCGGGCAGGACCTCGACCGTGGCGTCGGCCCGGTCGGCGGCGATGAGCCGCACCCGGCCGGCGGGGATGTCCAGGACGGCGGAAACCGGGGTGGCGGTGGCGAACGTCTGCATCGTGCTCTCCTTCATCGGTATCGCGCGCCCCGTTCGGCCCGCTGCTTTCTGACATGAGAAACGCTACGTTGCATTCGAAGACCTGACAACACCTTCGTTGCGCACGATCTACATCTATGGAGGTCAGACCCATGAAATCGTTGCAACGGTCCAGATTTCAACGCAACGAGCTAAACCAAGGGCATTGCAATGGACTGTAGATAAACGCTATGACGTCGGACACGAGGGCGGCTAGTGTGCGTACATGACTTCTCTCATCCGGCACATCACCATCGACTGCCACGACGCCTACGCCCTGGGCCAGTTCTGGGCGCAGGTCCTCAACGGCACCCTGCACGAGGATGATTCCCCGGGCGACCCGGAGGCATTGCTCTCGACGGAAGGCGGGTCGCTCCTGTTCATCCAGGTACCCGACACCAAGTCCGTTAAGAACCGGGTGCACTTGGACGTCCAGCCGCAGGACCGCACGCGTGACGAGGAAGTGGAACGGCTCGTCGCCCTCGGCGCCAAGCTCGTCGGTGACCACCGCAACCCCGACGGAACCGGCTGGGCGACCCTTGCCGACCCTGAAGGCAACGAGTTCTGCGTGGAACGCAGCGCGGCCGAACGGAAGTAGCCAACGCAAAGGCCCCGACCTCCCTGAGGAGGCCGGGGCCTTGATCGAGCGCTGGGCAGGCCTTGCACCTGCATCCCCCCACAGGAAGTGGGGTGCCTTTCCTTGGACCACCAACGCCAGTCCCACCACCGGTTTCCCGGCCGCGAGCTCGAGATCAACTTTACACGAGATCCAGCCCCGAAACCATCTCCCCGACCAAGAACCGGAATCCGCCCACCCCTTGCCCCCTCCTGCTCCTTTTATGCAGATATCAGCCCAACAAGACGGCCAGCCGCCGAGCTTCGAGGAGCGCGTAGCGATCTGTGGCGTCCCGCGGCCCCCGGATGCCCGTCCCGTCGTCATTGAGTGCGGGTATCAGCCCTGGACGGCCGCCGGACACAGAGATTCGAGGAGCGCGTAGCGATCTGGGGCGCCCACCGGCCCCGATGACGTCCTCATTGGCATGAGGTGTGGGGATCAGCCCTTGACGGCGGGCGGACGCTGAAACGGGAGGAGCGCGTAGCGATCTGGGGCGGCCGTCTGCCCGGCCGGGGGGATGGCTTCGCAGCTGGGCCGGATGGCCGGTCTGCCGGGCGGAACGGGCCGTCGCATTTCCGGACCGTGTCGCAGATCCTGAGGTTGGACCATGCCGTTCCTTCGGGGGCTTCCCGACAGTCTTTGGCATTTCGGGACGGGCCGGTCTGTCAAGGGTCGCCGCAGGCGATCGCGAAGCGACGCGACGAAGGAGCGCCCTTGACAGGCCGGACCGGCACGAAAGGACAGTGGACTGGCGGGAAGCCCCCGACACTCCACCGACCCCGCCCGAGGGGGCACCGCCCACCCCCAGCCGGAGCCGCCGCCCAGCCACCTGACAGACCGTCGCCCCGCCCCCGCCCCTCCCCCGGCCCCTCCCCCTAAGCTCCGGGGGCATGATCGATGCACACACCCACGTCCGCGTCGCCCGCCCCTCCCGCGATCTCGCGGCCGCCGAGCGGTTCTACGTCGACGGGCTCGGGCTCGACGTCCTGTGGCGGACCTCCGGGCACGTTCCCGGGGAGCACGACCTCGTCATGGTCGGACCGGCCGGCGGCGGGTGGCACTTCGAGCTGACCCGGGACCCCGAGAACCCCGTCGAGCCGTCCCCCACCGTGGACGACCTGTTCGTGGTCTACCTCGGGCAGGATCCCGACGCCGCGCTCGTGCGCCGTCTGATCGAGTGCGGCGGCGAGCAGGTCCCGTCCAACAACCCGTACTGGGACGAGTACGGCGTCACCATCGCCGACCCCGACGGCTACCGCCTGGTGCTCTGCTCCCGCACCTGGGGCTGAGCGGCCGCGGCCGCGAGCCCCTCCTCGCGGGCGTCGATCAGCTCGTCCCAGTGCTCCCGCGTCCACGCACAGGCGGCGTCCAGCGGGCCCAGCAGGCCCCGGCCGAGCAGCGTGAGGGCGTACTCCACACGCCGCTCGGGGCCGCCGTCCCCGCTCTCCTCCCGCGTCACGAACCCGTCCCGCTCCAGTCCCCGCAGCGACTGCGTCAGGGACTTCGAGGTGATCCCGCGCAGCGGCACCTTCAGCTCCGAGAAGCGGCGCGGACCGCCCTCCAGGCAGCGCAGGATCAGCGGGGCCCACTTGTCGCCGACCCGGAACGGCACGAGCGTCGAGGGGCAGACGGGGTCGAACATCTCGGGGTCCAGGGGCGGCAGCGTCATGATCGCCACCGTAGGCCGGTATCCGATCGGTAACCACCCCCTTTCCTACGCTCGCCGCATGCCAACCGAGAACAGCAGCGCACCCACCCTCATCGTCTTCGGCGCCACCGGCCGCGTCGGCCGGGCCGTCGTGGCCGAAGCCCGGTCGCGGGGACTGGAGGTCACACCCGTCGGCCGGAGCGCCGGAGACCTCGCCTCCCCCGACGACGTCGCCCGCCTGGCGGCGGGTCACGACGCGGCGGTGGCGGCGGTGTACGACCCTCAGGCCGTGCCGGGGGACTTCTTCCCGGCCGCCGCCCGAGCCCTGGCCACGGGCCTGCCCCGCGCAGGCGTGCGCCGCCTGGTCGGCGTCGGCCTGGCCTCCGTACTGCCCACCGCCGCAGGCCCGCTGCTGATGGACACACCGGGGTACCCGCAGGAATGGCGGGCGTTCTACGAGGGCCACGCGGCCGGCACCGAGGCCCTGCGCGCGGCCGCGCCGGAAGCGCTGGACTGGGCGGTCCTCTCCCCGGCCGGGGACTTCGACCACACCGGCGCCCCCACCGGCGGCTACACCCTCGCCGACGCGGACGCCGACAGCCGCGTCACCCCGGCCGACTTCGCCGCCGCCGTACTGGACGAACTGACCGCTCCCACCCTCCACGGGGTGCACGCCGGGGTGGCCGGGGCATGAGCGCGACCACGGCCACGGACGCGGTGACGGACACAGCGACGGACACGACCGCGACCACCACCACGACCACGACCACCACCACGACCGCAGCGACCGACAGCCCCAACCCCTGGGTGGCCGACCACATCCGCCGCTTCGAGGAGACCGGCGGCCATCCCCGCCCCGGCATCCGGGACCTGCTCCTGACGACCCGCGGCCGCCGATCGGGCGTCCTGCGCCGCACGGCGCTGGCCTACGTCCCGGACGACACCGCAGCCGCCGCCCCCACGTACGTCCTCACGGCCTCCAATGCGGGCTCCGACCGCCACCCGGCCTGGTACCTGAACCTGGCCGCCGACCCGGACGTCACCGTCCAGGTCGGCGCCGAGACCTTTCCCGCGCGGGCCCGCCGTGCGAGTCCGGCGGAGGCGGAGCGGCTGTGGCCGGTGGTGGTGGCCGCGATGCCGTCGTACGGGGCCTACCGCGCGGCCACGGCCCGCGAGATCCCGTTGGTCCTGGTCACCCGCACGAAGTAGGGCCTCAGCGCACCGACGGAGCCTGCGGCAGGCCGCCGGCCAGGCCGGTGTCGGCGCCGGCGAGGGAGCCCTGGGTGGACTTGGTGGCGCTGCCGGCGACGGCGGTGGTGACGTCGAGGGCGGTCTTGGTGTCCTTCATCGCCTGGCCCGGGTGGCCGGCGATGTCGACCACCCGCTCGACGACGGGCTGGTTCCCGAGGGTGGGCCCGTCGGCGGCGTGGGCGGAGGGGGTGAGGGCGAGGGCGGCGCCGCCGGTGAGGGCCAGGGCGGACAGGGTGCGCTTGATGGCAGTCATGCCCGGCCCAACGACCCCGCCGCACCCGGGGTCACCGCCCACCCCCTCGTTCGCGTGAAGCTCCGCCGCACACCGCAGCCCGCGGCACGGCCGCCCCGTCAGTCCTCGACCACCAGGGACGGGGTCGACTTCGTCAGGACCTCGCCGCGGAAGAAGGCCGGGCTGCGGCGCTGCGTGATCAGCATGATGACCACGCCCAGGGCCAGCAGCCCGACGCCGATGACGAAGACGCTGCCGACGCCCAGGCCGGGGATGCTGGAGCCGGAGCCGTACGAGGGGTCCCAGGCGTCGGTGAGGGTCTTGACGAAGACCGCCGCCAGGAGGAGGCCGCCCAGGACCGGGAAGACGCCCTTGAAGAACAGGTCGCGGGCGGAGCGGCGCAGGTCGCCGCGGAAGTACCAGGCGCAGGCGAAGGCCGTCAGGGAGTAGTAGAAGCAGATCATCAGGCCGAGCGCGAAGATCGTGTCGGTGAGGACGTTCTCGCTGACCAGGGTCATGACCGTGTAGAACGCGCCGGTCGCGACGCCCGCCGTGACGGTGGCGCGGCCCGGGGTCTTGAAGCGGGGGTGGACCTTGGCGTACGAGGCGGGCAGGGCCTCGTACGTGGACATGGCCAGGACGGTGCGGGCGACCGGGATGAAGGTGGTCTGGAGCGAGGCGGCCGCGGAGGCGAGGACCGCCACGAAGAGCAGGATGCCGAGGAGCGGGCCCATGACCGGGCCGGCCAGCGCGGCGAAGACGTTGCCGGAGGTCTCGGGGTTGCCCAGGCCCAGGCCCTTGTCGCCGGAGCCGACGGCCATCTGGGCGGCGACTCCGGTGGCCAGGTAGGAGCCGACGAGGACGACCATCGCGATGAGCGAGGCGCGGCCCGGCGTCTTGGCGGAGCCGATGGTCTCCTCGTTCGCGGTGAGGCAGGTGTCCCAGCCCCAGTACATGAAGATCGAGAGCGAGAGTCCGGCGGTGAAGGCGCCCATGGACTCGACCGCGAAGGGGTTCATCCACTGCCAGGAGAAGTGGACGCCGGTGTCGAAGGTTCCGGCGGAGGCCTTCTGGAAGGCCATGGCCACGAAGACGGCCAGGACCAGCAGCTGGAGGCCGACGAGCGTGTACTGGACGCCCTTGGTGGCGGTCATGCCGCGGTAGCTGATGGCGGTGGCGGTGGCGATCAGTGTCAGGCAGGTGGCGATGTGGACGAACTTGTTGTGGTCCAGCGCCGCGATCGACGGATCGGACGTGATCTCGCCGGCCAGCAGCCAGAAGTAGGACGTGGCGACGCCCGCCAGGTTGGACAGGACGATGATCGTGGCGATCACCAGTCCCCAGCCGCACATCCAGCCGATCCGCGGGCCGAAGGCCTTGACGGTCCAGGTGAACGAGGTGCCGCAGTCCGGCATGTCCTTGGTGAGTTCGCGGTAGGCGAAGGCGACGAGCAGCATCGGCAGGAAGCCGGCCAGGAAGACGGCGGGCATCTGGAGGCCGACCTGCCCGGCGGTGGAGCCGAGGGTGGAGGTCAGGCAGTAGACGGGGGCGACGGTGGAGATGCCGATGACGGCGCTGCCCACCAGGCCGACGGAGCCTTTGCCGAGGCCCTTGCCGCGCACCTCGCCGTCGCCCGCGGCGACGCCGCTTACCGTGTCTCCGACCCGAGGCCGCTCGTCCAGCTGTGTCATGTGAAAGGACGGTAGAGGGTGCGATTTCCACATCTGGACTGGTTAAGTCCGTATGTCGGCGCAATGAATCGCCTTGGAATTTCAACCTTGGAGTAGTTTACGACGCGGGATTGCAAGATCCATTCACGCCCCGGCGTCCGATTCGCAGGCGCCGGACGCGGGGTTCCGGAATGCGGAAACCGCAGGAGCGCCTGGAATGTCCGTTTCGAAAATTTCCCGAGGCAATTTTCCGACCGCTCCGGCTCCCCCTCACAGCTCCCCGCCCGGCTCCCCTCACAGCTCCCCGCCCGGCTCCCCGCCCCGGCCCCCTACCCCGCCCAGACGATCGACTGGACCTCGCTGTAGGCGTGCAGGGCGTACGAGCCCACGTCCCGGCCCACGCCCGACCGCTTGAACCCGCCGAACGGCGCCTCCATGTTCCGCCCGATCGTGTTCACCCCGACCCCGCCCGCCCGCAGCCGCCGCGCCACCCGGAAGGCCCGCGCCGAGTCCGCCGACCACACGTAGCTGATCAGCCCGTAGTCGCTGTCGTTGGCCAGGGCCACCGCCTCGTCCTCGCCCCCGTCGAAGGGGACGACCACGACCACCGGTCCGAAGATCTCCTCCCGCACCACCCGCATGTCGTTGGTGCAGTCGACCAGCAGGGTCGGCGCCACGTAAAAGCCCCTGCCCCTGCCCCGGCCCCTGCCCGTGCCGTTGCCCCCGCCCTCCCCCACCACCGGACGGTCCCCGCCGAACGCGATCCGCGCCCCCTCCTTGCGGCCCAGCTCCACGTACGACTCCACCCGGTCCCGGTGCGCCGCCGAGATCACCGGCCCGACCACCGTCCCCTTCACCGCCGGATCCCCGACCTTCATGAACGCCAGGTACCCCGTCAGCTTCTCCACCAGCTCCGCGTACACCGACCGGTGCACGATCACCCGGGTCGGAGCCGTGCAGATCTGCCCGCTGTAGAAGGAGAAGGTGGTGCCGATGCCCATGACCGCCGCGTCCAGGTCGGCGTCCTCGAAGACCACCGCCGCGCCCTTGCCGCCCAGCTCCATCAGCTGCCGCTTCATGGACCGCCCGCAGACCTCCGCGATGCGCTGCCCCACCCCCGTCGAACCGGTGAAGGACACCATGTCCACGTAGGGGGAGTCCACCGCCGCCTCGCCGACCTCCACCGCCTGCCCCGAGACCACGTTCACCACCCCCGGCGGAAGCCCTGCCTCCGCCAGCGCCTCGGCCATCCGGAACACCGAGAGCGGGTCCTGCGGGGCCGGCTTGACCACCACCGTGTTGCCCATGGCCAGCGCCGGGGCCACCTTGCCGGCCGGGTTCGCCCACGGGTTGTTGTACGAGGTGATGCAGGTGACCACCCCGACCGGCTGGCGTACCTCCAGCGCGCCCAGCACGCTCGCCGCGCCCATCGGCCCCGCCTCGGTCACCTGCGGCGGGAGCCCCCGCTCCACCGGCTCCAGCGCCCCCCTGGCGTACCGCCGGAACCGCGACACCCCCACCCCGACCTGCATCCCGCGCGCGATCCCGGTCGGGGCGCCCGTCTCCGCCCGGGCCAGCTCCGCCAGCGGTTCGAACTCCCGCTGGATGACGTCCGCGGCCCGGTCCAGGATCGCCGCCCTCTCCTCGGGCCGCGTACGGGACCACGTACCGAAGGCCTCGGCGGCGGCCCGGGCGGCGGCCTCCACCTGCGCCCGCGAGGCCTCGGGGGCCAGGCCCACCACGGACTCGTCCGCCGGGTTGACCACCTCGTAGTACCCGCCCTCGGGCTCGACCCACTCCCCGCCGAGGTACAGCCGCTGCTCCCGGGCCCGCCCCTGCCGACCCCTCGTCCCACCGCTCATCGGGTGCTCACCGTCCTCGTGTCCCGGCCCGACCGGAGCACGATCCCCGGGATCGCGCCGGTCACCTCGTCGTCGCGGATGGTCTCCACCCCGTTGACCCGCACCGACACGATCCCGATCGCCCGGGAGTCCAGCCGCGGGCTGTCGCCGGGCAGGTCGTGGACCAAGGTGGCCGGGCCGGCCTCGATGCGCTCCGGGTCGAAGAGGACCAGGTCCGCGTGCCAGCCCTCGGCGATCCGGCCGCGCTCGCGCAGCCCGAACAGCTGCGCCGGGTCGTCCGTCAGCATCTTCACCGCCTGCTCCAGCGGCACGAGCCTGCGGCCGCGCAGGCAGTCGCCGAGGAACCGGGTCGTGTACGGGGCCCCGCACATCCGGTCCAGGTGCGCGCCCGCGTCGGAGCCGCCGAGCATGACGTCCTCGTGCTGCCAGGTCTCGGCGCGCAGGGCCCAGGTCGCCGGGTCGTTGTCGGTGGGCATCGGCCACAGGACCGTGCGCAGGTCGTCGTTGGCGCAGATCTCGACCAGGCACTGGAAGGCGTCCTGCCCGCGTTCGGCGGCGATGTCCCCGACGACGCGCCCGCTCAGCCCCTCGTTCACCTCGCTGTACGTGTCACCGATGACGTAGCGCCCGAAGTCGGCCAGGCGCCGGAAGACCCCGGCCTCCTTGCTGTCGGCGCGGCGCAGCATCTCGGCCCGTACGCCGGGGTCGCGGAGCTTCGCGATCCGCTCGGGCACGGGCAGCCCGAGGACCTCGCCCCAGCCGGGGATGAGGTTGAGGGCGCAGAAGGTGCCGAGGGACATGTTCATGGGGGTGAGGATCGGCATCGTCAGCGCCACGATCCGGCCGCCGGCCTTGCGGGCGCGCTCGCTGGGGACCAGCTGGCGCGGGACCCGTTCGGGGACGGCGGCGTCGATGGTGAGCACGTTCCAGTTGAGGGGGCGGCCGGCGGCGGCGCTCATCTCGACGAAGAGGTCGATCTCCTCGTCGGAGAACTGGTCCAGGCAGCCGGCGACGATGGCCTCGAGCTGGGTGCCCTCGTGGTCGCCGACGGCCCGGGAGAGCGCGAGCAGTTCGGCGGGCCCGGCGTGCCGGGAGGCGACGGGGGCGCCGTCGCCGTCGGAGTGGGTGGAGGACTGGGTGGTGGACAGGCCCCAGGCGCCGGCGTCCATGGCCTGGTGGAGGAGGGCGAGCATCTCGTCCAGCTGGGCGGAGGTGGGGGCGGCGCCGCCGGTGGCGGCCTCCCCCATCACGTGGCGGCGCAGGGCGCAGTGTCCGACCATGAACCCGGCGTTGACGGCGATCCGCCCTTCGAGGGCGTCGAGGTATTCCCCGAAGGTGGACCAGGACCAGTCGACCCCTTCTTCGAGGGCGGCCAGCGCCATGCCCTCGACCTTGCTCATCATGCGGCGGGTGTAGTCGGCGTCCTCGGGGCGGGCGGGGTTGAGGGGGGCCAGGGTGAACCCGCAGTTGCCGCCGGCGACGGTGGTGACGCCGTGGTTCATGGAGGGGGTGGCGTAGGGGTCCCAGAAGAGCTGGGCGTCGTAGTGGGTGTGGGGGTCGATGAACCCCGGGGTGAGGACCAGCCCGGTGGCGTCCTCACTGGTACGGGCCTCCTCCTCGACGGTGCCGGGCGCGGCGATGACGGCGATGCGGCCGTCGCGTATGCCGACGTCTGCGACCCGGGCGGGGGCGCCGGTGCCGTCGACGACGGTCGCTCCGCGGATGAGGTGGTCGAGCATGGGGTTCCCTTCCCGTCCTGGTGTCCCTGATCCCTGATCCCTGATCCCTGTGCCGTTGCCCTGGCCGGGCGGTGTGGGGGGTGCGGTGCGTGTAGCGGTGCGCGGGGCGTGCGGGGCGTGCGGGTGCGGCCCGCCGGGGTGGGCGGGCCGCTGCGGGTCGTTCCGGTGCGGACCGCCGGCGCCGGGCGGGCCGCTGCGCGGGGCGGGCCCCCGCTACGCGGACTGGCGGAAGCGTGTCGTCCGGTGGACCGGGTCCGTGTCGATGTGGGGGATGACGTGCTCACCGATCAGCTTGATCGTCGTCATCGTGTCCTCGTACGACACCCCGGTCGGCAGACCGAAGGACAGCTGGTCCGCCCCCGCCTGCTCCCACCGCTTGCACTGCGCCCGCACCTCCGCCGGATCACCGCAGATCAGCAGCTCCTCCGCGATCAGCAGCTCGATGATCTCCGCGTTGTACTCCGGCAGCGTCTCCGGCCACTGCGGGATCGCCTCCGGCCGCGGGAACGTGTCGTGGTAGCGGAACACCAGCGACTGGAAGCGGTTCATGTTCGCGTTGACCGCGATCTCGACCGCCTTCTCGTGCGTCTCCGCGCAGATCGCCGTGGAGGTGACCATCACGTTGTCGTTCACGAAGGCCCCGATCGCCTTCGCCTCCTGGATCGCCGTCTTGTACTGCTCCAGGACCCACTCCATGTCCGAGACCTTCTGGACGCTGAAGCCCAGCACCCCGAGGCCCTTCTTCGCCGCCATCGCGTACGAGGAGGGGGACCCGGCGGCGTACCACATGGCCGGGTGCGCCTTGCCGTACGGCTTGGGGAAGATCTTGCGCGGCGGCAGCGACCAGTGCTTGCCCTTGAACCCCTCGTACTCCTCCTGGAGGAACATCTTGGGGAATTCCCCGATGGTCTCCTCCCAGATCTCCTTGGTGTGGTTCATGTCCGTGATGCCGGGCAGGAAGCCGAGGATCTCGTGGCTGCCGGCGCCGCGCCCGGTGCCGAACTCGAAGCGGCCCTTGGAGAGGTGGTCGAGCATGGTGACCTTCTCGGCCACCTTCACCGGGTGGTTCACCGGGGCGAGCGGGTTGAAGATGCCCGAGCCGAGGTGGATCCGTTCGGTGGCGGCGGCGAGGTAGCCGAGGAAGACCTCGTTCGCCGAGAGGTGGGAGTACTCCTCCAGGAAGTGGTGCTCGGAGGCCCAGGCGTACTTGAAGCCGGACTTGTCGGCCTGGATGACGTACTGGGTCTCCTCGAGCAGCGCCTTGTGCTCCGCCTCGGGGTCGACCTTGGACCGCGCCTCAGGCACGTATCCCTGCACGAAGAGCCCGAATTCCAAGGGGTTCACCGTCCTTAGGTTTCTGACGTTGCGTCAGATTTGATGGGTCCGACTGTTCCACCGTGCAGTGGGGGCGTCAAGAGCCGAGGTGGGGGCAACTGACGGCTCGTCAGATTCACTCGATGGATTCGCTCTCCTGGTCGACGGGGCGGGTCAGCGCCGGCCCTCGCGCGCCTCAGAGGATGCTGACCCCCGCCATCCATCCCCCGTCGATGACGAAAGGCTGGCCGGTGATGTACGAGGAGTCCTCGGCCGTCAGGAACAGCGCCAGCTTCGCTATCTCCTCCGGACGCCCCACCCGCCCCAGTGGCACCACCTTCCGGTACAGGTCCGCCATCGCCTCCCGGGCCTCGTCCGTCATCCCGGCCGGATCCAGCAGCCCCGGGTTGGCCATGGGCGTGTCCACCGCGCCCGGGCACATCGCGTTGACCCGGATGTTCTGCGCCGCCAGCTCCAGCGCCGCCACCCGCGTCAGCCCGAGGACGGCCGCCTTGGTCGCCGCGTACGCGCCCACGTACGCCATGCCCGTCAGGCCGGTGTACGAGGAGGTGTTGACGATCGTCCCGCCGCCCGCCGCCCCGATCTCGGGCGCGACCGTCCTGATCCCGAGGAACGCGCCGACCTGGTTGACCTGCACCACCTGCTGGAACTCCTCCAGCGGCGTCGCGGTCAGCTCGTTGAAGCGCAGGATGCCCGCGTTGTTGACCAGCCCGTCGACCCGGCCGAAGGCCTCCTTCGCGACGGCCACGGCGGCCGTCCAGTCCTCCTCGCGGCTCACGTCCATCCGGACGTACCGCGCCCGGTCCTCGCCGCAGTCCTCGGTGATCTCCTTGGCCACGGCGGCACCCTGCTCGTCGAGCACGTCGCCGAGCACCACCCGCGCCCCCTCGGCGGCGAAGAGCCGCGCTTCCTGCTCGCCCTGCCCGCGCGCCGCACCGGTGATGATGACGACGCGCCCGTCCAGCTTGCCCACGGGTACTCCTTGTCCATGCGGTCGGGTCGGTCTAGCGGTCGGATCGGTCTAGTCGTTGAGCAGCGGGGCCACCTCGGACCCGAAGGCGGTGATCTGGTCGACGAGTTCGGCACGGTCGCGATTGCGGAAGCGGACCTGGATCTGGTCCACGCCCAGCGCCCGGTACTCCCGCAGGGACTCCGCCAGCGCCTCCGCCTTGCCGGTGAGGGTGCGCCTGCCGGTGTCCCAGCCGGGCTCGCCGACGTAGAGGGGCTCGGTGATCGCCCCCACCTCGAAGGGCCCCTCCACCCCGGCCGCCTCCCTCAGCTCACGGATGCGGGCGACCTGCGCCGGGATCCGGTCGCGCGGGTCGCCCTGCGGGAGCCAGCCGTCACCGCGCACCGCGGCCCGCCGGACGGCGGCCGGGGAGGACCCGCCGACCCAGACGGGGATCCGCTGCTGGGCGGGACGGGGCAACTGGCCGAGGTCGCGGAAGGAGAACCGTTCCCCCTCGAACGCGGGGAACTCCTCCGGACCGAGCGCGGCCCGCAACGCGTCCAGGACCTCGTCCAGCACCGGCCCCCGGCCCGCGAAGTCCGCCCCGAGCGCCTCGAACTCCTCCTGCACGTGCCCGGCCCCGACCCCGAGGACCAGCCGGCCCCCGGAGAGGTGGTCGAGGGTCGCGTACTGCTTGGCGGTGACCAGGGGGTGGCGCAGGCCGACGATCGCGACGTGGCTCAGCAGCCGTACCCGCTCGGTGATGCCGGCCAGGAAGGCCAGGGTGGCCACCGGGTCGTACCAGACGGTGCCCATGGGCCCGGCGAGCCGGCGCGGGATGGCCACGTGGTCGCACGTGGCCAGGTACCCGAAGCCGGCCCGGTCGGCGGCCCGCGCCACCTCGGCGAGGTCGGCCGCACCGGCGGCGGCCTCCCAGGGTTCGGCGTAGATGGTGCTCTGCGACTGGACCGGGAGCTGCATCCCGTACGCCAGCCGGCCTTCCGGAAACACGCGTGCCATGGCCGTCCGCCCCGCTGTGTGGTGGTGGTCTTGGGTCCGGGCCATCGTCGTAGCTGACGGATCGTCAGGCAAGGGGTCGGCAGGGACGAAGGTCGGCAGGGACGAAGGGTGCCGCAGCGCTCGTGGCGTCCGGCCGCGCATCGCCTAGGGTGCGCCCGTGGAACTGATGCTCACCCTCGTCAGCGGGCTGGCCTGGACGCTCGTGTACGTCGAGGCCGTCCGGGTCGGGTTCCGGGACCGCACGTACGCGATGCCCGTCGCCGCCCTCGCGCTCAACCTCGCCTGGGAGGCCGTCTACGCCGCCAACGACGTCCGTACCGGGCTGTCCCCGCAAGGGGTGGTCAACCTGGTGTGGTGCGCCGCCGACCTGGTGATCGTCTACACCTACCTGCGCTACGGGCGCGCCGAGCTGCCGGCCTTCGTGACCCGGCCGGTGTTCGCGGCGTGGAGCGCGCTCGTCTTCGCGACCGGCTTCGCCGTGCAGCTGCTGTTCCTCGCGCACTTCGGCGCGCACGACGCCTCGCGCTACGCCGCGTTCCTGCAGAACCTGCTGATGTCGGGGCTGTTCCTGGGCCTCTACGCCGCCCGGCGCGGCCCGCGCGGGCAGTCGCTGGTGATCGCCGTCGCCAAGTGGCTGGGCACCCTCGCGCCGACGGTGCTGTTCGGGGTGATGGAGGGGTCCGGATCCGGGTCCAGGTCCGGGTCCGGGTCCGGGTCCGGGTTCGTCCTGGGGCTGGGCGTGCTGTGCTCTGTGTTCGACCTCGTGTACATCGGGCTGCTGGTGTGGGGCAGGGGCAGGACCGAGGTCGAGGCGGCCTCGCCCGGGGGCGGTGGCGGCGCGGGAGCGCGGGGCTCCGAAGCCCTCCCCTAGAAGCCGGACGGGCCCATCGCGATGACCGGGTGGGCTGCCGGGTCCAGGGTCTCCAGGAGCTGCTTCATCGCCGCCCTGGGCAGGCCGACGCAGCCCTGGGAGGGGCCGTCGTGGTCGACGTGGAGCCAGATGTTGCCGCCCCGGCCCTTGCCGTCCGGCATCACCGGGTCGAGCGGGGACACGCCCTGGCGGCGGTTGTAGTCGATCGCCACGACGTAGTCGAAGGAGCCCTGTAGCGACTCGCCGTTCACCCCGGGCCCCGAGGCGACGAAACCGGAGTCCTGGTCGTACGGCAGCTTCGTGCCGGGCGGGGCCGACAGCAGGCCGCCGGCGTCGCTGAGGGAGAAGACGCCCTGCGGGGAGGTCAGGTCCCCGTACTCGCGCTCGGTGGACCAGCCCTTGGCGCCGTTGCGGGCGGGCCACTGGGCGGCCCGCACCCAGTCCGCGCCGGGGGCGGGGCGGGTGTACAGGCCGACGGTGGACTCCGAGGAGTCCTTGGCCTTGCCGGTGACGAGGACCAGCTGGCGCGCCTCGGCCGGGATACGGGCCCGGGTGGTCTCGCTGAGGGCGGCGGCCGGGATCCCCTGGAGGGCGTCGGGACGGCGGCCACCGCGAGCGGCGTGTCCGGGGGGCCCGGCGTGGGCCTTGGGCCGGGCATCGGAGCGGGCCGGCGGCACGGGCGCGCCGGGCTGTTCGTAGAGGGCGTGCACCCATCCGGCCCCGAAGAGCAGCAGCCCGGCGGTGGCGACCAGCACCAGCGCCCGCGACGGCCGCCCGGCCGCCCCACGCCGCCGCCGGGCGCGTTCCGACGCACGGGCACGGGCACGGGGGCTGGAGGCGGGACCGGACCCGGATCCGGCTCGACGGTGCTTGCTCATCCCCCCGACGGTACATCAGCTGATCACATTTACCGGCGACCCGGGTTCCGGTTCACCGGGGTGGCTCCGGCTGGGGGTGGGCGGTGCACCCTTCACCGGGGTCGGTGGAGTGTCGGGGGCTTCCCGCCAGTCCACTGTCCTTTCGTGCCGGTCCGGCCTGTCAAGGGCGCTCCTTCGTCGCGTCGCTCCGCGATCGCCTGCGGCGACCCTTGACAGACCGGCCCGTCCCGAAATGCCAAAGACTGTCGGAAAGCCCCCGAAGGAACGGCATGGGCCAACCTCAGGATCTGCGACACGGTCCGGAAATGCGACGACTCGTTCCGCCCGGCAGACCGGCCATCCGGCCCCGCTGCGAAGCCATCCCCCCAGCCGGGCAGACGGCCGCCCCAGATCGCTACGCGCTCCTCCCGTTTCAGCGTCCGCCCGCCGTCAAGGGCTGATCCCCACACCTCATGCCAATGAGGACGTCATCGGGGCCGGTGGGCGCCCCAGATCGCTACGCGCTCCTCGAATCTCTGTGTCCGGCGGCCGTCCAGGGCTGATACCCGCACTCAATGACGACGGGACGGGCATCCGGGGGCCGCGGGACGCCACAGATCGCTACGCGCTCCTCGAAGCTCGGCGGCTGGCCGACTTGGTGGGCCGATATCCGCACCCGATGCCCATCAGGACGTCATCGGGGCCGCCAGGGGCGGCAGAACGCCACGGGCTGCTCGAAGGTCAGCGGCCGACGGACGTGCGGTCCGAGGGGTGGTGGGTGGGGTTCCAGAGCTGGTCCGCCTCGCCGCGGGCGAGGTGTTCCTCGTAGATCCGTACCTTGTAGCGCACCACGTCCAGGGCTTCTTGCAACTCCCGGATCTGCTCCTGGACGTGCTCCTCGTGCCGGCGCAGCAGATCGAGGCGGTCGCGTTCGTTGCCCGCGCCCTGGCGGGCCAGCTCGACGTACTCCCGGATCGCGGCCAGCGACATGCCGGAGGAGCGGAGCTTGGTGCAGATCGCCAGCCACTCCACGTCTTCCTCGTGGTAGATCCGACGGCCGTTGGACAGGCGGCGCACCGGGTTGGCGAACAGGCCCTCCCGCTCGTAGAACCGCAGCGCGTGGACGCTCAGCCCGCTGCGCTTCGCCACCTCGCCGATGCTCAGGTCCATAGTGACTCCGGTCACGTGCTTATTGATCTAGACCCGACTCTAGCTTCTACCGTCGACTCGTCGGCCAGTCGGACGATCGGAATTGGGGGAGAACATGAGCGTTTGGTTCGTCACTGGTGCATCGCGTGGGCTCGGCGCGGAGATCACCCGGGAGGCGCTGGAGCGAGGACACAGCGTGATCGCCACGGCGAGGGACGCGTCGGCCGTGCTCAAGGCGTACCCGGAGAAGCCGGAGGGCCTGCTGGCGGTGAGCGCCGACGTGACCCGACCGGAGCAGTTGGCGCTCGCGGTGGAGGCCGGGCTGGCGGAGTTCGGGCGGATCGACGTCGTGGTCAACAACGCCGGCTACGGGCTCGTGGGCGCGATCGAGGAGACCTCCGACCAGGCTGCGCGGGACCTGTTCGACGTCAACGTGTTCGGCGTGCTCAACACGTTGCGGGCGACGCTGCCCACGCTCCGGTCCCAGCGGTCCGGGCACGTCCTGAACATCGGCTCCGTGGGCGGCTTCGCCACCGCTCCTGCGGTGGGTCTGTACGGCGCGTCGAAGTTCGCCCTCGAAGGCATCTCGGAGGCACTGCACGGCGAGCTCGCACCGCTCGGCGTCCGCGTCACCATCATCGAACCGGGCGGCTTCCGTACCGACTTCCTCAACAGTTCGAGCATCCGGTTCGAACCCGCCACCATCCCCGACTACGCCGTGGGCGCGGGTCCGGTGCGCGAGGCGCTGGCCACGAACGACGGCCGCCAGCCCGGCGACCCCGTGAAGGGCGCCAAGGCCATCGTCGACATCACCGAGGTCGCCGAACCGCCGCTGCGCCTGCAGCTGGGCACGGACGCGGTCGAACGCGTCGAGGCGAAGCTCGCCCTGGTCCGGCGCGAACTCGACGCATGGCGCCACACGGCGGTCTCCACCGCCATCTGAGACCGCAAGCAAAAGGCCCCGACCTCCCTGAGGAGGCCGGGGCCTTGATCGAGCGCTGGGCAGGCCTTGCACCTGCATCCCCCCACAGGAAGTGGGGTGCCTTTCCTTGGACCACCAACGCCAGTCCCACCACCGGTTTCCCGGCCGCGAGCTCGAGATGAACTTTACAGCCAAGATCAGGCCGAGACCACCCCCAGCCGGCAAGAACCGGAATCCTGCCGCCACCTGACGTCCCCACCATCCCCCACTGCTCCCTTTGTGCGGATATCAGCCCACCAAGTCGGCCAGCCGCCGAGCTTCGAGAAGCGCGTAGCGATCTGTGGCGTCCGGCGGCCCCGATGACGTCCTGATGGGCATGAGGTGCAGGTATCGGCCCCGGACGGCCGTCGGACGCCGAAACGGGAGGAGCGCGTAGCGATCTGTGGCGCCCACCGGCCCCGATGACGTCCTCATTGGCATGAGGTGCGGGGATCAGCCCTGGACGGCGGGCGGACGCTGGAACCGGAGGAGCGCGTAGCGATCTGGGGCGGCCGTCTGCCCGGCCGGGGGGACGGCTTCGCAGCTGGGCCGGATGGCCGGTCTGCCGGGCGGAACGGGCCGTCGCATTTCCGGACCGTGTCGCAGATCTTGAGGTTGGACCATGCCGTTCCTTCGGGGGCTTTCCGACAGTCTTTGGCATTTCGGGACGGGCCGGTCTGTCAAGGGTCGCCGCAGGCGATCGCGGAGCGACGCGACGAAGGAGCGCCCTTGACAGGCCGGACCGGCACGAAAGGACAGTGGACTGGCGGGAAGCCCCCGACACCCCACCGACCCCGGCGAAGGGGCACCGCCCACCCCCAGCCGCAGCCACCGCCCTCCAGCCGCAGCCACCGTCCCACCCCTCCCACCCCCGGCCCCGCCGCCGTACCCTGCGATGATGAGAACTCCGCGTCAGGCAGCGCGCATTGTCGTCCTCTCCCCCAGCGGGTCGGTGTTCCTGTTCCGGGAGAACAACGTCGAAGTCGGCATCCACTGGCTGCCGCCGGGCGGCGGTATGGATCCTGGCGAGACCCCCGAGGAGTGCGTGCGGCGGGAGTTGCGCGAGGAGACCGGGTGGACCGACCTGGAGCCGCAGCGGCTGCTGTGCACCTGGGAGCACGACTTCACCCACGAGGGCATCCCCGTCCGGCAGCACGAGCACATCTACGTCACCACCGGCCCCCGCCGGGAGCCCGTCCTCGAGGACCCCGGCATCCACTGGCAGTGGCTCTCACCGGAGCGCCTCGCCACCCTCGGCGAGCCCCTCTGGCCCCCGCGCCTGCCGGACCTCCTCGCCGGCACCCAGGCCGAACCGGTCCACTTCGGCCTCGTCACCTAGCCCCGCCGGCCGGCCCTCCACCGCCCGGCCTCAGCGCACCCGTTCGACCCGCCGCTCGTCCCACACCGGTTCCGCGGTCTCCCGGACGACCCCGTCCGAGCCGAACACCAGGTAGCGGTCGAAGGAGCGGGCGAACCAGCGGTCGTGCGTCACCGCCAGCACCGTGCCCTCGTACGCCTCCAGGCCCTCCTGCAGGGCCTCCGCGGACTCCAGGTCGAGGTTGTCCGTCGGCTCGTCGAGGAACAGCGCGGTGGTCCCCGCCAGCTCCAGCAGCAGGATCTGGAAGCGTGCCTGCTGTCCGCCCGACAGCTTGTCGAAGGGCTGGTCCCCCTGGCGTTCCAGCTCGTACCGCCGCAGCGCCGACATCGCCCCGCCCCGGTCCTTGGCGTGCTCGGTCCACAGGATGTCCACCAGGGTGCGTCCCACCAGCTCGGGATGGGCGTGCGTCTGGGCGAAGTGGCCCGGCACCACGCGTGCGCCCAGCTTCCACGCACCCGTGTGCCGGACGTCCTCACCCGCCAGGAGCCGCAGGAAGTGCGACTTGCCGGAGCCGTTCGAGCCGAGGACCGCGACGCGCTCCCCGTAGAAGACCTCCAGCGAGAACGGCTTCATCAGCCCGGTCAGCTCCAGCTCCTCGCAGACCACGGCCCGTACGCCGGTGCGGCCGCCCTGCAGGCGCATCCGGATCTCCTGCTTGCGCGGCGGCTCCGGCGGCGGGCCGATCTCCTCGAACTTGCGCAGCCGGGTCTTGGCCGCCTGGTAGCGCGAGGCCATCTCGTCGCTGCGGGCGGCGTACTGCCGCAGGTCCTGCACGAGCCGTTTCAGCTGCGCCCGCTTCTCGTCCCAGCGGCGCCGCAGTTCGTCGAAGCGTGCGAAACGCTCCTCCCGTGCCGCGTGGAAGGTCCCGAAGCCCGCGCCGTGCACCCACACGTCGGAGCCGGCGGGACCGGGTTCCACCGCCACGATGCGCTGCGCGGCCCGCGCCAGCAGTTCCCGGTCGTGGGAGATGAACAGCACCGTCTTGCGGGTCTCCCGCAGCCGCTCCTCCAGCCAGCGCTTGCCGGGCACGTCGAGGTAGTTGTCCGGCTCGTCCAGCAGCAGCACCTCGTCCGGGCCGCGCAGCAGCGCTTCCAGCACGAGCCGTTTCTGCTCGCCGCCGGACAGCGTTCGCACCTCCCGGAACTGGGCCCGGTCGTACGGCATGCCGAGGGCCGCCATCGTGCACATGTCCCAGACGGTCTCGGCCTCGTACCCGCGGGCCTCGGCCCAGTCGCTGAGCGCCTGGGCGTAGGCCAGCTGCGCGGCCTCGTCGTCGACCGTCATGATCAGGTGCTCGGCCGCGTCCACGGCGGCCGCGGCCTGCCGGATCCGCGGCTGCGACACCGAGACCAGCAGGTCGCGGACCGTGCGGTCGTCACGCACCGAGCCGACGAACTGGTGCATGACCCCGATGCCGCCGCTGGAGGTGACGGTCCCGCCGTGCGGCTGCAACTCCCCCGAGAGCAGCCGCAGCAGCGTGGTCTTGCCCGCACCGTTGGCGCCGACCAGCGCGGCCACCGACCCCTCGCCCACTCTGAACGAGGCGTCGCCGAGCAGCACCCTCCCGTCGGGCAGGTAGTACTCCAGGTGCGAGGCTTCGAGATGTCCCATGGCCCGATACTCGGCCGCACCGCGGGGACGGCTCAACGCATTTTCAGACGGAACGGGCGGTGCCGATGGCCCCCGCGGACCCGCCCGACCCCGGCGGTTTCCGCGGGGCGGAGCGGTGGGTGTGCCAGGCCGCCAGGGCCTCGTCCCTCGTGCCGCCCGGATGGTCCGCGTGCCAGGCGCGCAGGAAGCGGTTGAACTCGAACTGGGCGCCGATCTCCTGGGGTCCGGCCGCCGCCGCCCGGGTGGCGTGCCAGTGGGCGACCGCTTCGGCCAGGGTGCGGCCCGGGTTCTCCGCGATGTAGGCGCGCATGTACCCGTCGAAGTGGAACCCCGGCCCGGTCTCCCGCCGGAAGTACTCCCGCAGCACCTGGCTGCAGCGCTGCCCCTCGGGGATGACGGAGTCCCCGTCCACCGGCGCGGACAGCTGCCGGACGGCCGCGGGCCGGCGGGCGGCGGCGGTGGGGAGCGGCTTGCCGTCGAGCACGGCCCGCAGCCGTTCCCCGAGCGCGGCCTTACCGCCGCCGCGGGGTACGCCGAGCCGCCGGGCCAGGTCGGTCAGCTCGGCCAGCGTCCAGTACCAGCGGGCGAGTTCGTCACCGGTGAGGGCGGGAGTGAGGGGCGGGCGCTCCCCCGGGGCCGGAGGCCCCGGAGCCGCCGGCCCGGCGTCGGGATTCGAATGCACGTTCCCATACTAGAGCCCGGGTCGGAGCCGGTAGCCGCCCGCCGCCAGGGCCGAGTCGGCGGGCCGGGTCGAGCACTTCGGGATGTCCGGGGTGCCCTCCTCGGCCGGGGGCGTGAGGCCGACGCGCGCCTCGTCGGGCCGGCCGCCCGGGCCGGGGACGTGGAAGCTGAGGCCCATGCGGGCCGGCAGGGGCCTGCGGTTCAGGAACGGCTCCCACGCCGGGCCGGCGTCGACGATCCGGCCCGTCACGGACACCTCCGTGCCGTCCACCCTCAGGCAGTCGACGACGAAGTCCCCCCAGTTGAAGTTCGCGGGCTGACCGTCCTTGGCGGGCGAGTAGTGCTGGATGCGGAAGACCCCCCAGGAGCGGGTGGCGGTGGGGGAACCCGCCGGGGCGAACAGGCCGTGGGCGTCGACGGAGATCTGGACGTCGTCGCGGGGGTCGCCGTAGGCCATCCGCGCCCACCCGCTGATCCCACCCACTGCGGGGACGGCCGGTCCGGCGGGGACGCCCGAGCCGGCGGAAACGGCCAGCCCGACGCGGACGCCCTGGCCGACGGGGGCGCCAAGTCCGGCGGGCACGCCCGGTCCGGCGGGGACGGCCGAGTACGCCTCCGCCACCGAGGACGTCCCCGTCGCCGGGGGCGCCTCCGTCGCCGAGGCCGGGAGGCAGGCCGTGGCGGTGAGGGCGGCGGCGAGGGCGAGGGGTGCGGCGAGGCGCAGCAGGAGCGTGCGGTGCATGGCGGTGGTCTCCTCCGGGAGCGGCGGTCGGGTCGCCCCCGATCCTGGCCGGAAACCACCCGCCGGACATCGCGCCCGGGAGGGAGGCGCCCTCCCCCGCCCGAGGGAGGACGGGTGCGCCGGCCGGGGCCGGCCGGGGATGCCTGGGGGCGGCCGAGGTCACCCGGGGATCGGCCCGGGACCAGCCGGAACCGCCCCGGAATTGGCGGCATCACCCGGGACGCCCCGGGACCAGCCGGGACCGCCCGGGACGCTCTGGGGCCGACGGGGACGCCCCGGGACCAGCCGGGACCGCCCGGAGGCCGGCCGGGACCAGCCGGAACCGCCCCGGAATTGGCGGCATCACCCGGGACGCCCCGGGACGCCCCGGAACCAGCCTGGACCGCCCGGGACGCTCTGGGGCCGACGGGGACGCCCCGGGACCAGCCGGGGCCGCCCGGAGGCCCACCGGGGCCGCCCGGAGGCCGGCCGGGACCGCCCGGCTACCCCGCCCCCCGGCACCCCGCCGCCCCGCGGACCCGTCACCGCTGGGGCGCGGTGGCCTTTGCGTACAGCTGGGCGGCGTAGTCGCCGAGGATGGTGCTCGTGGAGACGTCGTCCGTGTCGCCGCCCGTCAGGATGCCGATGATCTTGCCGTCGCGGCCGAGCCAGGCGCTGCCGCTGGTTCCGCCCGGGAAGTCGGCGCAGTCGAAGCGCTGCTCGCGCTCGCTGGTGCGTACGGAGACCGCCGTGCAGGTGCGGGGGACCTTGCGGTCGGCGGGGTAGCCCGTCACCGTGACCTCCTCGCCCGCGCGGCCGCTGGTGTCGAGGGCGGCGCCGCCGGTGAGGTCCTCGATGTTGCGGCCCTTGTCGTCGGGGGCGAGGCGGGCGAAGGCGAGGTCGTAGTCGTCGTCCGTGTCGTCGGCCCAGCGCTTGTCCTCGAAGACCTGCTCTATCTTCCAGACCCCGTACGGAGCGACGCCGTTCGTGTACCCGGGTGCGAA